>JBPPMD010000076.1:0-19152 GCA_051305875.1 Desulfuromonadales bacterium | reverse complement strand
ATCCGCAGAACCTTGCCGTGCTTGCTGTTTATATCAAGCTGGCACTGGGCGGCACAGAGGGTGCAGACCGAAGGTGTTTTGCGCAGTTCCCAGGGGCGGGCCTTGAACTTGAATGGTTTGGAAATCATGGTTCCGGTCGGACAGACTTGTACACAGTTACCGCAGAACTCGCATTTATCGAGGTCTTTGTCAATAAACGCCCGGTCGCCCTTTTCATTGACGAACAGCGCGCTTGAACCGATCGTCTCATGGCAGGTCTTTACGCACTTTTCACACATGATGCAGCGATTGGGAACCTGCTGGATCAGCGGCCAGTTATCGATGGTGGCGGCATTGACATCATCAGCCTCGAACGACTGGCGAACGACATCCTGGGAGTAGCAGACGTCCTGCAGGTCGCATTCGCCACCGGCGTCGCAGACCGGGCAATCAAGGGGGTGATTGACCAGCAGCAGCTCGATGATCTGACGTCGGATCAAGGTCAGTTTTTCCGACTGGGTGGTGACGACCATGCCGTTGACCGCGCGGGTGTTGCAGGCGGTCATGGTCTTGTCCGCACCCTCGACTTCGACTGCGCAGATGCGGCAGGCGCCGGTCGGGGAGACCTTTTTCAGGTAACAGAGGGTCGGAATCTTGATGGCCACTTTTTCTGCCGCATCAAGAATGGTTGCCCCTGATGCAATCTGGACATCTTTGCCGTCGATCTTGAGGTTGATCATCGAATCTACCCTTTAATCAGTTAGTTTTCGTCCGGAGTTTCCGGACAGGCACCAGTTAGAATCGTGGGTTTTAGTTGACAGCCAGCATGGCAACGCGGTAGCAGCGCAGGCAACGCTCGGCTTCTCTGACCGCCTGACTTTCCGGCATGGCCAGCTCGATTTCATCGTAGTTATGTGCGCGCTCAGCCCCATTCACCTTGGGCTGATGTTCACGGTGGAGGCCGCCGACAATGCCAACGTTCTCGGTTTTATCGAACACACCGAGGTTGTTGACGATATCCTCCATGGCATCCTCTTCGTCAAGATAGGCTTTGCCTTCCATGAGATAGCGGTGCATGGCACGGGCGGCGCGGCGGCCGTGACCGACCGCAAGGACTACGGTCATGGCTCCGTATTCGCAGTCGCCGCCGGCAAACACACCTTCGTTGTCGGTCATCATGGTTCCGCCCTTGGTGACAATACTGTTCCAGCGGGTCTGATTGATGCCGTAGTCGCCGTCCTCCAGGTAAGAGAGGTCGGGATCCTGGCCGATGGCCGGGATGACCATGTCACAGGGGATGATATATTCGCTGCCGGGGACTTCCTGTGGCCGGCGGCGCCCCGAATCATCGGGCTCGCCGAGCTCCATTTTGATCACCTCGACGCCTACCACCTTGTTGTTTTCGACAATCAGGCGGGTCGGATTGCGCAGGAACTCGAACTGGACATTCTCCTCTTCAGCGTCGTCGACCTCGTAGGATTCCGCTGGCATCTCTTTGCGGGTCCGACGATAGACCAGAATCGAGTCTTCGGCCCCTTCGCGCAGGGCGACACGCACGCAGTCGATGGCTGTGTTGCCGCCGCCAACGACGATAACGCGTTTGGGCGTTACCATTCCCTGATTCAGGGCGACGGCGCGCAGGTAGTTGATGCCGCCTTCAGAGAAACCTTCATACCCTTCGTCCTCGCCTTCGACACCCATCGGCTTCGACTTGAAGGCGCCGGTGCCGAGGAAGGCCGAGTCATACTGATCTTTGAGCTCACGCAGCGAGACATCCCGTCCGAGTTTGACGCCGTATTCGATTTCGACGCCGAGGGCGGTGATGATATCCGCTTCACGCTGCAGCAGCGGCCGCGGCATGCGGTAATCGGGGATGCCGACGGCAACCGTGCCACCCGGCTCGGTAAGCATGTCGATGATCTTGACCTTGTGCCCTTCCAGTGCCAGGTAGTAGGCACAGGTCAGGCCGGCGGGGCCGGCACCGACAACGATGACCTTCTTGCCGGTCGCTTCCTTCGGCTGCATCGGCGGTTCCTGCACATGCAGCAGTTCGTGATCGGCAGCCACACGCTTGAGCACCATGATGCTGATCGGCTCGTCAATCAGGGCGCGGCGGCAGGCAGATTCACACGGATGCGGGCAAACCCGTCCGCAGACGGCAGGGATCGGCATGTTGCGACGAATGGTGCTGAGCGACTCGTCGTGGCGGTAATCCTTGATTTCCTCAATATAGGCCGGGATGTCAATGTGTGCCGGACAGCGGTCCATGCAGGGTGCGGTCAGTTTGTCGTGATAGGCTTTGGCCTGCTTATTTTTGCGCTCGCCGCGCAGGTAGGCCAGGTAGTCTTCGCGGAAATATTTAACGGTGTCGAGAACCGGCCTGGCCGCGGTCATGCACAGCGTGCACTTGCAGTTTTCAAGCAGATCGCCCAAACCGGTCAAGGTGTCCAGATCGCTTTCGTCGCCATGTCCGGCAACGATGCGCGCCAGGGTGTCCATCATGACCCGCGTGCCACGTTTGCCGGGGGTGCATTTGGCGCAGCAGTACTTCTCCTGGACCCGCTTCATATATTCGGCGGCCATGCTGACGATGTCGATATCTTTGTCCAGGACGATTACGCCGTCCCAGCCCATGAAGGCGCCTACGTTGCCTTCTTCAAGATAGTTGCCCGGCAGCTTGAACGCCGCCGCTGCCGGCTCGCCACCTTGGCGATTATCGACCACTTTGCCGCCCCAGCTGGAAAAAACCATTTCAGCCAAGTTGAACCTCCCGTTTCGGTCAGTTTTTCGACACACAGAGGCACAGTAAAAAAGCGTTCCTGCGCCTTTTTATTGTGGTATGTGCCTTGGTTTCATACTCTTTGCTTTGTATACAGTATGCAGCTAAATACCACAGGGGGAGCGCGGAAATCAAGGGAAATTTGAGTTCGGATGGCAGCTGTCACCGGGGTTTTCACAGGGGCTGGAAAGCGATTTGCAACTTTCAGCAGAGCGGGCCGGCAAGCGTTGTTTTCGCGTTATTTACCCGCAGCGTATGATTCAGGGGAAGTCAGGAAAAGGGGTGGCAATATAGAAGCCTTGATGCGCCGGGTCGTCTCCAGCATAAAACAACCAGGTCTGATCAAAGCTGAAGGTCTTTACCGTCACCGAGGGCAGCAGGTAATACTCCATTTCGACCGTCGTCTCGAAACGCAGTCCCTCCTCGTAGATCTGCAGGTCTGCGAGTCTGACGTCTGTGATGTCGATGTCCTTCAACGACGTGAAGGTCTTCATGAAGGCCTGCCGATGCTCCGTCTGCAGGTGACTGGCGGCAGCCTTGAAATTTTTCCAGCGCATGGCGGTCATGAAGTCGTTGCGACTCATCTCGCCGAGTTCGGCTGTCGGCTGGATATGACTGCTGCATGCAGCCAGGAGCAACACCAGCATGAAACTGCACAACACCCTGCAAAAGTTCGAATTCAAGGGATTTTCCTTTTCGCGGCTTGCATCCTGCCCCGTTTCAGGTAATCTTAATCTTTAGAAGAGATTAAAATCCCACAGGCAGAGATATGAGCATGAAAATTGAGGTCTACACCAAGCTTTATTGCGCCTATTGTCAGCGGGCCAAAGAGCTGCTGCGCATCAAAGGGATGAATTTCATCGAGTATGATATCACCGATGATCAGCTCAAGGCAGCAGAAATGCAGCTGCGTAGTCAAAGCCAGACAGTGCCGGGGATCTTCATCAACGATACCCTGATCGGCGGCTGCAGAGAACTGTTCGATCTGGATGAGCGGGGCGAACTGGATGCCTTGCTCGGACTGGTCATCCGCCCCGCCGAATCAACGTAATCAGCGCAACCGCCAACTCCACTTTACCGAATGGCGGGATCAGGTAGTAACCGCCAAGTCCGGCTGTCTTCGCGGCCTCAATCAGCTCCCTCGCCATCGCCATACCTTCCTCGATGCCTTCAGCACCCCTCTTGCCGCGCATCCTGTTGCGCACGCTCTCCGGCAGATAAATGCCGGGTACTTCGTTATGCAGGAATTCGGCGTTGCGTTCGCTGACCAGCGGCATGATCCCCATCAGCACCGGAAGCTGCAACGCCGCAGTCTCCTGCATCAGTCTCGCCATGGTCGCGACATCGTAGACGGGTTGAGTCTGGATAAATTTCGCTCCGGCAGAAATTTTCTTGTCCAGCTTGCGCAGCTGGCCACTCAGGGCGGCAACGTTGGGATTGAAGGCAGCGCCGAGCAGAAAAGATGTTCGGCCGCTGAGGTCGGCACCATAAGTTGTCCGCCCCTGGTTAAGGGCGTCAAGCAGCTTGAGCAGACCGATAGAATTAACATCGAAAACACTGCTGGATCCGGTCTCGCTGCTAACCGCCACCGGGTCTCCGGTTACGGCGAGAATACTGCGAATGCCCAGCAGGTGCGCGCCCATCAGTTCCGAATGCAAGCCGATCAGGTTGCGGTCGCGGCCAGTGACATGAACGATCACTTCCGTTGCGGTCTCCTCCTGGATGCGGCTGGCCAGGGCCAGGTTGCCCATGCGAATGCGGGCCAGGGGATTTTCGGCCAGATTGATGGCATCGACACCGGCGGTGGTCAGGATACGGGCACGCTCCAGGGTTGTGCTGATATCAAGGCCTTTGGGAGGGTCGAGCTCCACAGTTATGATCGGCTGATGTCCCCAGTTTGCAAGGAAGTTGTGTGGCCGTTTGACCGGAGGTGGTGGCGGTACGATGCCGACAGGTTGCGTTGTCCGGGCCGGGCGTGTCCCGGGTTGCTGCCCGGCAAGCTGGTCTGCCAGCGCCCGGATGTGCTCGGGACCGGTTCCGCAGCAGCCGCCGACCAGATTGACGCCGGCAGCAACCATGTCCTGGCCAAGGGCGGCAAAATAATCAGGTGTAGCCAGGTAGAGATGACGGCCGTTGACGTATTCCGGGAAGCCCGAGTTGGGAAACGCCGTGATCGGCAGGCTGGTTGCTGCTGCGAGGCGTTTCAGAACTTGCAGCAGCTCGCGCGGTCCGGCGCCGCAATTGGCGCCGATGGCCGCAGGCGCTTCCTGGGCAAGGCGTTCTGCTGCGTCTTCAACGCTCAAGCCGTCACCGCTGAAGCCTCCTTCGCTGAAGGCCAGCTGGGCAATCGCCGGCAGGCCGATCCGGCGGGCGACGGCAAGGGCGACTTGCAGATCGGCCACGCTGGCAAAAGTCTCCAGCAGGAAACAGTCGACGCCGCCCTCGGCCAGGGCGGCCATCTGCTCGTTGAACAACTTCGCCAGTTCTGTCCCGGTAAATTCGGCACTGGTGCCCCGCGGGCTGACCACCGGTCCCACCGATCCGGCAACCCAGCGTTTTGCGCCGGCCGCCGCCCGTGCCAGGCTCGCCCCGGCCAGATTAATCTGCCGGATCTTGCCTTCCAGGCCAAAGCTGGACAAGCGCAGGGAATTGGCGCCGAAGGTGTTGGTCTCAACGAGTTCGGCACCGGCTGCAACGTAATCACGGTGGACCTGGCTGACCAGATCGGCATCGATCAGGTTGAGATATTCGAAGACAGCATCAAGGGGAGCGCCGCGATGATAGAGCTGGGTGCCCATGCCGCCGTCAGCGATGATGACGGGACCGCGCTGCAGACGGTGGAGCAGTTCTTGTCGACGGTTTGAATCCATGGCTTCCCGGTTTTCTCTGTTATCGGCTCGGCATTCCAGTGGTTAAAGGAAAGCCGCGGTTTCTTCAAGGAACTGCCGCAGGATAGCAGCTGTCAGCCCCCAGATGACGTGTTGCTCGAACTGGTAGAAGTCGACCAAGTGGGTGCGCCCGCGATGCCGCCAGTCTTCGACGCGGTGGACGGAAGGATCGCGAAAGTAGTCAAGCGGGGCTTCAAAGATCGCGGCGATTTCAAACGGATCGAGTTGCAGATTGTCAGGAACCGGAATCGTGCCGACAAACGGCACAACATGGTAGCCATGGATCGAATAGAAATCATCGAGGCGGCCCAGCACCTCGATTTGGGCCCGCGAAATACCCAGCTCTTCCTCGGTTTCACGCAGGGCGGTGGCACTCAGACTGGCATCTTCAGCGTCGTGACCGCCCCCGGGAAAAGAAATCTCTCCTGCATGATGCTGCAGATGCGGCGTGCGTTCGGTAAAAAGCAGGTAATCGCAGTCGTCACGCCGATAAAGAGGGAGGAGTACGGCGGCCGGTCGCAATGAGTCCAGCGGGATGGTTTGCCGGGGGAAGGTCTGCAGATGGCTGGCCAGGCGGTCGCGGTCAAGCATCAGGCTGTTATGCTGACAGCGCTTGTTCGCAAGGCCGAGATGGTTGCGGCATAGTCGTCTGTGTTGAAAACGGCGCTGCCGGCCACCAGCACATCGGCCCCTGCGGCGACCACCGCGCGGATGTTGTCAATCTTGACGCCGCCGTCGACTTCCAGTTCGGTGGCGAGGCCGCGTTGGCTGATGCGTTGACGCAGGGCGCGGATCTTGTCGAGCGCCGAGGGAATGAAAGCCTGGCCGCCGAAGCCGGGATTGACCGACATGACCAGGACCAGATCGAGATCGTCGAGGATGACGTCCAGGGTCGCCACCGGCGTGGCCGGGTTGAGGGAGACGCCGGCTTTCTTGCCGAAGCTCTTGATCAGCTGCACGGTGCGGTGCAGGTGTGGCACCGCTTCCTGGTGGACGGTGATGATGTCGGCGCCGGCCCTGGCGAATTCGGGGATGTACAGGTCCGGGTTCTCGATCATCAGGTGCACGTCGAGAGGTTTGTCGGTAACCCTGCGCAGGGCTTCGACCACCAGCGGACCGATGGTGATGTTGGGGACGAAGTGACCGTCCATGACATCGACATGGATGTAATCCGCTCCGGCGCGGTCAACGGCGCGGATGTCTTCAGCGAGTCGGGAGAAATCAGCGGAAAGGATCGATGGGGCGATCTTGATCATGTGGAACTCCAAAGCAATAGCATGTCCGGCAACCACAAGGGTGACCCGTTGTCGCTAAAGTTTCAGCGGACGAGCGAAAGACATGATGGAAAGGGCGATAGCAGGTCCTTTATAACCTATTTCCTGAACCCGTGACAATTGGCTTGCTCAGTCGTACACCGGATGAAGGGTGAGGAGCGAGCGGTTCTTCCTCAAGAAGAAACTGCAGCTAATGTTTTTTCTCCGCACAGTTTAACAAATTTAGCCGCGAAAAAGGCGTCCATGCCATCGTGATGGTGTGGCAAAGTGCGCACGCATCCGGTGTCGGTGGTCAGCTCTAACCATCCGGCCGGCAACAGGCGGCGAAAATCCTCTTGAACAAAGCCGGGGTGGGAGCCCAGGAACGCCTTGACCACGGCGTCCGTCTCCGCAGCAGTGAAGGTGCAGACCGAGTAGAGCAGGTGACCGCCGGGGCGCAGCAGCGGCGCTACCTGGCCGAGGATGGTTCGCTGCAGTTCGGCCAGGACCGGGATGTCGGCCGGCCGCCGGCTCCAGCGGCTTTCCGGGTTGCGGCGCAGCACGCCAAGACCGCTGCACGGGGCATCGACGAGGATGCGGTCAAAGCTCTCGGGCTCGAGAAAACCGGGTTTCTCCGTGAGGTCCCAGCAGCGCGCCTCGATTCCCCGGCAGCCGATCCGGGCGGCACCCTGATTGATCAGCTCGACCCGTTGTGGGTGTTTGTCGAGAGCCAGTATCCGGGCACGGTTTTCGGTCAAGGCGGCAATGTGAGTGGTCTTGCCGCCGGGGGCGGCGCAGGCGTCAAGGACTGCATCGCCAGCTTGGGCATCGAGCAAGTGCGCGATCAGCATGCTCGCTTCATCCTGGACCTGGTACCAGCCGTCTTGATCTCCGGGCAGGGGGTGCGCCGAACGCTTTTCGACAATGATCCCCTCGGCAGCATAGCGGCAAGGCTTGGCGCTGTGTCCGGCCTCCGCCAGCGACGCAAGCAGGGCCTCGCGATCGGTCTTTAAGGTATTGGTCCGCAGCGCCTGCGGCGCAGCCACGGTGAAGGCTTCCGCCAGGGCACGGGATTCGCTGTTGGGAAACTGACGCAGAAGCTCTTTCGTCAACCAGCCAGGCAGACTGCAGACGTGCTGAAGGTAGGCGCGGAGATTGTCCGGAGTCGGCCAGGCGATGGCGGCACGTTCTCGCTCTAAGCTGCGCAGGGTGCCGTTAATCAGCCCGGCCACCCGGTCCAGGCCGACCTGGTGGGCCAGCTCGACAGTCGCATGCACCGCCGCGTGAGCAGGGATGCGGTCGAGCTCCAGCAACTGGTAGGCACCGAGCCGCAACAGCCTGAGGGCCCCGGGTTCAAGGCGCTGCAACTTCTGGCGGCTGAAAAGGGCGAGGGCAAAATCGAGACGGCCGCGCAGACGCAGGATGCCGTAGACCAGCTCAGTCAACAGCCCCCGCTCACGCGCGTCCATGGTTGGATGGCGCTGCAGGTAAAGATCGAGCAAGCGGTCGGCATAGCCGCCCTGCTCAACACGCTGCATAATATCAAACTCCCCGTAGCGGGCGTCCAAAGGGTTGGGCTTTTGATTATTGCGGGGCATTTAACCTTCGTTGATATGTCTTTGGGGCCAGGTTTAAACTTTCCATTTTTTTTCGCAGGTCATGCATTTTTTATGGAATGTGTAGGTTTGACCCTGTTGTGACAGTCATCGCCTCAAGGCGACGAATCCGTTCCGCCATCGGCGGATGGGTGGCGAAAAGCGCTGTGACGCCACCGCCGCGTAGAGGGCTGACGATGAACATGTGGGCCGTCGCTTCATTCACCCGCGGCATCGGTTTGTTTTGATTGGCATTTTCCAGTTTGCGCAGGGCGTTGGCCAGGGAGAGCGGGTTGCCGCACAGCTGTGCACCGCCCTTGTCGGCTTCGTATTCACGGGAACGGGAGATCGCCATCTGGATCATCATGGCGGCCAGCGGTGCTATGATCGCCAGGGCGATCAGGGCGATCGGGTTGCTGTCCTCATCGTTGCGGCCGAAGCCACCAAAAATCGCCGACCACTGAGCCATGTGCGCCAGATAGGTGATGGCCCCGGCGATGGTCGCTGCGATCGAGCCGATCAGGATATCGCGATGCATGACATGGCTCATCTCGTGGGCCATGACCCCTTTCAGTTCGTCGTGGGTGAGGACATTCAGAATCCCCTCGGTGGCGGCAACCACGGCATGCTCGGGGTTGCGGCCGGTGGCGAAAGCGTTGGGGGTGGGCTGCGGCAAGGAGTAAACCTTGGGCATCGGCAATTGGTTGGCCTGGCAGATTTCGGCAACCACATCGACGAGCGGGCCGCTGGTTACCTGCCTGCCGCGATACATCTTAATGACGATCTTGTCGGAAAACCAGTATGAGCCCATGTTTATGACGCCGGCTATAATCAGGGCGAAGAGAGCGCCCTGCTGGCCGCCGATCATTCCACCGATAAAAACCAGTCCGAGGGTCAGAGCGGTCAGCAGAATAATGGTACGCAAGGTGTTCATCATGTTAATTGCCTCGTTATTTAAAGCAGTCTGTCTCAGGTCATTGTTCAGGTCTGCCTGTCCGATGGTCAGTCCTGATCGAGGATCATCCCCGGCTCAAGATTGCAGCCGCGCAGGAAGTCTCCGGCGGTCAGGCGTTTGCGGCCGGCCAGCTGCAGTTCTTTGATCAGCAGGATGCCGCTGCCGCAGGCGATACGCACACCGTTCTTGTCGGCCGAGACAATACTGCCGGGTTTGCCGCCATCGCTGATTTCCGGGCGGGTTCTGGCCAGCTTAAGTAGCTCGCCGTTAAGTGTGGTGTAAGCACCTGGCCAGGGGTCGAGACCGCGCACCCGGTTATGGATGTCCACCGCCGACTGGCTCCAGTCAATGCGGCCGTCTTCTTTCTTCATCAGCGCTGCATAGGTGCTCCGGGCATTGTCCTGAGCTTCTCGCTGCAGGGCGCCGGCACAGAGCTGGTGCAGGGTTTCCTCCATGGTTTCGCGGCCGAGAACGGCCAGACGGTCATGCAGTTCACCGGCGGTTTCCTGCGGGCCGATCGCGAGGATCTTTCTGACCAGCATGTCGCCGGTATCGAGGCCGACATCCATGTACATGGTGGTGATACCGGTTTCCGTCTCGCCGTCGATAATTGCTTTATTGATCGGTGCTGCACCGCGGTACTTTGGAAGCAGCGAGGCATGGACGTTGATGCAGCCATAGCGGGGGATGTCGAGCACGCTTTTCGGTAGAATCTGCCCGTAGGCAACGACCACAATCAGGTCAGGGGCCAGGGCCTCCAGTTCGGCGACCGCCTCGGGCTGACGCAGCTTCAGCGGTTGGAAGGCGGGGATACCATGCTGCAGGGCCAGCTCCTTGACCGGCGGCGCCGCGAGCTGCTTGCCGCGGCCCCTGGGTCGGTCGGGCTGGGTATAAACGCCTACCAGGTTGCAGCCGGCATCAATCAGCCCCTGCAGGGTTTGCAGGGCGAAATCCGGAGTTCCCATGAAGACGGTACGCAAATCCTGAGGCCGCATTACATCTGCTCCGTCATATGTTCCTGGATCTTCTTCCACTTCTTACGGAATAGGCTGCGTTTGAGTGGCGAGAGGTGATCGACAAAAAGGATGCCGTCGAGGTGGTCGATCTCGTGCTGACAGGCAATCGCCGTCAGCCCTTGCGCCTCGATGACACGCGTCTTCTCATCCAGGTCCTGAAAGCGGACCTTGACGCTGGCGCTACGATTGACCTTGGCATAATACTCCGGAACCGAAAGGCAGCCCTCTTCCTCAAAGCTTTCACCTTCGCTGTCGATAATCTCCGGGTTGATCATAACCAGCAGCTGTGCCGCTTCGTCTCGCGACGAGCAGTCGATTACAGCCAGGCGCTTGCTGATGCCGACCTGCGGTGCGGCCAGGCCGACGCCCGGGGCTGCATACATGGTTTCCGCCATGTCATAGGCAAGTTGGCGCAGATCCTCATCAAACTCGGTCACCGGCGCAGCCACTTTTTTCAGGACCGGGTCGGGATAGTGGTGAATTTTAAGTAAAGACATAATCGTCCCTCAAGTTGAGAAGGGCCCGGCTACCAGTGGTAGCCAAGCCTTGATATCTTCAATGATAGATGGGGGTTTCGGTGTAAGTCAACCATGATGGCGTCGCAAACAGTCCGAACCGGCGTGTTTATGACGTTTTTTCGGCCTCGACAGATTTCGTGTATGCCTGCGCCCCGGAAAAAACACCACGCCTTGGAGTCCGACAGGCTGCCAGGCCAAGCCCGTGAGTATTTGCGAGCGCATCACCCAGGGCTTTAATACTGACAACATGAGGCTTGCGTCATGGGCCTTTTTATGATATTCGGACAGTTCTAATTAATTATGTTGTGCTTTTGATCAGATGCAAAAAGGAGGGGACAATGTCCTGCATCAAGGACTGGCCCGTGGCCGACCGGCCCCGGGAAAAGCTTCTGTCTACAGGTCCCGCAACCCTCAGTGATACCGAGCTGCTGGCGTTGATTCTGCGTACCGGTCATGCCGGCAACGGCACGACTGCTCTCGACCTTTCCCGCCATCTGCTGACCAGGTTCGGTTCCCTGCGCGCCATGGCGTCGGCAGCGGTCGTCGAGCTCTGCCAGGTCCCGGGCATCGGCCCGGCCAAGGCAGCTGAAATCCTTGCCGTTGGTGAACTGGCCCGCCGGTTTGCCGCCACTCCCCTCTCTCCAGGCACCCATTTTACCAGCTCCCGGGAAGTCTTTGTCCATTTTCACGAGCGACTGCGTGATCGTAAAAAGGAAGTCTTCCTCACCTTGCTACTCGACAGCAAGAATCGCGTTCTTCGTGAAATCCAGGTTTCCGAAGGCAGCCTCAATGCCAGCATCGTACATCCCAGGGAAGTTTTCCAGCCGGTGATCCGCGAGTCTGCGGCAGCGGTTATCTTTATTCACAATCATCCCTCCGGCGATCCGGCCCCCAGCCGTGAGGACCTTGAATTAACCACCCGTCTGCGCGACGCCGGCGTTTTGATGGGGGTACGTGTGCTTGACCATATCATTATCGGCAACGGCCGTTATATCAGCCTGGCAGATCAGGGTCTGCTCGGTTGAGTCGCGGTTTGGAGTCGATGTCTTGAGCATTTGTAACTATTCAGCTCCCTTACTCAACGGCACAGCATGTGGGCTGCAGCTGTTGCTTGGAGGTCACGTTGTAAAAAACCGAACCTTCTCTGGATAAACAGTCTCATGACGACAGCAAAAGACCCGAAACCCATCTTTGTCGCAGGCGCAACCGGCTATATCGGTGCTCGCCTTGTGCCTCTTCTGCTTGACGCCGGCTACCACGTGCGAGCCCTTGCGCGTGCTCCGGAAAAACTGCGGAACCGCCCCTGGGCAGATCATCCTCATCTGGAAATTGTTAAAGGTGATGTCCTTGACAAGACCTCTCTGCGCAAAGGTCTCAACCAATGCCGCGCAGCCTACTACCTGGTTCACTCCATGAATCCCGCGGTCAGCGACTTTGCCTCTACTGATCGACAGGCTGCCGGTAACATGGCAGAAGCTGCCGCCGCAGAAAATCTGCAGCAGATTGTCTATTTGAGCGGCCTGGGTGACGATCAAGTCCGTCTCAGTCATCATCTGCAATCCAGAACCGAAGTTGGTGAAATTCTACGTCAGGGACCTGTTCCTGTCACCATTCTGCGTGCGGCCATGATCATCGGTTCGGGGAGCGCGTCTTTTGAAATCCTGCGTTACCTGGTTGACCGGCTGCCGGTGATGATCACTCCGCGCTGGATCGACACTCCCTGTCAGCCGATCGGGGTCAGAAATGTTCTCCACTATCTGGTCGGTTGTATTGAAAAACCGGAAACCATTGGCGGCACCTTCGATATCGGCCAGCCAGAGGTGACCAACTACCGCAAATTGATGGAAATCTATGCTGAAGAAGCCGGTTTACCGCGCCGTTGGGTGCTTCCGGTGCCGGTGCTCACACCACGGCTCAGTTCCTATTGGATCCATCTGGTGACACCGGTTCCGGCCTCAATCGCCCGTCCCTTGGCCGAAGGATTGAGCAACCCGGTGATCTGCAAGGAAAACCGCATTGCCGAACTCCTTCCGCAAGAACTTTTCGATGCCCGCAAAGCAATCCGCCTGGCCCTTGATCGTCTTAGAGAACACCAGGTGGAAACCTCCTGGACAGATTCCGGGAAAATCCAACCTGCTGAATGGAGTGTGCCGGGAGATCCAGGTTGGGCGGGCGGAAGTATCTACGCTGATTCCAGAAGAATTATTCTACAGGCAAGTCCGGAGGAGATCTGGCCGGCAGTCAGTTCAATCGGCGGCGAAATCGGTTACTACTATGCCGACTGGCTCTGGAGAGTTCGGGGGCTTCTCGATCGCCTCTCTGGTGGAGTAGGGCTGTGTCGGGGGCGGCGCAGCCAGTCTGAACTGTACCCTGGCGACGCCATCGATTTCTGGCGGGTCGTTGATGTGCACAAGCCCGACTATCTGATCCTGTACGCCGAAATGAAGCTGCCCGGTGAAGCGGTTCTTGCTTTCCGGTTGAAAACGTTGGAGGGTGGCCAGACGGAACTTCAGCAGGTTGCGAGTTTCCTGCCGCGGGGGTTGCTCGGGATTCTCTACTGGTACGCTGTTCTGCCCTTTCACCATTATGTTTTCAACGGCATGCTGCTCGGCATTGCAAAGGCTTCCGGGAAAACCATCCACCGCGGTCCGGAACGGCTCCAGGCACACACGGATTAACTGAAAACAGGTACTACAGAACACCGGCTCTCCCTGGCTTGTGTAAAATAATCTGCTATATTTCATAAAAATCCATTTGTTTTATCGATGTCCCGGCGCCTCGGGTGAGCGCAGCGAACAGGCGTTAAGACCATGGATCCGTTCGCATCACCGTTATCAATTTCTACCCGCAACAGGTTCACAGGAACGCAGTAATCAGCCACTAAAAAACAAAAGGAGGTTCCAATGAAACGACTCATCCGTGCCGGCGCGGTCGTCGCGGCAACGCTGCTGGCTTCGAATGCCGCGGCTCTGCAGATTGGCGATGCGGCTCCTGATTTCACAGTAATCTCGACCGATGGAGAGATGACTCTAAGCCGGGTCCTGGAGAAGGGGCCGGCGGTTCTGGCACTTTATTATGCCGATTTCACTTCCGGGTGAACCAGTGAAATGCAGGCTTTTCAAAACGACTTCGCGCGTTTTGAAAAGCGCAACGCCCAGGTTCTGGGCGTAAGCGGCGATGCTCTGGAAACTCACAAAGACTTCGCCAGGGAACTCGGTTTGAGCTTCCCGCTGCTTGTTGATGATGGTTCAATCCGTAAAATGTATGGCAGCGGCCGGATAACCTACCTCATCGATCAGTCCGGCACCATTCGTTACGTCCATAAGGGGATGCCGGATAACGACAGGCTGATTCAGGAAATCGACAACCTGCAGTCTAATTGAGGTCGGCAGCGCCATTGCAGCTTGTACGCAGGCGCTCAGGCTTTTACGTTATCGTTTGTCTCTACCTCAAGAATCCATGGCCAGAAGCGCGGCCGGAAAGTTGGCGAGGATATCCCGAACCGGAAGTTCCGGGCCTGTCGCTCCATGCTTGACGCTGGGCTGCTCCGCTGTGTACACGTTCCGGAGCCGTTTCAGCGGCATATCCTTTGGCAGCACGATCGCTGTTTCTCCCCATATGTTTCCCAGCGGCAATCCCTCGGAAGGGAAGCCGAGAAGCTGTGCCGTCATTCGCGGGACCACGACCAGACAAGCATCATCCTTGCTCAGACGGGCGAAGGCAATCAGGTGACTCGCACGTTCACCGGTCGCGACAAGCGGCACATATCGTCCCTCTCGAAACAGCGACTGCCGCAGATTGCGAAAGGCCAGGGTCTGGCAGAGAGTATAGAACTTTGTCCTGCCGTCTTCGAGGTTGGCAAGCAGACGCCTGGTTTCTGCGAGCCGGTCACTTCCCCCGGTAGGAAAGCGGTCTGCCATCTCCTTAAGAAGTCGCCGGCGTAAGCTGTAATCAACGGGCCGCCGATTGTCCGGATCGACGAGATCAAAGCGCCAGAGTTCGTCGCCCTGGTAGATGTCCGGCACACCGGGAACAGTAAGCCTGAGAACGAGCTGCGAGAGACTGTTGAAAAGCCCGAAGCGCGCCACCTGCCGCTTGAAGGGTAAAAAATCAGCAAGGAACTGGTTGTTCCCGCCGCCCTGGAGGAGCCCGCCGACAAAGTCCTCAGTCGCTTTTTCATATTCCTGATTGATATTGATCCAACTACTGTGGACCTTCGCCTCTCTGACCGCTTTAATTGCATACTGGCGGATACGCCCGGTGAAATTTTCCAGCTTCGTCTCGTCAAGGCTTTCCAGTGGCCAGGCGCCCAGCAGGATTTGATACAGTCCGTATTCGTCGTTTTTCGAAGGGGCGTTTGCCTTGCCAAGCCGTGTTTTCAGGGATTGGTTCAACCGGTTCCAGCGGCGCACCCGCTGGCTCCACATCCTGGGGATTTCCGAGAGTACGGCGATACGGGAACGCACATCTTCGCTGCGTTTGCTGTCGTGTGTGGACGTGCCGAGCATGCTGTGGGGCCACTGCTCTGCCCGTTCTTGATTGGCCTGGTGGAAGGCCGCAACCGTGGTGCCAAAGCGTCGCGGGTCGCCACCTACTTCATTGAGTGCCAGCAAGCGGTTGTAGATGTAAAAGCTTGTATCTTCGAGGCCTTTGGCCATGACCGGTGCGGTGTACTGCTGAAATTTCATGGCAAAGGCGAGGATCCTGCGGTGATAGCTGCCCGGCTCCCGGCACTCACAGGTATCAAGGAGAACATCGCGAATGAAGTCGAAGATGCTGGTATCCGCCGCCCGGCTTCGCTTTTCTGCCTCTCTGGTCGCCCACTCGACATAGCGGCGGTCATCTGCTTCGATGCCCTCTGCCGTGACATAGGTACGATATACCGGGAAACAGGCAACTATCTCCTTGAGGGCGTCGCGGATCGTATTCAGGGTGTAATCGCGGGTGCTCCAGTCCGCTTCCGCAATCCGCCTGAGTTCATTGGCGAGTACGGTGAATTCGCTGGACAGGGACACCCTGATGATGAGTTTTTTGGAGTCGTAGAGGAGCTCATCGAAAACAATCCGCCGGCCGATGAAGCGCGTATAGATGGTGGTCATCTCCTGTTCGGCCCGGCTCTCGACGAAAAGCCCCCCCACCAGATTGGCAAATTCGTAACCGGTGGTACCGTGAACCGGCCAACTTTCGCGCAGCCGTTCATGGTGGGCGAGAATTTTTTCCACCACCACATAGATGCCGGTCGAAACGTCCGACTCACCGGAGGCCGTCGTTGCGTAGCCTGGTCCGGTGGCATATACACTCCTGCCGCAGGCGGCCTCAAAGAGCCACTGATAGTACTGACCGGGATCATAGAGTCCGTCCGGGTGATCAATCCGCAGTCCGACAATCTTGTCGGCTGCTATGAGATCGAGCACAAAATGGTGGGTTTTTTCAAAGACCCGGCGGTTTTCCATGCGCAGTGCGGCGAGATCGTTGATGTCAAAGAACCGCCGGTAGTTGATCTCGTCGGATGCCACCCGCCAGTAGGCGAGATGAAAAGCCTGCCGTTCGAGCAGTTGATGCAGGAGTTGATAACTCTGAGCCTTGCCCGGTGAGCCATTAAAGAGCATCACGTTTTCGATTATAAAACGATCAATTTCGTCATGCTCCCGGCAGAGACGGGCGAGAAGCCGTTTCTGCACCTCCTTGTCGCGTTGGCGGGCTTTTCGGCTTTCCGCAGCCGTTGCATGGTGACCCGGCAGGTTGCCGAAGGCGGTAACCAGGCTGCGTAGATCCAGGTAGACGAGATCCTCCGGGTGGAGGCGCCCTTCCAGGCGCTCAATGCCGTGGCCGAGTATCAGGGCATAGGATGTCGGGTCTATGGGAAAACAGTGCTCGTGATAGTTGAGCGAGAACTCTCCGTGATCGGCGTCGAAGCGCAGCACAAGCAGGCCCTTTTCCAGCACGGCGCCGTAGTGGTCTTCAAGTATGGGCAGGAGCACCTTGCCGCGCAGTGCTTCCTGGATGGGCCTCCAGTCGATGTCGAAAAAACCGGCAAAATCCGAGGACTCACCATTCTCGAGGACGTCCAGCCACCAGCGGTTATTGCTGCCGATTCCTATGTGGTTGGGGACCATGTCCAGAATGAGTCCCATGGATTCGGCACGAAGCGCGCCCGTGAAGCGATCGAAAGAGTCAAGATCGCCTATTTCCGGATTGAGGGCATTGTGGTCGATGATATCGTAGCCGTGCAGGCTGCCGGGACGTGCCTTGAGAAAAGGGGAGGCATAGCAATGGCTGATTCCGAGGCTGCGCAGATAAGAGACAAGCTCCATGGCCTGTTCGAAGGTAAAATCGCGGTTAAACTGGAATCGATAGGTAGCCACAGGTATATGGGACCCGGCTTTCCCGGCCATCCATGTCGCCCCCCTTTCCAAAGGGGTGATGCCTCGTCCACGTTCCCACTCGATCGCTTCGGCATGCAGGGTGATGCGCTCTTCATCCGGCCATTCTTCCAGCTCCAGGGAAAGTTTGCGTTGCCAGTTGGGGTGCTCGTCAACGGTTCCGGGCAGATTGACCTGTTCGGCCTGGCCGAGTACATCCTCCATCTGAAACATAAAAAGCTTGGACCTGGTGCGGGCGAGTAATGTGTGTACGGCACGGGCGAGCTCAGACCGCATTTCGGGATATCGGACCGGATCGAGGCTCGCTCCCTCCGGCAAAAGACCGTTGCGCTCAAGCAGGAGAAGAAGCCGCGCCCGGTCCCCGGCCCGGTTGATAATCTGGCTATCGCGCAGGGCAGGGTCGGGAAAGAGCTCAAGCTGGCTGCGCAGCGCCAGATCCCGGCCCTGCCAATAACCAACGAGTGTCGGAAGATCGTGTGTGGTGGCGGCAACCAACGCCTGTGCCGGGTAATCTGACGGATCCCTGAATTCGCCCTTATCGTTTTTCTCAAAGTACAAGAGCCGATAGGAAAGGATCTCCTGGGGGAGGAGAGTCTCGCGTACATTGTCCGGTACGGTGCCGAGATCTTCTCCCACCACCAGGCACCGGTTGCGTTGACTCTCCAGCGCCAGGATCGCCACCAGATCCTCGAAGGGATAACGTACGTAGGCCCCATCGGCAGGCTCCTTGCCCGGCGGCACCCAGAAGAGGCGCATGAGGCCCATCACATGATCGATGCGGAGTGCCCCGGCATGCCGCATATTGGCGCGTAAAGTAGCAATAAATGGGGCATAGGCGACCTCCTGCAGCCTTGTCGGGATCAGCGGTGGCAGGCCCCAGTCCTGGCCCTTGAGATTGAAATCGTCCGGCGGTGCTCCGATTCTTGCTGATTGAGCATAAACATCCTGATAAATCCAGGTCTCCGCCCCGGCACCATCGACGCTCACCGGCAGATCTGCATACATTCCCACATTGAGGCCCAGCTCATAGGAGCGGCGTCCCACGGCACCGAGCTGCAGGCTGGTATGCCATTGCAGGTACTGGAAGTATTCAAGACGTACCCTGTGCTCTTCTGCAAAGCGAAGAACTGCGGGCGAGGCGGGAGAGCGGAAGGGCTCGGGCCAGACAGGCCAACCCCACACTGAAGGATCTTCGTTATGCAGGTGTTCCTGCAGGGCCTCGAAAAGTCCGTAGAGCTGCAGTGGGGTCCCGCCTTTCTCCTGAAAGTCTCGAAAGGCCCTGCCGCGGTCGCTCCCCGGGTCGAGATGATGATCACGGAAATGCTGATAGACAATCTCCAGTATGGTCTTCTTGGCGGCTGCAACGCCGGTATAGTCGACTAACGCTGTTTCTCTCAGGTTGGCAAGCTTCACCTGGAATTGCGCGTCTTGCACAGCATCCTGCGCCTTTCTGCTTTCCGGGAAATCGGGCATGGCCTCGATGTCGAGATAGAGCGGATTGAGAAAAAGACGGCTGGATGGGCTGTAGGGGCTTTTGTGCTGAGGATTGTGGGAGAAGGCGGCGTTGACCGGATTGATCCCGATCACGCCGGCGCCAAGCCCGGCAAAGAATTCGCAAAGCTGGTTGAGGTCGGTGAAGTCACCAATGCCCCAGTTTCGGTGTGAACGCAGGGCATAGAGTTGCAGTGCCGGTCCCCAGACCCGACCCTCCCCCTGCAGACCGGCCGGCACATAACAGGAGCGCGGCGCAACAATTAACTGAAGATTCCCGCTGAGATGATCGTCC
>JBPPMD010000071.1:0-19152 GCA_051305875.1 Desulfuromonadales bacterium | reverse complement strand
GCTATCAGTAATGCATAAGCAGAAAGGAAGATCCCCAGGAAAACTATTTTACGAAGATGTTTTTTCATAAGTGAGTATTTACTGCACAGAATCGGTGGCCGAATTCTGTGACAGAGCATCAGCACCAAGCCATCTTGTCAGGATGTCTCTCAACTCTGCCTGACGGAAGGGTTTGCTGAGGAAATCATTCATACCGGCCCCAAGACACCGTTGCTCGTCTTCCTCGCGGGCGTAGGCTGTCAAGGCGACAATCGGTGTCGATAGCCCCTGCGCTCGCAATTGAGCGGTTGCTTCCAAGCCATCCAGGAATGGCATATGACAATCCATCAAGATCAGATCCACTTGTTCATTCAAGAGAAAATCAATCGCCTTCTGACCATTATCAACAATCTCCAGTTCAATACCCATCTGCTGCAAAAGAATCGAGAGCAAGCTCTGTGTCGTCGGATTGTCTTCAGCGAGCAGGACGCGCCGGCTTTTTGAGGTATCAGATGAGGAGACGATCAATGAATCCGCCGCAGGAGGTTTCGGTCGCGCTGGTTGGACTGTCGCCAATAAGGGCAATTCCGACTGCTTGCAAATCTCCAACGGCAACTGCACAGAAAAGTTACTCCCCTCGCCGGGTCTGCTTTCAACCGTAAGCTGCCCTCCCATCAACTGAGTCAACTCTTTGGCAATCGTCAGGCCAAGTCCTGTTCCCCCATATTTACGGGTCGTACTGCTGTCACCCTGGTCAAATGAATCAAAAATACGCGACTGCGCTGCCACCGGTATACCAACGCCTGTGTCCTGGATGACGAAGAGACAATCACACAGTCCTTGCGCCTGGCGAGAGTTGGCCGAAAGTGAAACCGTGACTTTGCCAACCTCGGTAAACTTGACGGCATTGCCTATCAGGTTCAACAAAATCTGGCGAATACGGACAGGATCTCCCAGCACATGCGGCAGATCAACAGCGGTTTCCAGGACAATTTCAATGCCTTTGCATTGAGCGGTCACATTCATCAGTCGTGTCACATCCTCTGCCAGACGGACAAGATCAACAGGAACAGATTCGATGACAAGACGGCCGGCTTCAACCTTGGAGAAATCAAGAATATCGTTGATAATTTCCAGCAGAGCTTCGCCTGATTGATAGATTGTTTCAACCAGTTGCTGATCCTGCTCAGTTAGATCTTTCTGGCGCAAGAGATCAGACATGCCAAGGACTCCAATCATCGGCGTGCGTATCTCATGACTCATATTAGCCAGGAAACGAGATTTGGCGACTGACGCCTGCTCTGCCCTCTCTTTTTCTGCTTTCAGCGCGCGGGTACGGATCTGGACCTCCAGCTCAAGATTCTTGCGGTAGCGTTCCAGCCTCTGATCGCGATCTTTCAGAGCACGGATCATTTCATCAAAGCCATGGAATAACAGGCTAAATTCATCATTTGATTCTTTCGACGGGAAATCAACCAGACGTTTTTCGCGTGAAATCGTTTTCATCTGTGCAACGAGTTGCTCAACCGGACCTGAAATGTACCGTTGCAGGCGCACACTCAGCAGATAGGTGAGCAGCATGGCTGCGCCCATGACCAGAAACCAGCCAAGGACAAGGGAGATTTGATGCCTGTACAAATCAACAAGCTCTATGCTGAGATAATGGTAGCCGACATGACTACCTTCAAAAGTGATCGGCACGAAATATGCCAGACGACCGTTCTCCTGCCACAGTTGGTCGGTCCCCAACTGCACTCCTTCTGCAATCTGGCGAGCCTCGGCTTGAAGGAATTTGAGTTCTTTTGATGAATCTATACGGGAATGACTGTTTTGCGAACGCGAGTAACCGACAACCGACTTGCCATTTGGCCAAAGCAGGTATGCTGAGACAACATTTTTACGAGCGGCCAGAGAGTCGAGAATGCTTCCGACTGCAGCATAGTCTTTAATCGCCATGGGAAATCGTGCATTAGCTGAAATCAGGCTGGCCAGGGAGTTAATATCATCATGGGCAATGTCCTGGCTGTGCTTCAGTTCAAAAAATACGAACTGCAAGGTGGTCAAAACCAGCACGAATGTGCTGACCAGGAAAATGATCGCTGTCATTTTCTGTTGGACGGAGCGTGGTTTGCGCAGCGGCATGGTTTTCCCGGCCCCCGGTTCAGGAACTTCAGATATTGAACAGTATATGAAGATTACCAGCTAAAGGTTATTGTGAAAAAAACGGGTACGGCAAAAGCAGACTTTCAGGCATTGAAAACCAAAAGTAAGTGCTTGATGTAAATTCATAGACATGTTTAACATAAGCCTGCAAACGAAACCAGACCTGTCATCTGCATCGACAGCGCTCAAGACCTTTTTGACAAGGAGCCCGCAATGACTGACAGATTCAAAGCAATGATTGTTGAGGAACAACCTGAGAAAAAGTTCACCCGCAGGATTGGCAACCGTGCAATCAGCGACTTGCCCGAAAATCCACTGCTGATCAAGGTCCAGTGCTCCTCACTGAATTACAAGGATGCCCTGTCCGCCACCGGCAACCGTGGGGTCACCAGAAACTTTCCGCATACTCCCGGCATCGATGCTGCCGGTGAAGTTGTCAACGATACCAGCGGAACATTCAAGCCCGGCGATCAGGTCGTGGTGACCGGGTGGGATCTTGGCATGAACACCGCAGGGGGTTACGGTGAATACATCCGCATTCCGGCCGAATGGGCGACCACTCTGCCTGATGGACTCTCTTTACGCGACAGCATGATACTTGGCACGGCCGGCTTCACCGCCGGGCTTTCCGTTCAGGCCCTGACCGGGCGCATCTCTCCTGAGGCAGGAGAGATCCTGGTGACTGGAGCCACCGGCGGTGTCGGTTCCGTTGCGGTTGCCCTTCTGGCCAGAGCAGGCTACCGGGTGGTTGCGGTAACAGGGAAGGCTGACCAGGCGGATTTCCTCAAAGGCCTGGGTGCCGGTGAAGTTGTCGCCAGGGAAGCGATCATGGAGAACGCCGACAGGCCGATGATGAAAGAACGTTGGGCCGGTGCCGTTGATGTAGTCGGCGGTGAGATGCTGGCGGCGATTCTCAAGTCAACCAGCTACGGTGGCACAGTGACCTGCTGTGGCCTGGTCGGCTCCACGGAGCTGCCGGTCAATGTCTTCCCTTTCATCCTGCGCGGGGTCAGCCTGCTTGGCATCGATTCCGTGCAATGCCCGAAAAAACTGCGCCAGGAAGTCTGGGACAAGCTTGCCGGAGAATGGAAGATCGACCTGGAAGCACTGGTCAAGGAAGTTGCTCTTGAAGATCTGGAGGATTCTATCCAGGCTATTCTCAAGGGAGAATTGCGCGGTCGCGTTCTGGTGAAGCTGTGATCCTTTGACTGGTCATTCCTGAAGACTTATGACAGTATTCAGCCCCGCTTGTCAGCGGGGCTTTTTTATGTGGACCTGTAACCCCTCAAAAAAAGGCTATGGACAACTAACGCTAAACAGCTCTTGCTGTGTTTCTTCTGTACCCTGGCGCATTTGTGACCGAAAACTCCGGATGTCACGACTGCAGTTTCAGCTCTCGACATGAGATCGCATCCATTTTAATGCCAGAAAAAACTATTAATCAGATACCAGTGCGCTACAATTTATCAAAAAACAACACCATGGAATGGAGCACCTGATGAATCATAAACTCCCCTCGCCGGGTACAAGGCTTGGCAATTTTCTGGTACTACAGCAACAGCCGGTTCAAGAACTGAACCTTACGGCCGTCGCCCTGCAGCACGAACCGACCGGTGCACGTTTGCTGCATCTTGCCTGCGACGACCCGAACAATGTATTTGCCGTCGGTTTCCGCACACCACCACCTGATTCTACCGGTGTTTCCCATATCCTGGAGCATACCGTTCTCTGCGGTTCTCAAAAATATCCGGTGCGCGACCCATTTTTCGCCATGCTCAAGCGCAGCCTGAACACCTTCATGAATGCCATGACAGCTGCCGACTGGACTCTCTACCCCGTCGCCAGCATGAACCGCAAAGATTTCTACAACCTGATGGGAATCTACCTCGACGCCACTTTTTTCCCTCTGCTGCGAGAGCAGGATTTCCTTCAGGAAGGCCATCGCCTCGACTTTGCTGATCCGAACGACCCTGACAGTCTGATGATCAAAGGTGTGGTATTCAACGAGATGAAGGGTGCCATGGCCGACCCGTCATCGCTGCTGGGGCGGCGCCTGAATGCAGCGCTCTTTCCAACCACCTGTTATGGCCAGAACTCCGGCGGAGAACCACTTGTCATCCCCGAACTGACCTGGGAACAACTGCGCGCATTCCATAAGAGCTACTACCATCCAAGCAACAGCTGGTTCTTTACTTACGGCGACCTGCCCATCGAGGAACATCTGCAGCATATTGAAAGCTTGGCTTTGAGTCGATTCGAACGCCAGCAAGTTGCCAGTGAAATCCCCCTGGAACAGCGACAGTCAGAACCAAAGCGCTGCACGGACACCTTTCCTGTCGGCGCTGACGATACGTTGCAGCAGCGCAGCATGGTACAAATGGCCTGGCTGACCTGCCCGATTGAAGATACCTTCGAGCGTGCAGCGACCGGCATATTGACGAACCTCCTGCTGGGCAACCCGGCCGCCCCACTCTACCAGG
Source organism: Desulfuromonadales bacterium (assembly GCA_051305875.1). Taxonomy (GTDB): domain Bacteria; phylum Desulfobacterota; class Desulfuromonadia; order Desulfuromonadales; family BM103; genus M0040. Next base: position 14,530 of record JBPPMD010000071.1, on the reverse strand, counting down.
CCCTTATAGATCAGGTCTGGGCCGGAATCTTTCCCCCGGCACCGGCTATCACGACGACTATCGCGACACTTACCTGGCTGCCGGCCTGCAGGGAACTGAGCCGGAGCAACTGCCGGAGATTGAAGCGCTGATTCTCGACACCCTTGACCGGGTTGCAAAGGAAGGCTTTCCACAGGAGCGTATTGATGCAGCTCTGCATCAATACGAATTTGCCAATCGTGAAGTGACCGGTGACCAATATCCATATGGCCTTGGTTTGATGATGCGCCTGTTCGGCCCCTGGCTGCATGCCGAGGACCCTTTCAGCACACTGATGATAAGTCAGAATCTGGATCGGCTGAGAGATGCTGCGTCTGACCCGGAGTTTTTTCCGCAGAGGATCCGCCGTCACCTGCTCGACAACCCGCACAGAGTCACCCTGCTGCTACGCCCCGACCCCGAGCACGGCCGGCGTGAAGATCAGGCCTTTGCCGAGCACCTGCTCAACATACGACAAAAACTCGACGATGCAGCCATCGCCGACATCAAGGCAAAAGCCGTCGAGCTGCAGCACAGTCAGGAAGCTGAGGTGGATACAAGCTGTCTGCCAATCCTCGAACTGGCCGACATCGAGGTCGAAGAGCGGACGATTCCATTTCGAACCGATGAGACTGCAGATTGTAAAACCTTCTGGTTCACCCAACCGACCAACGGCATCACCTATCTGAATCTGCAGTTTGATATCAGCGGCCTTGATGACTCCCTGCGGCCTTACCTGCCGATCTTTTGTGCGCTGCTCCCGCAGATCGGTGCAGCCGGCCATGATTACCTGGGCATGTCGCGCCGCATCACGGCAGCCACCGGAGGCATTCGCCTCGGCACCAACCTGTTGGAGAGCCCTCTTGACCTTGACAACATGCGACCGTTCATGGAGGTCAAAGGCAAGGCTCTTGATCGTAACCAGGCAACGCTTTGCGAGATTTTGAGAGACATGCTGACCGCGCCGGATTTTACCGATATCAGTCGGCTGCGTACGGTCATTGGCCAGGTCAGGACATCCATGGAAAATTCGATCCCTGGTGCAGGTCATTCCATAGCCGCACGAGCCGCGGCAGCATCGCTGACCCCCACGGCCGCCTTGCGCGAAGAATGGAGCGGCATGACACAAACGCAGCTTATCCAGCACGTCAGCGACCTTGACGACTCCGGGATGGCCGAACTGACCAAAACATTTAAAGCCATCGCTGCAGAGCTCCTGGTTGCGGCTCGAGCAACAGTGGCTGTTACTGCGGAAGAAGCCTCACAGCAGAGCATGGCGGCACCTTTGACCGCTTTACTTGCCACACTTCCGGACGGCGCTGCAATACCAGAGAACCTGTCCTCGGCCTTCATAAGCCGAGCGAGTGCTACGGGCTGGCACTACAATCTTCCGGTAGCCTACGTTACACGCGTCTTCCGTACCGTTCCCTACACCCATCCCGACGCTCCGGCGCTGATGGTTCTGGCCAAGCTGCTGCGTGCTGATTTTCTGCACCGCGAGATACGTGAGAAAGGCGGAGCTTACGGCGGTATGGCCGGATACAATGCAGACGGCGGACTCCTTTCCATGCTCTCTTACCGTGATCCGCATCTGCAACGTACACTTGATGTCTACCAGCAAGCGGTTGAGTGGGCGTGTCAGGGCGAGTTCAGCGATGAGATGGTCAAGCAATCGATCCTGACCACTTTTGCCGAACTTGACCGTCCCCTCTCGCCGGGCAGCAGAGGTTACCGGGAGTTTGTTCATCAGCAACAGGGGCTGACCCACGAAATGCTGCAGACTTTCCGTAACGGTATTATCGCCATGGATCAGAAAAAACTTGCCCATGCGGCACGGACTTATCTGCAGCAGGGATTTGCACCCAGTGCGGTAGGAATTCTTGCCGGTGATGAGATGTTCAGTAAAGCCGAAGAAGCTCTGGCGCAGATGAACATGCAGATGAAACGCCTGGGAAGCTAGTGAGATCCAGCAATGACAATAAAACCTCTTAAGAATCAATTTGCCAGCGACAATTACGCCGGCATCTGCCCGGAAGCCTGGCAGGCGCTGCAACAGGCTGACAGCGGCTATGCAACCAGCTACGGAGACGATCCCTGGACAGCCAAGGCCTGTGATGCTCTGCGCAACTTTTTCGAAACGGACTGCGAGGTCTTCTTCGTCTTCAACGGCACAGCAGCCAACTCGCTTGCCCTGGCATCGCTCTGCCAGTCGTACCATAGCGTCATCTGTCATGAAACGGCACACGTTGAAACCGATGAATGCGGAGCCAGCCAATTTTTTTCCAACGGCACCAAGCTGCTTATTGTCGGTGGCAAAGAGGGTAAAGTTGACTTGGCCGAAGTCGAACATACCGTCAAAAAACGCACCGACATCCACTACCCCAAGCCACAGGTTCTGTCAATTACGCAAACCACCGAATTGGGGACCGTCTATACCCCCGAAGAGTTGATCGCTATCCACGGCCTGACCAAACACCTCAAGCTCAAACTGCACATGGATGGTGCACGTTTCGCCAATGCTGTCGCTGCGTTGCAGGTTCATCCGAAAGAAGTGTCCTGGCGAGCCGGGGTGGATGTGCTGACCTTCGGTGGGACAAAAAACGGTATGCCGATGGGCGAAGCCGTGGTTTTTTTCGATAACAAGCTTGCCAGAGAATTTGACTATCGCTGCAAGCAGGCCGGACAGTTGGCCTCGAAAATGCGTTACCTGTCAGCCCCCTGGTTCGGCCTGCTCAAGGATGACGCCATGCTCAGGCATGCTGGCCATGCCAACGTCTGTGCGCGCAAACTGGCTGAAGCGGTTTCTGCGATTCCGGGAGTCAAGCTGGTTCACCCCACCGAAGCCAATGCCGTGTTTGTTCGGCTGCCGGAAGACACCATCTCCGCACTACGTAACAAGGGCTGGGTCTTTTATACTTTTATCGGTTCCGGACATTGCCGCTTCATGTGCTCCTGGGCGACCACCGAGGACGACATTACCTCACTGGCAAACGATATTAATGAGGCAACAAAGAGACCGTGATGAGGAACACGTTACAAAAAAACCGTGATGAAGAACACATGACAGGTCACGGCCCCATCATCACGGCCCCATCATCACGGCCCCTTCATCACGGCCCCTTCAACACGGCCCCTTCAACACTGGAGAATCATGACTGAAACAGATAAACAGCATCACTTCGTGTCCTTGACGCCCAGCTTCATCATGGATGCTGTCGAGAGCTGCGGATATCTCTGCGACTGCCGCACTTTTGCCCTCAACAGTTATGAGAACCGGGTCTATCAGGTCGGCATCGATGATGGTGAACCATTGATCGCAAAGTTTTATCGGCCGCAGCGCTGGAGTGACGAACAGATTCTTGAAGAGCACCAGTTCTGCTTTGAGCTGGTTGAGCATGAGCTACCGGTGGTCGCGCCGATCGTCAACGAGCGAGGTGAAAGCCTTTTTCATTTCGGCAGCTTCCGTTTTGCGCTCTATCCACGCCAGGGTGGCCATGCGCCGGAATTCGACAATCTCGACAACCTGCTGATTATGGGTCGGACCCTTGGCCGCATGCACGCCATCGCGGCCACCAAACCTTTCCGTCATCGGCCGAGACTCGACTGCGCAACCTTCGGTCACGCATCCGTTGCCCTGATCAGCGACAAGTTCATCATCGCAGAATACAAAGCCACTTACGATGTCCTCACCCACGACCTGTTGCAGACAATAGACGAGCTGCTCGCAGAAGTTGACGATACGACATTCATCCGCACCCACGGTGATTGCCATGCGGGCAACGTTTTGTGGCGCGGACAAGCGCCTCATTTTGTCGATTTCGATGATGCGCGCACAGCCCCGGCAATTCAGGATATCTGGATGATGCTCTCAGGAGATCGCGCGCGCCAGACAGCGCAACTGGCAGAAATCGTCGAAGGCTACAACGAGTTTTGCGATTTCAGGCCGCGAGAACTGCGCCTGGTTGAAGCTTTGCGTACCCTGCGCATCCTTCACTATTGCGCCTGGCTGGCGAGGCGCTGGGATGACCCGGCTTTTCCGCATCATTTCCCCTGGTTCAATACTGTGAACTACTGGGGAGAGCACATACTGCAACTGCGCGAGCAGATGGCAACATTGCAAGAACCGGCCTTGGAGACGGGTTAATTTTCACGTTTCCCGTTTGTGTCAGCAGCCTCAAGCCTGTCGGATGATTTCAACCAGCAATTCTGTCACATGCACCATGTCGGTTACCGCGACTGATTCATCGTGAGTATGGACACCCTCCATGCCTGTGGCCAGGATAATCATTTCGATGCCATGGCCATTGAAGATATTGGCATCACTCCCGCCGCCGCCCAAACGAACTTTGAGATCGTGGCCTGCCGCCGCCGCTGCACTTTTGGCAAGAGTCACTATCGGTGCATCTTCGGCAATCGCCATACTCGGAAAATCAGCCGTCACCTTGGCATTGATCACAGGGCGCACCCGTTTGCCGCCGATCTCCCGGGCCATGTTATCGGCCGCCTCTTCAAAACAGGCGAGCATGTGCTCGGTCTGCGCCTGCAGTTTATTCGGATCATGACTGCGCGCCTCGCCTTCCAGCAGCACTTTCTGTGGGACGATATTAGTGGCTACGCCTCCCTCGATGCGACCGATATTGGCGGTGGTCTCCTGATCGATACGCCCCAGCCGCATTCGGCCAAGAGCCAGAGCCGCCGTCTGGATTGCCGAAATGCCCAGCTCAGGAGCAAGGCCGGCATGCGCGGCAAGGCCGCTGATCTCAATTTTCAGGCGGTTTGCTCCCGGAGCCTTGAGCACCATCTGATCGACACCCTTGGTATCGAGGGCAAATCCCCTGCGGGCTTTAAGCAGGCCGTAATCAAGATGCTTGGCTCCGACCAGGCCGATTTCTTCGGCGATCGTAACAACCACTTCGATCGGGCCGTGCGCTATCCCCTGTTCCCGGGCCACTTGCAACGCTTCGAGCAGTTCGGCAATCCCGGCCTTATCATCGGCACCGAGTACCGTATCCCCGGCGCTGTAAAACACGCCGTTCCGTAAAACCGGTTCGACCTGTCCCCCCGGTTCAACGGTATCCATGTGCACCGAGAACAGCAGCGGTTCCGTCGCCTTGCCCGTCCCGGGAAAATACGCGATCAGATTGCCGACTTCTCCACCCGTTATGGCCGCCGCATTATCGAAGCGAACTTCAGCGCCGAGCCGCTGCAGACGCTCTTCCAGGTAGCGTGAGATGGCGCTTTCTCTTAACGGCGGGCTATTGATGGCCGCCAATCGGGAAAATTCATCGGTAAGACGCTGTTGACTGATCATGCGAATCTCCTCTATGCTGAAAACATAAAAACAATGTTAATCCGCAAACTCCGGGGTAAGCAGTAATGCGTTTCTGATGTAGCTTATCATCCTTTCCATGGCAAGCAAAACCGTTCCAGGCTCATGCTGATAAATCAAAATCAACTGTCAAAATTGCCGATCAACTCTGGACAAGCGCTTTACGACCCTGCTAGTATGCGTCAGCTTTATTTTTCAGGATGTTAACGCTTTTTCACAGGCAGGAAGATCCCTTGGATTTCGATTTCAAACCCCCCAAACAGTCCATGGCCAGTCGCCGAACACCATCTCCGCACTTACGCGTCTGGTTACTGCTGATTTTATTGACACTGCTGCTCGTTCCTTTTTTTCTGCGTCAGACAGTCACCAGCACCGAGGCAAACACTGCTGCGCCGGAGATACCTCTGCCACCGCCGATTCCGGAAATCCGTAAAGAGATCATCAAAGGCACCGTTGCCAGCGGCGATACAGCAACAGCCCTGCTGAGTGATTTCTTCTCTGCGGCCGAAATTCACGAGCTGGGCCAACTGTGCAAACCGGTCTTTCCCCTCTCGCGACTCAGCGCTGGACAATCGTACCGACTCTGCCTGAGCGATGATGCTTTCGAGCGTTTCGAATACGACATTGACCAGGACGAGCAGTTGATCATCGTCCGCGAAGCGGAGAGTTTCTCTGTCGAAAAGATTCCGATTGCCTATACGACAGAGACTGCGCGTGTGCGCGGGACAATAGAAAGCAGCCTGTTTGAAGCGGTCACCAGTACCGGTGAAAGCGATGTTCTGGCAATGAATCTCGCCGACATTTTTGCCTGGGATATCGATTTCATCCTTGACATCCGTCAGGGTGATTCTTTCCAGGCACTGGTTGAAAAACGTTATCGTGAGGGACAACCGGCTGGTTACGGACGCATCCTGGCCGCGGAATTCACGAATCGAGGGACTACTTTCCAGGCGTTTCTCTACCAGGATGGTGACCGCCGTGCCGACTATTATGACTCTGAAGGCCAGAGCCTGCGTAAGGCCTTTCTTAAGGCACCCCTGTCCTTCTCACGGATTTCCTCGGGTTTTACAACACGCCGTTTTCACCCGATCACCAAGACCTGGAAGGCCCATCCGGCTATCGATTACGCCGCTCCGACCGGCACTCCGATCAAGAGCGTCGGTGATGGCGTCATAATCAAAAAAGGTTATACCAGCGGCAACGGCAACTACATTAAGATCCGCCACAACAGCAGCTACGAAACCATGTACCTGCACATGAAAGGCTTTGCCAAAAACATCAGCCAGGGCAAACGGGTCGCGCAAGGACAGACGATCGGCTACGTTGGCAGCACCGGCCTTGCTACCGGACCGCATCTCTGCTTTCGAATGTTCAAAAACGGTTCGCCGGTTAATCCAGCACGGGTGAAAGCTGCGGCAGCCCAACCCATTGATAAAGCCAATCGAGCGGACTTCAAAATCCGGACGGAAGCACTCATAACCCAGTTAACCGATCAACCGCACATCCAGACGGCCAGCGCTGAACCGGCAGACGTCACCTCTTCGCAATAATCACCACAAGGGACACATCATGGCGGTCAAACTTGGCGAATTACTGATCAAGGAAAATTTGTTGACCCAGACGCAACTCGAGGAGGCTCTGCAGACACAGGTTATTTTCGGAGGTAAGCTCGGCACCGTGCTTATCGAAATGGGGCTGATTACCGAAGATACGCTTGCTGAAAATCTTGGCAAGCTCATTTCCATACCCTGCGCAAAACCCGGTCAGTTGCAGAATATCCCTGAAGACATCATCAAGATCATCAGTCCGGAACTTGCTGACAAACATAAAGTCGTGCCGATTGCAGTCAGCGGCAAGAACCTGACCCTGGCCATGGCCGACCCGCGCAATCTGAAATCGATTGATGAAATATCCTTCCGTAGCGGCTACATCGTAAGGCCGATCCTGGCCCTGGAAGTACGCCTGGTTATTGCACTGGAAAAGTACTACGGCATCAGGCGCACCATGCGCTATATCGCCCCGCCCAAGCAGGTCCGCGATGAGCTTAACCAGCTGCACAGCTTCAACCCGGCGACCCTTTCGGCTGCAGTCCCGAGCAACGACGATGCTCCGGACATTTCGGGCTTTGCGCGGCCTCCCCGGAGCTCAGAGCCGCAATCAGCGAGAACGGAAGATGGAGAAGACCCTGCAGTTATTGCCGGATTAAATGACGACGATCAGATCGAGGAACTCGAGGATGAAGAGATTACCCTGGCAACTACGGCGCAGGCGCTGATCAACATCAGTGACCGCGATGATGTGGCCAATGCGGTCATCGCCTATCTCGGTGCAAATTACACCCGTGCGGCCCTCTTTATGGTGGTCGCAGGCCAGATCACCGGTTGGCGTTTGGCAAAAAACGGCCAGTCAATCCCGGGCTTTGAGCAGTTCCAGATGCCCCTGTCGGAGCCATCAGTGCTGCAAACCGCCGTAGAGAGCAAGAGTTATTTTCTCGGCCAGGTTCCGCAGAGCGGGGCCAATCTTGCCCTGACTACTTTTTTGGGCAAGCCTGCACCAAAAACGGCCCTGCTTCTGCCTATGAGTATGATGGGTCGGGTCGTCGGTCTGATCTACGTGGACGATGCCTCGGCAGACCTCTCGCAAGCTGTATCTGATTTGCAGCTGCTCGCCGGCAAAGCGTTGATGGCCTTCGAAATTCTCATCCTGCACAACAAGATTCTCAGAGTTTGAATTACCTGGTTCACCTGTACCTGGCCGGAGACGATGCCGAACTGCAGCTTGGCGGTCTTATGGGTGACTTCGTCAAGGGAGCCATACCTACCGACTATCCGGAGAAATTGGCACTGGGCCTGCAACTGCACCGCCGCATTGACAGCCTCGCTCAGAACAGTCCACATACCCGCCAGAGTCGGCTGAGACTCCACCCGAAATTCGGACACGGCCGCGGCATCATCATCGACATATTCTACGACCACTTCCTCGCATCGGACTGGCCAGACCATTCATCGCAACCACTGGAAAGCTATGCAGCGAAGGTTTACCGACTGCTGCAGAAGAATCATGACCAGTTACCGGCAGGACTCCAGCAAGTAGCACCACGCATGATTGAACATAACTGGCTGGTCTCTTATCGACAACGGACGGTTGTCGGCAAGGCACTGCAGAGGATATCCCAGCGTCTGAGCAGGCCCCTGCCACTCGCCGAAAGTGTTGACGACCTTGCCATTCACGAAGTTTCACTGCGTCAGGATTTCAAGAAATTCATGACTGAAGCAACTGATTTTGTGAAACAGGAATTCGGTATTACGGTAAGCGGTGGATAATCAGGGTCATTCTGTCATCCGCTCATCAAAGGTTAAGAGTGAATCGGCCACTCAGACTCGTAACCGGGCGGGAAAAAGCTGCCGCGGGTCCGGTTGAAATATCCGTACTGCAGCTTCGGGAAGCGCCGTTTGTGCTGTGTGAGCATCTCCAGCATGCCGACGCCGCTGCCGGAGACACCCAGCGAGGACAGGTAGAGAACCGGATCGAGGCTCAGGTTGCGCATCTGGATCATATCAACGCCGACCTGCTCGACCAGGCCAGCCACGGCCTCAATTTCATCGGGCCGGTCACTGACCCCGGGAAAAACCAGGTAGTTGAGCATGGTATAAAGACCGGCAGCCTTGGCACGCTTCAGTGATTCAACGACATCTGCAAAACGGTAGCCGCATGGCCGGTAATAAGAGTTGTAAAGAGTTTCCTGGGCCGAGTTGAGCGAAACACGGATCGATTCGATGCCGGCAGCAGCCAGCTTGTCGATGGCATCGGGGAGGGACGCGTTGCTATTGAAGTTGATCGTGCCGCGTTCCGTCTGACGGCGCATCTCCGTGACTGCCTCGCTGATAATATCTGCCTGGAGGATCGGATCACCTTCACAGCCCTGGCCAAAAGAAACAATTGCGTTCTGCGCCTCCTGCAGATGCGGCACGGCCACCTCACAGAGCTCTTTGACCGTCGGCACGAAGGTCAAACGTTCCTGACTGGACGGGCAACAATCCGATTCCTGTTTGGAGATGCAGCCGACACAGCGGGAGTTGCAGGTGGGGGAGGTCGGCAATGGAGCCTCCCAGCGCCGGAAGAAAAGATTCTTGGCCGCAAAGCAGTGATAATCGAGTGCGCAGCGTGACAGTTGCTCCAACAAGCGATTCTCCGGGTTGATATGCAACGCTTTCCGCACCAGGGGATCGAGTTTGCGGTCGTCGAAGTGATCAGGTTGCCATTGACTGTTGCGATCGACCTGAACTGCGGCTACGTAGAAGCGTTCTTCCTCGACACACCAGCCGACCGCCGTATATGACCAGAGTGGCAGAGTCATCTTTTTGCGTTGATAATCCGCAGCAGGTAGAAGGATGCGTGTGAAACCCGGGGTCAGGAATGCGGAAACCGCCTGAATCGGACCTCCCCCCCACTGTTTGGGCAGTCGCTCAGCCGTGAGGCACTTGCCGCTGCGTCGATCGAAGCCGATCGGTGGTGTCTGCGGTATGGTGAACAGGCGGCTCCCCTCAGGCATAGGGATCATTTCAGCATCCAGCGGCCGCACCGCTACGTTACCGTTCATACCTGCCAGCAGCAGATCGGGATGCTCGAAAACCTCACCCTGCGCGTCGGCGACTACAGCGAGAATAGTTTTGTTCTTCCCCACGACTTTGTACCTCTGAGTTTAATATCAGGTAAAGGGAGACAGCCTGCTGCTCCTCTGCTGTTGCATACTTCATAATGGGCAACCCCCCGCAAGCCATTCCCTGAAACCTACCATAGACAGCTGTTTGAAAACAATTTCTCCTTCAAATGCGGTTCTTGCAAAAAGTCGACAAGAACGGCATTCCGTCAGTCTTCCATCCGTAATCCATATGCTTGCTGGCTGAAAAACAGAAATCCCGGTAGAAGCCGACGAGAATCTCAATCTGTTTTACTAGCAGTTTGCCGGACTATCCATGAGCCGGCTGCAAATCCGGCTGTTTGGCCCATATTTCAGCTCCTTTTGGGTCCATAGCTACGGCTATGAACCTGCAAAGGAGCTAAAATCTGTTCTCAAACATCCAAATTTTCACTTCGGCCCGTATAGTCCGACAGACTGCTGGTGGCTAAAATCACAACCGGCCCTGAGCCGGAAACCGGCCCCACTTTACTACATCATTTTGCCGTTGTTTATTTTTCTCTAAATATAGCTTGCTACAGTATTTTATGTGTGTTAATACACATTATATAAGTCAACTACTGGAGGCATTATGCACATCATCAAACAGTACATCATGATAACCATCCTGCTACTGGCGGCGCTGCCCACTCTGGCTAACGCCGCGCTGAATGATTATTTCGTACAAACCGACTGGCTGGCAGAGAATTGCTCGCAGGTTGTGGTGCTCGACGCCCGCCAGACACCGCTGTTCCTGCTGGGGCATATACAAGGTGCACATCATGTTCCGCGCAGTGAATTCCTTGATACGCGCAGCGGCGTCAAAAGCCTGGTGCCAACCACTACTGCCTTCGAGGCACTGATGGAAAAGCTCGGAATCACCCCGGAAACCACAGTGGTCACTTACGCTGAGGACAACAACCCATATGCCGCGCGTCTGGCCTGGACCCTGCGCTACTATGGTCACGAAAAGACTCTGGTGCTCGATGGTGGTTACGAGAAATGGGTAGCTGAGAATCGGCCGACCACACTGTTGCCGACCAAAGCAGCAATATCCAGCCACTACCGCGTTTCCGTTCCCGGCAAGGCCCGCGCCGAAGCGGACTATATCCTGACCCAATTGGGAAACCCGTCTGTAGTCATCTGGGATACCCGCACACCTAAAGAGTATGAAGGCAGCGATGTTCGCGCTGATCGTGGTGGCCATATCCCCGGTTCCACGCATCTTGACTGGACGGAACTGCAGCATGAGGTCAACGGTGTCAAAGTTCTGAAAAGCGAAGCGGAGATCCTCTCCCTGCTTGCCGCCCATGGCATCACCGCCGGAAACGAGGTCATCGCCCATTGTCAGACCGGCATCCGCTCCGCCTACGCGACTCTGGTGCTGCAAGGGCTTGGCTACAGTCAGGTGAAGAACTATGATGGTTCCTGGATCGAATGGGCCAATAATCCGGCTCTGCCGATTGTTGCCGGCGCAGTCACTCAGCAACACGAAGAGATCACTTTGCTGCGCAAATAACTGACACGCATGACACAACCCCAAAAACGTGCCCGTCCGGAATCCGGACGGGCACACTTGCTTGTGGCTGCGACGTTCCAGTACGAGTGTGACGAGCACGATATAACAGGACAATAGATGCGAAAAAAGTTATAGTAACGGCACTATTTTACAGGAGAGCTCGATGTCGCTGATAAACCGGATCAAGAACCGCCTGATAGCCAAGGTGATCACCCGCTACCCGAGCCTTGCGCAGCGCTTCATCACCGCCTATGAGCCCTGGGAATCGGGCGAAGCGATTCCCTGGACGCCGGTAAAGAAACCCCTGAACGAATGCAAACTGGCCGTGGTGACGACAGCTGGTGTCCACCATAACAAACAGGACCCCTTCGACATGCAGGACAGCGAGGGCGACCCGAGCTTTCGGGCGATTAACGCTGCAACCATCAACGGTGATTACCGGATTACCCATGACTACTATGACCACAGCGACGCTGAAAAGGATCTGAACATCGTACTGCCGCTCGACAGGCTGCGGGAGTTGCAGCAGGAAGGCCTCATCGGCAAACTGGCCGACACACACTATTCCTTTATGGGCCATATCGATGGCAGACACATTGCCACCCTGATCGGTAGCACGGCAAAGCAGGTCGTCGAAAATCTCAAGCAGGACAAAGTTGAAGTCGTCCTGCTGACCCCGGCCTGAGGCATCTGCAATCAGTCCGTGGGGCTGATCCAGAGAGAGATCGAGAAAGCCGGAATCGCCACCATCGGCATATCGATCGTGCGCGAGTTCACCGAGAAAGTGCAGCCGCCGCGCAGCGTGTTCCTGCGCTGGCCTTTCGGCCACCCGCTGGGCGAGCCGGGCAATGTCAAGCAGCAACGCAGCGTCGTGCTGGAATCCTTGAAAGCCCTGTATACCATCTCCACCCCGGGTGAAATCATCGACCTGCCCTTCCGCTGGCGGCGTCACGATTACAGCACCTACGTGGAACCGGATAATTTTGTACCGCGCGACCAGAGCTGAATGTCGTCCAGTTTAAAGGTTGTTAAAATCATGCCTGGACTGGCAGACGCTTCTCTGCAGAAAACCCGGAGAGAGCGCTCAATGACGATATTCTGAAAACCCGGCGATTTCCCTTTTATGTCACGCCTGACCTTGGCTATCCTGGCATCATGCGCACTATTCTCACCACCCTGCACAGCAAGTTCATTCACAACAGCCTGGCCCTGCCCTGTCTGGCCGCCTACTGTGGCGACGAGTGCGGTGAATTGCTGATCCGTGAATTCACCGTCCATGAACCGCGCGAATCGATTCTCTCTTTACTTTTGGCCGAAGCTCCTGATGTCATTGCCTTTTCAGTCTACATCTGGAACCGGCGCGCGACCCTGAATCTGGTTGATGCCTTGGCGGTTGCCCGTCCTGAATTGAACATAGTTTTGGGTGGCCCCGAAGTGTCCTTTGATGACGATGTGCTCTTCGATCGCCACCCCGGCCTTACGGCACTGATCCGGAGAGAAGGAGAAGAACCGTTGCGCAGCCTGCTGCTTGCCTGGTATCAGCAACAGCAACCGGCTGCGATCCCGCGCACTGTCCTGCGCAAGGGAACAGTGCTCATCCGCGGTCCGGACAGCCCTCCTCTGGCTGATCTGGATCGCATCCCCTCACCTTTCCAGGCCGGCTTGATCGATCTCGAGCGTGGGTTTGTTTACTACGAAACCAGTCGCGGCTGTCCGTTTCACTGCAGCTTCTGCCTGAGTGCCCGTGACAACCGGATGCGTACTTATTCGATGGCGAGGATCTATGCCGATCTGCTCTTTTTGATGCAGAACAAGATCCCCAAGGTCAAACTGGTCGATCGCACTTTCAACTTCGATGCCAGCCGCGCCAGGGATATTTTCCGCTTCATCCTGGAGCATAACCAGTCAACACATTTCCACTTCGAGATAGCGGCCCATTTGCTTGACGAAGCGACCCTGAAGCTTCTTGATACGGTTCCGGAAAACACCTTCCAGTTTGAAATCGGCGTGCAATCCACACTGGAAAGCACCCTCGACACCATCGGTCGCAAGGTCAACCTGACAAAGCTCGAGGAAAATGTGCGCCACCTGCGTAAAAGTGGGCGTATCAACCTGCATCTCGACCTGGTTGCCGGCCTGCCCGGCGATGACTATGACAGCTTCCTCGCATCGATCGACCGGGTTGCCGCCCTCGCCCCGCACCATCTGCAGATTGAACCGGTCAAGCTGTTGCCGGGTTCACCTCTGCGCGATCAGGCGGCAGCGTTGCAGATACGTCATGACCCGAACCCGCCATACACGGTTCTGTCCAGCCGGGAGTTGCCTTTTGCAGAGCTGCAGCAGCTCCAGGAGATCAGCCGCCTGATCGACCTGACCTACAACAGCGGTTGCTTTCAAGCCTTCCTGAAAGAATTATGTGCAGCAACCGGCTCACTTGCCACAGGGCTTGCCTGGTTGGCGCGTGAATGGCGCAAGCGTGACTTGTTCCGTTTCCCTTTGAGCCGCCAGGCGATCTTCGAGCACCTGTTCGACATCATCCAGGAGCGCGAAAAGAATTTAGCGCATGTGCGCCTGGTGGAAAGCCTTGCCTGCGACTACGCCCGCTGTGAACGCATCGTCACTAATCGCATCCCGGTGTTTTTCGACACCGGACTCACATCAGCAGAGCAGCAATGGGTGCAGAATACGGTTCAGGACAAGACTGCGGAGATTAAGGGAATGGGGATCAAACTGCAGTATTTTGCGACCATCTTCACAGCCATGCACAGCTCAGCGCAACGCACGGTTTATCTCTTTTGCTATCTGACTGCAGCCGGGCAGAAGATGCGGGTCGAGGAATATCATTACAGCAAGGGAGTGGCGTGTTAGCCACATGGAGGCACAGAGGGTGCCGGGGACGGACCAAGTTAACCAAGGGCTGCACCTTTTGGTAGCCCCGTCCCCACAGACGGCTGAGCATCGCCGGCTTATAATTTAAGAATCTGGA
>JBPPMD010000007.1:0-7031 GCA_051305875.1 Desulfuromonadales bacterium | reverse complement strand
ACTGCCGAAGACGGCCGGGTCACCCTCGACTTCAACAACGTCGAGCTGGCGGACCTGATCCAGACCATCAGCGAATTGACCGGCGAAAACTTTCTCTACGATGAGACGGTGAAAGGCAAGGTCACGATCGTTTCCCCGGAAAGTATGACTCTCAACGAGGCCTACCAGTTGTTCCTTACGGTTCTCAATGTCAAGGGGTATACAGTGGTGCCCTCAGGCAAGGTCAACAAGATCGTACCGCTCAAAGATGCCAAATCTTCCAATCTGCCGACCTATGTCAACGGACGCAGCAGGACGGGCGAGCAGATCATCACCCGGGTCTTCCGCCTCAAGTACCTCGATGCGGCCATCATCGGCCCGACCGTCCTGATTCCCCTGGTGCCGAGCACATCAAATATTGCTGCCTATCCGCCGAGTAACAGCCTGATTATTACCGATACCGCCTCCAACATCGAGCGTCTGGCCAAGATCATCCGCGAGCTCGACCAGCCGGATTCGGAAGGCCTGATCGAGATTGTGCCGCTGGTGAACTCCAATGCCGAAGAACTCGCCAAGATTCTCAACGAGATCATGAGCCAGCCTACGGCTGCGCCAGCTCGTCGCAGAAGGGCGGCTGCTGCGGGCGCTGGAAACGAGCCAGTCGTCAAGATCATTCCGTATGCCGCAGGGCGTTCCCTGATCGTACTGGCCAGTGGCGATGACATGCAGATCATCAAAGGGCTGATCGCCAAACTGGACGAGGAAATCGACGGCACCCGCTCCAACATCAATCTTGTCTACCTGGAAAATGCCGATGCGGTCATTCTCGCGGCGACCCTCAACGAGATTCTGACCGGCATCAAAACCGAAACCAAGACGGCTGCAGCAGCAGGAACGGCCAGCCCGCTCTCCACCGCCCCGGTGACGATTACCGCCGACAAGCCGACCAACTCGCTGGTCATCAATGCCAGCCCGGACGATTTCAGGACCATCGAGGAAATCGTCGCCAAGCTCGACATCAAACGCAAGCAGGTCTACGTCGAAGCGCTGATCCTTGAGCTCTCCATGGACGCCACCCAGCGACTCGGGGCCTCCCTGCAGGGCGCCGTATCCGTCGGCGACGACAGCCTGATTATCGGCAGCAGCAACCAGAACAGAGGACCGGTTGGCATTGGCGATGCTATTTCCGGCTCAGCGACAGGGGTGCCTGACCTGCTGACCGCTGCCATCGATGGGCTGCTGCTCGGTGGCTTTTTCAATCCGATCACTGTTACCGGACCGGATGGCAACCAGATCACCGTACCGGCCCTGTCGGTACTGATCGATGTGTCGAAAACCGACAGTGACGTCAATCTGCTGTCGGCGCCGCGTCTGCTCACTTCCGACAACGAAGAGGCCGAGATCATCGTCGGTTCCAACGTGCCGATCATCACCAGCCGGCTGACCGACACCGGCGGCAGCAGCGGTCTGGCGCAGAGCGTTTCGGTAGAGCGTCAGGACGTCGCCCTGATCCTGCGTTTCACGCCACAGATTACCGAAGGCGACCTGGTGCGCCTGAACGTCTACCAGGAAATCACCAATATAGCATCGACCAGCGTCGGCGATGTCAACGATGTCGGCCCGACCTTTACCAAGCGGGTGCTGCGCAATACGGTCCTGGTCGAGAACAATAAAACCGTGGTGCTCGGCGGCCTGATCGACACCAACGTCATTGACTCGGTGACCAAGGTGCCGATCCTCGGTGACATCCCCGGACTCGGCTGGCTGTTCAAGCGCACCTCGTCCCAGGAAAGAAAGACCAACCTGCTGGTCTTCATCAATCCGACCATTATCAAGAGCCCCGGTGACCTCGACGGGGTGACCAACCGCAACCGCAGGGCGGCCAGCGGGTTTATCACTGACAAGCTCCGCGCAGCTGTTCCTGAGAATTTCTTCATTGGTCTCGAGGAGCCAGGTACCGTCATACTTGATAATGCTGTAGAGATGGAAACCGGCACCGAAGCAGTCAGCGGGGCTCCAGAAATGGCAACCCCTGTGCAAGACCGAGCGGGCAGCGAATGACCTCATCTCAACCGGAAAAGCAGCCCGACATGCTCAGCTGGCGGCCGATTGGCGACATCCTGCAGCACGACTTCGCGATTCCCCGGCAACGGATTGAGGCGGCCCTGGCAGAACAGGAGCAGAGCGGCGATCGCCTCGGCCAGATCCTGATCAAGATGAAAGTGCTGGACAGCGCGACCCTGGCCAGGGCCCTGGCTGCCCAGCTCGAGCTGTCCTATCTGGAGACGATCGCCGAGGAATCGGCGGCCGATGATCTGCTCGATCTGATTCCGATCGGCTTTGCTAAAGAGTACCGCATCTATCCATTAGCAAGGCAGAACGGCCGCCTGCAGGTGGCCGTGGCCGATCCGCTGGACAGCCGGCCGTTGAATGACCTGAGTACCCTGACCGGTGAGGATATTGAACCTTGGGTTACGACCCCTGAAGAGATCCTGCGCGCCATCAATCGCGGCTATGAAAAGCAGGCCGGCGAGACCACCGAGGTCATCGAGGAAATTGAAGAAAAGACGGCCGGAGATCTGGTTCGCGATCTGGAACCGGCGGATCTGATCGATGCTTCGGACGAAGCGCCGATTATTCGCTTTGTCAACAGCCTGATCACCCAGGGCTACAAGGAGCGCGCCAGCGACATCCATATTGAGCCGTTCGAGCGCGACCTGCTGGTCCGTTACCGTATCGACGGTATCCTTTACGAGGTGTTGAAGCCGCCCTTGAAAGCCCACGCCGGAATCGTTTCACGCATCAAGATCATGGCACATCTGAATATTGCCGAAAAACGTCTGCCCCAGGATGGCCGTTTCCGGGTGCGCGTGGCCGGGCGGGACATTGACATCCGGGTTTCTTCCCTGCCAACCGCGTTTGGCGAACGGGTGGTGCTGCGTCTGCTCGACAAGACTTCGAATGTCCTATCCCTGGAGGACATCGGCCTGGGAAGTTCCCTGCTTCATCAGTTCGAAAGCATGATCAGCAAAAATCACGGAATTTTCCTGGTGACCGGTCCTACCGGATCCGGTAAAACCACCACGCTGTAT
This sequence comes from Desulfuromonadales bacterium, assembly GCA_051305875.1. Classification (GTDB taxonomy): domain Bacteria; phylum Desulfobacterota; class Desulfuromonadia; order Desulfuromonadales; family BM103; genus M0040. The sequence goes on along the minus strand of JBPPMD010000007.1, from coordinate 3,960 downwards.
GCGGCGCTGACCCGCCTGAATAACCGTGAGAAGAACATCATCACCGTTGAGGACCCGATCGAGTACCAGCTGCCCGGTGTCGGCCAGATCCAGGTCAATCCGAAGATCGACCTGACCTTTGCCAATGGCCTGCGCTCGATCCTGCGCCAGGATCCGGATATCATCATGGTCGGCGAGATCCGCGACCGCGAGACCGCCGAGATTGCTGTGCAGTCGGCCCTGACCGGGCACATGGTCTTTTCAACGCTGCACACCAATAATGCCGCCGGGGCCCTGACCCGGTTGGTGGAGATGGGCATCGAGCCATTTCTGGCAGCTTCCAGTATCGTCGGCATCCTCGCCCAGCGGCTGGTGCGCAGAATCTGTCCGCATTGCAAAGAAGCCATCGATCCTCCTGCCGAGCTGCTCGATCAGCTTGGTGATGAATGCACCCTCCCGGCCAATCCGCAATTTTACCAGGGACGGGGCTGCTCCCGCTGTATGAACATCGGCTACTGGGGACGCTGCGGCATCTATGAGCTGCTGCCCGTCGACGAAACCGTGCGAGGGCTGCTTATGCAGGACAAGGACGCGACCACCATCAAGCAGGCCGCCATGCGCCAGGGCATGCAGACTCTGCGCGCGGCCGGCGTGACCCGGGCCCTGGAGGGAGTGACTACCCTCGAGGAAATCCTGCGCGTGACCCAGGAGGAGGTTTAGCGTTGCCGCTGTTCGAGTACTCAGGCCTCGATAGCCAGGGCCGCAAAAAATCCGGAACGATTGACGGTTCCGGGCGCAAGGCGGTGACCCAGCAACTGCGCAGCCAGGGCGTGTTTCTGACCGAATTGCGGGAAACCGGCACTCAGCGGGCCCGCAGACTGTCGTTTCGCTTCGGCGTGGCCCGCAAACTTCCGGCCGGCGAACTTGCCGCAGCGACACGCCAGATGGCGACCCTGCTGGGCGCCGGCCTGGCACTGGATGATGCTCTGAACACCGTGAGCGATCAGACAGACCAGCCGCTGCTGACCAAAACCTTTGCCAAAATTCGCGAACATGTCGTGCAGGGCGGGACGCTGCATGAGGCCCTGAGCGCTCACCGGCAAATTTTCCCCGACCTGTTCATCAATATGATCCAGGTCGGCGAAGACAGCGGCACGCTGGACCGGACCATGTATCGCCTGGCCGATTTTCTCGAAAGTCAGGCGCGCATGCGCTCGCGGATTCAGGCCGCTCTGGCCTATCCCCTGCTGATGACTTTGGTCGGCAGCGGCGTGCTGGTGTTCCTGTTCGTGTTTGTCATCCCCAAAATCACCAGCATGTTGGACGAACTCGAAAGGGCGCTGCCCTGGCCGACGCTCATGCTGATTACCCTGACGGATTTTTTGTCCAACTGGTGGTGGCTGCTCGGACTGCTGCTGGTGCTTGCACTGGTTGTCCTGAAACGCTATCGCAACTCAGCACGCGGGCGGCTGCACACGGATTCCCTGATCCTGAAAGCTCCATTGTTCGGCCGGCTGCAGCTGCTGATTGTCACCGCCCGTTTCGCCCGGACCCTGGGAACCTTGCTGGAGAGCGGCGTTCCTCTGCTGAAGTCCCTGGATATCTCACGCAACCTGCTGGCCAACCGGGTCCTCAACCAGGCGATCGAAACCGTCACCCTGCGGGTTCAGGAGGGCGGCAATCTGGCCACCGCGCTGAAACAGTCCGCCGTCTTCCCGCCGATGCTGGCCCAGCTGACGGCTGCCGGAGAAAAGAGCGGAAAGCTCGAAGAGATGCTGTTCCGCGTTGCCGATACCTACGAACATCAGACAGAGCTGTCCATGACCAGCATGCTTTCACTGCTCGAACCGTTGATGATCCTGGTGATGGGCGGGATTGTCGGCTTCGTGGTGCTGGCCATTTTGCTGCCGATTTTCGAGGCCAGCCAGGGGTTCGGCTAAAAAAGCAGAGGACTAAACCGAACAAGGGCAGTTTAAACAATTTGTTAACGCAAAGGCGCGAAGGCGCAGAGAAGAATGATCGCAACTGGGGATTTTTCTTAAAGGTTTAAAGCCCTTTCTCTGCGTTCTTTGCGACTCTGCGTTAAACCATGTTTTGGTTATAGAACCGATATTTTAAATAAAGCTAGTGGGATAAGCAGGAGAAATGCTCTTAACCATTGTAGTCTCGAAACTTATTATCCAACCTGCATGTCCTGTCTATTTGAATTTAGATTTGTTTAAAAGGAGAACGAATGTCCATGTATTCATCTAAGTTAAGTGACAAGCGCGGCTTCACCCTGATCGAGATCATGGTCGTAGTCGTGATCCTCGGCATTCTGGCCGCTATTGTCGTACCCCGTCTTCTCAGCCGTCCCGATGAGGCCAAGGTGACCAAGGCCAGAGTCGACATGAAAAGCATCGAAGAAGCCCTCGGTTTGTTCAAACTCGACAACGGCTTTTATCCGTCGACGGATCAGGGGCTCAAGGCCCTGGTCGAAAAACCGGAAACCGGAAGAATACCGGCCAAATATTCGGTCGATGGCTACCTGAAAAAGACACCAGTCGACCCGTGGGGTACTAATTATGTCTACCTGTCACCGGGGTTGCACAGTAATTATTTCGACCTGATCAGTTACGGTGCCGATGGACAACCCGGAGGAGAGGGTTTCGATGCTGACATCAACAGCTGGGAGCTCGATTGACAGCGGACCTCTCAGCTGCGGCCGGGCCGCACTCATCTTTGTCTGAAGTGACCATTATGCGCTGTGATCCGCAACCTGAATGTTTCACCAGACGTACGGGCAGGGCCGGTTTCACGCTCGTTGAAATTGTTGTGGTGATGGTACTGATCAGCCTGTTTATGGTGCTCAGTGTGCCTCTGTTCAGCAATGTCGGCACCAGCAGCCTCGGCACTTCGGCGAGGCGACTCAGCGGCACCATCAAATATCTGTTCAACGAATCCGCCATGTCCGGGCTCGAATATCGGTTGATCTACGATCTGGACCAGGGGACCTACCATGCACAGATACTGGAAGTCGATGGTGAGCTGCTCGATGCGCCGGACCAGGGCCGGCAAGCCGCGTTAAAAGGCGATATCCGCTTCAAGGACCTGCATCTGCCGGGACGCGGCAAGTTTACTGCGGGACAGGTGACGACCCGTCTTCACCCGAGCGGCTGGGTGGAAGAAACGATCATCCATCTCGAGGACGGGGCCGGCGGGATGTTGACCCTGAGGGTCATGCCATTGACTGGAACCACCGAAGTGTTCGATGGCTACCGTGAATTTTGAGCCGATGCAGACATGGCAGAACTGGTAATGCAGCAGGTCTTTTGCCCGACAAAATCCAGGCGCAGTGGCTTTACACTGCTGGAAATCATGATTGCGCTGGCCATCGTCAGCATCGCCATGGTGTCCCTGCTGGCGCTGGCCAATCGTTCGATCGGGGTTCATGATCGTCTGCAGCGGATTACCTCCGCGACCCTGCTGGCTCAGCAGAAGATGGCCGAAACCGAAGTGAATGCCAGGCATGGGACTCTGCAGAGTGCTGAAACGCAGGGTGAGTTCAGCGGTCCCTACGCAGCATACCGCTGGCAGATCTCCTACGCCGATACGCCTTTGCCGTCGGTGCAGATGGTGACCGTAACCGTTCTCTGGGGAGACGAAGAGCGCAATGAGCTGGTCGATCTCACATCATTCATTTTCTAGCTCTGAGCAAGGCTTCACCCTGGTCGAGGTGCTGGTTGCGATCAGTATCCTGGCCATTTTGCTGACCTCTGTTTATGGCATCTTCACCTCGGTCAGTTTAACCCGGGAACGACTGGATGCCGACAGCGCCGAGTATCACCGGGCGCGGGTTCTTTTCGATCGCCTGGGCCGCGAACTGCGCGGCACCTATTTTCAGCCGCGCGACCCTGATCTGGTCTTTAGCGGTAGTTCGGTTGACGATGACGCGCTTGAACTGGAGCTGTCTACAACAGCAGTGTCGCCATTGAGCCAGAC
>JBPPMD010000003.1:0-9233 GCA_051305875.1 Desulfuromonadales bacterium | reverse complement strand
GCAACGGCGGTTGCAAATGTACTTGGCAACCGGACGCGGAGTGTGGATGCGGTCACCTTCAAGCGGTCGTTCTAGGAGTCCCGAATGTTAAATTTAACTGGAAAACAATGGTGTTGTGCCAAACAACGTGGCTTTTCACTGGTTGAGATGATTATCGTGATGGCCATGTTGGGGGTTGTCATGATGGCGGTCATGAGCCTGTTTATCCCGGCTGTTCGCTCGACATCTGTGCAAACGCAAGTGAGTGATGTACAGGCTAACCTGCGATTGGCGATGAATCGAATGACCCAGGATCTTGTCCTGGCAGGGTTTTTGGTGAATCCCGGATATGATACTGGTGGCACTGCCGGGCCAATTTACTGGGAAGGTGGCGACCCGACAACCGATCTTACCATCCGCACCCGTTCTGTCGGCAATTCTTTTGCGCGCATCATTGCTAACAACAATACCGGCAAAATTGGCCTGAGTGATGTGGAGATGCTCTCGTCTTTTCCTGTCAACACAAAGGTTCGTATCTTCGCTCCGATGAATGCTGTGGAGGCAGAAGGGGTCGGTGCTGTTTATGACGAAGACGCCCCCTCTGACTATGATAAATACATATATACCATTATTTTAAATAACCCTGTTGCCGAGACGATTGATGGGGTCTCATGCCCCGCCAGCCTGACGGTCACACCCTTTACCTTCCCGACCGGAGTCTTGAAGGAAGCCATTATTCTGAAGGCTGGTCAACGCCCCATGCAGACTATTCGTTATCGGGTTAATAACGGAACGCTGGAGCGCATTGTTAATGGTACGACCCAGTTTCTGGCACGCAACGTGGAATCTGTGTTGTTCGCTTATCAAAACTCTGTGACGGGTGCGGTGAAGCGTGTCGACATCACTCTGACCGGACAGCCGGCCGGTTTGCCTGGCGGTGGTATTGAGTCCAGTGCAAAAGACCGACAACTGCAGACTTCAGTAGCATTGCGCAACGTGTATTAAGGGGATTATTATGCCTGGTTTTGAAAAGAGAGACCGTGATGGTGAAAGTGGCATGGCCTTAATTATGGCTATCGGCTTTCTTGCGATATTGAGCATTCTCGGAGCCGTTGTAATGCAGTCATCGACGCGGGATCTTGCGGCCTCCGGGGCAAAGCGGCCAGAGAACCAGGCCTTTTATGCTGTTGACCGTGCTATTGAATACTCAATGACTCGTGGCTTGATTTTAAGTATGCCGGTAAGTGGAGAAGTGGATTTGATGACCGATATTGTGACCGGGACAATCACGCATGCTGACGTCATTGGCACTGCGGATAGTGCACTAACGGCCGGTAAGGTTTACGATATCGGACCTAATGATATGCCCGCCAGCGCTGCTGAGCTGTTCGGTGATGATTTCGGTGCGAACTATTATCACGTCGAGGCCAAGGTGGTCACCCCCCCAACGGGAACGCCTCTCGCAACCTCCAATGCCAATGCCAGTATCGTGCGTCTTTTCAAACGTGATGACGATACCATTTTCCGCACCTCAAGAGGAGGTTGATCATGTTTCGTTATCTTTGGCGATTTTTGCTCATTGCGATAGTATTATTTAGTAACGGCATGACTGTTTCTGCGATGGAACCGGATGACTACCTTGGTGACGCGGCGATCTACACTGGCGTACCGAGTGAACGTCCAACACCGAATATCCTGTTGCTGATCGATACCAGCCTTGCCACGATGAATCGCGCACCGGGGCGAGGCTACGATCCGGCTGTGTCCTACACCAGCTCGATCGGCTATAGCAACGATCAGATTTACGTCGGCGACAACGCCGGGCAGTTTGCGCTGGACAAGGCGCTGGGCAGCGTGAAACTTTTGGACACAAGTGGGGACTATGTCAACTGTGTGGCAACCTACACGATCCCCGATCCCAACGACGCCAGCGCCACGATTACCAAAACGGTCGACGTGCAAAGCATCATGGCTGACAACGGCACCTATTCGGGGGCAGGCTCCAACAAGTTTCCCAATCTCACGACTACCGGCAGCTGTGGAACGGCACCCAAAGGTGCAGTCTATGCCGTGGGGAACTATCTCAACTATCTTAATTCGACTGTTGCCGTGGATGCCAACGCAATCATTATAGAACATTCCTACCTCTATGTGAAAAATCCTGCTCAAAGCTGGACGGTTACCGGGAATTTTCTGCTCACGGCAGATCTTAACAATGCCGGTGCAGCTGCGGAGCCGGGGGTCGGCGACAATTGGGAACTTTACTGGAGCAAAACAAGCGAGGCTCCTACCTATCCGCGTGATGGTGATGGTAACTGGGATGAGACCCAGGGCTGGTTGCTTGGCACCGATTATAATCTGCCGGAATCTGCCACGGCCAAAACCCAGCGGGAAGCTTTTTACGAGGCGCTGGTGCCGGTCATCAACGGTGCCAGCACTTCGGTTAATTTCGGCTTCCTGACCTATAACCCGAACAACCAGGGGGCCGTACTCGGCTATCCCATGACCAGCTTCGGTGAAGACCCCAGCGCCCTGATTGCCGCCCTGCCGACTGTCGATGCGATTGGCAACCTGGTCGGCCCCGCACTCATCAACTCCGGGCCGAACCGTCCGCAGTCTGAAGCCCTCTATGATGCCGGCTACTATTACATGGCCAATAACGGCATCTTTACGCCAAGGTATATCAATAAGAACGGCACCAATCCGAGCAAACAGTCGATCAACCTGACCACTTCCGAAAAGGTCCCCGCCGATATGCTCAATATCTGCGGATACAATCACATCATTCTGCTCACCAACGGTCTGCCCAATCAGGATACCAACACGCCGGATCTTGGTGACTATGACAATGATGGTTATGGCGATGAAAGTGTCTACGGTGCCGGTTCCCATTATCTTGATGATGTGGCCTACTATCTGAATAAGGTCGTCGACCTGAACGGAGACGGACAACCGGGAGACGTTACGATTCATACGATTCTGGCATTTCAGACCAATGATGAATTGCTCCAGAATACTGCCGAGGATGGTGGTGGGCTTTATCGCAACGTCGCCGACACCAACGGCTTGACCAAGGCGTTGCAAGAGATTCTGGCGAACATTGTCAGCGAATCGGACACCGCTTTTGTCGCCCCGGTTGTCCCGGCAAGCTCGACCAATCGTACGATCAGCAGCAATAAGGTTTATCTAGGTCTGTTTAAACCACAAACCAATGCACCATGGCACGGCAACCTGAAAAAATATGGTGTCAGTCTAAAGAATGAACTGCTGGATGTGCATGGTAACCCGGCCACGGACGCACTCGGCGATTTTGTCTACTCGCAATCCTATTGGGGAACGGGCACGGTAGGCGGCGCGACCAAGATTGTCGGCGCCGATGGGGCTCGCAACCTGGTTCCCGCAAGCTATGATCCCACCGACCCGAGTGCTGTGGTCGACCTGGCCGGTGGCGATGGCGGTATCGTTGATGCGGGGGGAGCCGGCGGGACTCTGCAGGCGCGTGACCTGGTCAATGATCCGAGAAATATTTACACCTATGTTTCTGCTGCAGGAACGAATGCACTCTCGAATGAGGGTAACCATTTCAAAGTCGGCGCATCTACAAGCGCAGCTCTTTACAGTGCCCTGGATGTTGCCAACAACACCGAAGCGGAGAAACTCATCAAATACGTTCACGGCTTCGATGCGTACGGTACGACACCGACGGCTAAGCGTCGTTGGCTCTTCGGTGACATCCTGCATTCAAAACCGCTGGTATTCAACTACACCAATTACGGCGACAGTGTTGAGTCAACCTGTAGTGATTTCTCCGACCTGACGGCAGCCTTCAATTCGACCCTTATCTTTGTCGGTGCCAACGATGGCATGCTGCATGCCTTCCGTGACTGCGACGGCCGCGAGGTCTGGTCCTTTATCCCTCCGAGTCTGCTCAGCGATCTGAAGAACCTGCCGCAGAATGGTCATAAGTATTATGTCGATGCGCCGCCTTCCGCCTATGTCCACGATTTCGACAACGACGGTATCATCGAGCCTTCAGACGGTGACAAGGTCATCCTCATTTTCGGCCTGCGCCGCGGTGGCGGCAATGCCTATCTGACTGCTGCTGATTCGCGCGGATCCTACATCGCCCTGGATGTCACCAGCCCCCTTGCTCCAGCGTTCTTATGGGAAATTGAGAACACCACTTCGACGGATTTCAGCGAACTGGGGGAAACCTGGAGCCAACCGCGCCTGCACAAGATCATGGATGGTACAACAGAAAAACTGGTCTTCTTTGTCGGTGCGGGCTACGACAACAACGAAGACCGGCGCTGGGGTAACACGCAGGGGTTCCCGACCTCTACTGTGACCTCCCCGGTCGACCCGGTTAGCGACACGGACACGACCATTCTGACCGACGATGGCAACACGGGGATTGCAGATGCCGGGGTGACATCCAGTTCAGGAGGCGCTCAACTTAACCCCAAAGGCCGTGGTCTATATGCCATTGAGGTTGCAACGCTTACCAAGGACGGCAACGGTGACATAACGCCAAGCTTTACGAACTCTGGTTCCTTCGTCTGGAAATATACCTACGCCGATGATACGACTAACATGACCTACTCAATTCCTTCGGACCTGGCGGTTCTTGACTGGGATGGCGATGGCTTCGCAGATCGTGTCTATGCCGGTGATACCGGTGGCCAGATGTGGCGCTTTGATCTGCCGATCGACAGGACGACAACCCCTAGTGCTCCGAACGGCGATAAAACTGCCTGGACGGCAAATGTTATCTTCAAAGCCAACCAGGGTTACACAGGTACGGTCGCTTCGGACGGAACTGTGAGCAGCTCTGCGGATGGCAGCAACGGCAAGAAGATTTTCTATCGACCCTCTGTGGCTCGTGTCGGTAATCACGCTACCCTTTATTTTGGTACGGGTGACCGTGAACATCCTTTGAATCTGGCTTCCGCTGACCGCATGTATATGCTCTTCGATCGTGGCCAGGGGGCTGCAGTTGATAATGTAAATACTGCATTCGATGAAACATCCATTATAACCGAGGGGGACCTGGTCGATGTGACGGGTAATGAACTTCAGAATGGGACTACAGATCAGGTGACCGGCGTTTTGAATGAGCTGTATGATCCTGACAACTTTGGCTGGTACATCCGTCTGGAAAACAACGGTGAAAAGATGCTCGCCCCCCCCGTGGTCTTCTTCGGCGAGGTGTTTTATACCACCTACGCGCCACTGGTCGGCGCCGTCGCCGGATGTGAGGTTGGTAACCTGGGTATTTCACGCCTCTATCACCTTGATTTCAGAACAGGTGAGGCGGTCTTTGACTATGACAAAACAAATAATTCAGATGACACCACTACTAATGAGAGAGCTGCAGGTAAAGATGGCGAAGTTCTGAAGAAAACCGACAGGGTACGCACCCTTGGTGAAGGCATCCCGTCCGGTATCGTGACCCTGATCGACGCCAGTGGCCAGGTAACGATGATGATCAGTGCCAGTAACCGGGTCGGAACCTACCAGGCTCCAGATGCAAAGCTGATTACTCCGGTTTACTGGATGCAATGGAACGATTAGATTAAAGGTTTGCTGTTGTCAGACCCGGTCGATTAAGTAAAATTGACCGGGTCTGCTATGGTACATCGCATACATCACAGGAACAGCAGTATTCGAGGGGAGAATTAATAAATGCGATATTCGTTCAGGATGATAGTTGCAATCTTCTGTCTGCTTTCCTTGGTGGCTTGCGGGGACGATTCCAAACCAGAGCTAAAAAAGCCTGACGTGGACCGGATGCCTACCGCAAAGCAAGATAGCACCGAGTCGAGACAGGCTTCGATGGCCCAGGTGACAGGCAGGGTCAAACTGCAAATCCTGCCGGATAACCCAAAAGCTGTGGATTGTCTCAGGGTGATGGTCGAAGGACAACCCAATCGACCTGGTGTCCGATGGCAAGTTAACGGAAAATTGCTGGCAGAGCAGACGGGTGATCAATTGTGCGGAGACTTTTTCAAGCGGGACGATATGGTGACGGCAGAAATCGGAACAGATGATGCCGGGGCCAGCATGACGGTCACCATCAGCAACACACCACCGAGGGTGACGGACATCTCTGCAACTCCTGATCATGTTGTTTCCGGTCAACCTTTGACCGTTGTACCGGTTGCAGAGGATGTCGACGGTGATACAGTCGATTTTTCATACCAATGGGTTGTTAATGGCAATGCTGATCCGATGTTGACAGAAGCGACTCTGCCTGGGAGCAGCTTCACCAAGGGTGACACTGTGCAGGTTTTGATCGTGCCGAACGATTTTTATGATGATGGTCCTACTTACGAGAGCTATGCAATGCTGATCCCAAATGCTGCACCGCAGATCACGTCTCTTCCTCCGCAGGGGATTACCTCGCTGGATTATCGCTATCAGGTTGAGGTGAGTGATCCGGACGACAGTACGTTTAACTTTCGTCTGGCTGAGGCCCCGCAAGGTATGTCGATCAACGAGGCCAGCGGTCTGATTTTGTGGTCACTGGTTGGCGTGAAGCCCGGAGACTATACGATCACTATTATCGTCGCAGATCCGGAAGGGGCTGAAGCAGCGCAGGAATACAAACTGACCCTTGGCGATCCACAGTAAGGTTTCTGTTTTTGAGGGTAGTTGATATTTTGACCTTCCATTTTTTCCGGTTTTTTCAGCATATCATTTCGAGGGACGTAGTTGATATTTTGACATTCCACTATTATTGACTCATAAAATGCCACGCCACGCACGCATTGATATCCCCAGACTTTTGCAGCATGTTTCTGGTAACGTAGTTGATATTCTGACATTCCCTTTTCCCCGGCTTTTTCAGAACGCCAGGCCACACATGCATTGCTATCCATGCAGATGATGGCCACGATATTTTTTGCTTCACTGAATTAATACTTGCATTTCTTTCGTTCGCTGATTAAGACTGTTCCATCTGTTGTCGCTTTGCGACTGTTTTGCCTTTGGCATGTTCTGAAAAATGGAGGGGGTCATGAATATCCTGCCACGTTCGTTGATCGAGTGCATTCCCCGGTTGTCCTTGCTGTTACCTTTCTTGATGTTGCTTGCGTTGGCAAGCCAAGCTTCGGCAGCGCTGTCCGGGCAAGTTGTCGTCGAGCAGAAGCTGTTCTCAAGCGACGGGGAGCCGGTTACCCATGAGTTGGTTTTTTCCGGCAGTGGCTTTGCCGACTTCGTGCTCAAGGTCCGCAATGGCGAAGATGATGGCTTGCAACGTATCTCGAGTGCTTTGATCACTCTCAATGGTATCAAAGTCCTGATCCCGTCCAATTTCAACCAGTATGTCGAGACCCTGAAACGCCCCATTTCTCCGCTACCGGGTGAGAATACCCTGTCCATCACCGTGCGCAGTTACCAGGGCGCCTCCACGCTCGTCCAGGTTTTCGGCACACCGACCTTCCAGTTGCCACCCGACCCGGGGCCGGACGGCGACGCCACCCTGGAAGGGGTGGATGTCAACGAAAACGGCATCCGCGATGACATCGAACGCTGGATTTATCTCACCTACCCGGATTCCGAAAAATTACGCCGGGCGCTGATCCAGGAATACTACCCGATGCAGAACATGATCATCCACGGCCACCAGCAGGATCGGGATGCGGTTTACAATGATATGGATGCCATGCAGAGGTCAAGTGAATGTCATTATTATGTTCATCCCGAAAATCCTCATATAATTGCAAAAGAACTTGAGGCCCTCATCGTCAATACTGATGAGCGTTTTTACGGTTACATGGAAGCCAGCCGTATTTTAGGAGGAGGTAGTTTTTCAAGAAGACCCATGCCGGATTGGAAACATAGCTGCGATTTCAATCCTGATGATTTGAACTGAAATGAACTTTTTTCGAGGGACGTAGTTGATATTTTGACATTCCACTATTATTAACTCATAAAATGCCACGCCACGCACGCATTGATATCCCCGGACTTTTGCAGCACGTCATCGTCAGAGGAATCGAGCGAAGCAATATCTTCCTCGATGATTTTGATCGGGAAAATTTTGTTGCACGCTTGAATCTACTGCTGGAAGAGACTCGAACCATCTGCTACGCATGGGCGATGCTCAACAATCACGTCCATCTTTTGTTGATGCCAACGGAGCAACCTCTCGCACGCTTTATGCGCAGGCTACTGACAGGATATGCAGTTTCCTTTAACCTGCGTCACAATCGATCAGGTCATCTTTTTCAAAACCGTTACAAGTCTATTGTCTGCGATGGTGATGCTTACCTGATGGAGTTGGTTCGCTATATTCACCTTAATCCCGTTCGCGCGAGGGCAGTCAATGATTTAAATTCTCTGGCAAAATACCGTTGGTGTGGGCATCGTCAGATGCTCGGACTCGGAGACGATCAACTGATTGTTGTAGAGGATTTTCTTTCCCTATTCTCTAGTCGTATAAGCCATGCCAGAAGATCCTATATGCAATTTCTTACTGAAGGACTTGAAAACAGCACTTCCGCGTTTTCGCGAGGTGGTCGGTGTGCGAGCCAGTTGGTCGATAACTCTCTGACTGACGAAGATATTTACGATGACCGCATTCTCGGCGGTGGTGGTTTTGTTGAGCGGGTTTTAGAACAAATGCAACCTATTGAAGACCCCAGATTACTGGATGATATTATTGAGTACGTTTCTTCATATTTTAAACTCAGCCCAGAAGAGTTGTCGTGGCCAAGCAAGGAACGCAAGGTCGCTAGTGCCAAGGCTATAATCTGTTACCTTGCGATACGGCGTAGTTGTTTGCCGGGTGTCGTGGTTGCGGCAACTCTCGGATACACGCCGTCTGCAGTGAGCCGTGCAGCGAAACGAGGACGGGTGCTTATGGAAGAAGAGGGCATTTTAGTGGGAGCATTTGAGTAAATGTCAAAATATCAACTACGTCCCGTGGTTCCAGAGAAGCCAGCCGTATGCTGGGCGGAGGGACTTTCCAAGGTGTACCGAGGTCAAAATGGAAATCCAGTTGTAATTTCAGTCCTGATGATTTGAACTGAATTGATCTTTGAGATTAGGGATATATAGACTGGCCATTTGTTGAAGATTTAGAGAATGTTTAGTTTCACTGAATATAATGCTTGCATTTCTCCCGTCGGCTGATTAAGACTGTTCCATCAGTTGTCGCTTGACGACTGTTTTGCCTTTGGCATGTTGTGAAAAATGGAGGGGTCATGAATATCCTGCAACGTTCGTTGCGCGCGAAATCCTGTGTTTTC
>JBPPMD010000362.1:0-10233 GCA_051305875.1 Desulfuromonadales bacterium | reverse complement strand
CGATCTGCGGCCTGAGGAGATCGCCTTTTTTACTCAGCGCGATGGTTATGGTGATGCCGGCTACGTTGGTGGCTTCGCGGCATTAAAGCGGCATGGGTTACGCAACGAATCACAGGTGTTGCATGTCCGCTACCGGCGCAACACACTGGCGGTTGAAAACGCTGTGGCCGATCTCCTTCTGGCCGAACCTGAGCCGCGTGCGGTGATTATGGTCGGCGCCTACGCCCCTTGCGCTAAATTTATTCGTCTCGCCCGGCAGTCGGGACTAGATGCTCTTCTGCTGAACGTCTCTTTTGTCGGCAGCGCAGCCCTTGCTCATGAACTCGGTCACGAGGGGGAGGGGGTCGTGATCACCCAGGTTGTACCCCATCCACGAGACAGCAGTCTGCCGTTGGTGCGGGATTATCGCGCGGCGCTGGCAAAATACGATTCGAAAGCTCCCAGCTTTATCAGCCTTGAGGGTTATCTGGCTTTCCGTACCCTCTTGGCCGGGATGCAGAAGGCGCCAGCAGAACTGACTCGGGAAAATCTGATCGAAGGGCTGGAGCAACTTGGCGATTTTGATCTGGGGCTCGGCATAAACCTTCAACTTAATGCCGCTCAGCATCAGGCCAGTCATCATGTCTGGCCGACGCAATTGAAGAAGGGCGAGGTTGTTTCGGCCAGTTGGGCAGAAATAGCCAAGCGGCTGCCACCCCGGAGATCGCCATGAAAGCACTCAAGCCGGGGCGGAAGATCACCCTTCTGGTCTGGGTCCTGGTCATGATCGGCATCCTGGCTGGAATCCTCACTAACGGTCTGGTCGGCTGGACTCTGCATAACCTGAACCTTGAGGGTCAACAACTCTCCAGACAGGAAGAACTCTTGAACCGCGGCGGCGAAAAACTCAGGCGACTCAGCCGACAGGCCCAGGCCGCCCTGAGCAATCAGCTGCAGCTTGATCTTGGTCCAGTGACAGAGACCTTTCCAGAGAAGGATCTGGATGAACTGCAAGAAGAACTTAAAACCACTCCGGGGCGCAAAGATCTGGCAAAGGTCAGTAACGATCTGGGTCAGCGCAGCTATTATCTGCACCGGATCTGGCAGCAATCGTTAACCTGGCGGGCTAACTATCGACCGATTTATCTCGACAATCATGAGAAACGGAGCCTTTTAAAGGTACGCAATCAACTCCAGCAACTTCGTGCAGAACTGGAAATTCTTGAGGGTAGACAACGGCTCCAGGAGGCCATGGATACTCGCCGCTGGCGCAAGGCCGATCCTGAAACCGCCAGTCACTTGTCTGCCAAGCTGCTCAGTTCCAACAATCAGTCCTGGCGACGCAGTCTCGATAATATCAACACCGAGCTGGCCGATCTGTCGCGTTTGGTTGAGATTCTGGCCGGCGAGGATCGCCTCGACCAGTTAGCTGACTTGAAGGATAATCAGTTAAAGCCAAGCCTTGAGAGGCTTACCCAAGAGCTCAAGCGCTTGCTGACTGGTAATCAGTTGAGTCCGGGGGACTTGCCCCTTAAGCAACTTGAGACCCTTAAGAGCGAGTTGTTCGGAACTGGATATAACATCTTGGAAGAGTATCAGACCATTCGACCTGGCGTAGGGGGTTTGTACCTGCTCGCTGAACAGCGGCTCGAACTGCTGCGGCAGCGTGACAGGTTGCAAGCCGAAGCGCAGCAGGAATTGCAGCAGCTTGAAGCTCTCTATCCCCCCCTTGCCAATTTGACGCAGCAGCGCAGCAGAGAACTGGTGGCGCAGGCAGAACAGAGCTTGAGAAATGGCGCATTGAACCTTTTTATGCTCAGCTTTTTGACGCTGGGCGGCTTCTTTGGCCTCGGTTTTTTGATTATTCGCGTCACTCAGCAGCAGTTGGCAGCGCTGTCTCAGCTACGCCGCCAGAACGAACTGATTCTCGCCTCAGCAGGAGAAGGAATCCTGGGTGTAGATCGTTACAACGAAATCATCTTTATCAACCCGGCAGCTGCCAGACAACTGGGGTGGGGCATAGAATTGCTGGTGGGACGTCGCTACCGGGATGTGCTGGGCCAGGGCGCTGAGACAAAGGATTCACACCTTGACCCAATTTCCCAAGTGCTGCAAATGGGGGGGAGTTACCGTAGCGACGATGAACTTTTCTGGCGCCGTGACGGCAGCCAGATACCTGTGGCCTGTACTGTGACTCCGCTGCTGAATGAAGAGCAAAAGATCGAAGGCGCGGTGGTCACCTTTACGGACATTAGTGACCGCAAGGCGGCAGAAAAAACGCTGCGGCGCTATTACGATCGTCTGGCAGAACAGGAGAAGGCTCTGGCCGAGATGAACAAGGATTTGGAACAGATGGTGGTCGAGCGGACGCTCCTGCTTGAAGAGAAGAGCCATCAGTTAATCGTGACCCGTGAAGAGCTGGCCCATGCTGAAAAGCTCGCGGCGATTGGTTCTCTCGCGGCTGGCGTTGCTCATGAGATCAACAATCCTGCCGCAATTATCCGAGGCAACGTCGAAATTTTACAGTCTTACCTGCCACCACAGGCAGACAGACAGGAAGAGATTGGTGAGATCCTGCGCCAGGTGGAACGGATCTCTCTGATCACAGGTAACCTCCTTGTTTTTGCCCGCAAACAGAATCTGGTCAGCGAGAAATTTGCACTAAACCCTTTGCTAACTGAGGTACTTGACCGGATCGGTCATCAGTTTTCGACAGCCGGGGTCGAGATCGAACGTGCCCTGGTGACGGATCTTCCCCTCTGTCAGGGCGACAGTGAACGGCTGCGGCAGGTGTTTATCAATCTGATCGGCAACGCCTTACAAGCCCTTCAGGGACAGGGGAGACTTAAGGTCTCCAGTGCTTTTTCCGACGGTGAATTTCAGGTTCGGATTGAGGATACAGGCCCCGGTATCCCGCCCGAAATTCGTGGGCAGATCTTCCATCCTTTTTTTACCACCAAGTCAGGCGGCACAGGCCTGGGGCTCTCGGTCTCATATGGTATTGTCGAAGCGCATGAAGGTAACATCGCGGTTGAAAGCGAAGTCGGTAGCGGCTGTTGTTTTACGGTTTCATTACCGAGTCGAGGGCACTCATAGAAAAGTAGAAAAGGGGCATGCTTGATATTTAGACCTTTCCTGGGAAACGCGATAGATGTCGCGAATATTTTTTCAATGCGAGTACCGATGACGCTTCACTTAACCAGGACCGATCGCTTATGTAAAGTATTTGAGATCACTTGATCTTTACCGCCTTCTTGCTAAAGTCCTAATTCCTGCGCAACCCCACCCAGTGATTAATCTTTGAAACGTTGGGCAAAAACTAATGACCAAAAAAGCCTTCTGGTTCGACCCTTACAGCACAAAACATAAGGCATGTGTTGTCTCAGTGACTGGTAACGAAGTCACACTCAACTCGACGATTTTCTTCGCGTTCTCTGGTGGTCAAGAGAGTGACCATGGAACTATCGGAGAGTACCCTGTTTTGTCTGCCAGAAAAGATGGGTTGAACATTGTTTATGCCCTTCCTCGGAGCCACGTGTTGAGTCCTGGGCAGAAGGTTGAAATCCAAATTGATTGGCCAAGACGTTATCGTTTGATGCGTCTGCACTTTGCAGCTGAGCTTGTGTTCGAACTCGTTTACAAGGGGCTTGATGGCATCGAAAAAATCAGGGCGAACATTGCTCCCGATAAAGCGCGGATCGATTTCATTTGGCCACAAAGTATTGCACCTCTATTATCAAAATTTGCGGAGGATGCAAATCGCATCATCAGTTCAAATCTTGAGATCCATGCCGGCTTCGAAGATGAGACCAATGAGAGGCCTTATTGGGAGATCCAAGGCCTTTCAAGAGTTTCGTGTGGAGGAACCCACGTCCGGCGCACGGGTGAGATTGGCCCAGTTCGGTTGAAGCGGAACAACATTGGTAAGGGCAAAGAGAGGGTGGAAGTTTTTCTCATTGAGTAGTGGAACATAACCCCGCGTGTGCACGTTGGAATTTATCGTCTCCAGATTAACCCGTCGTTCCTATTGATGGCTTTTGGCCGCAGCAAAAATTGAACGTGGTGTCGTTGAAAACTTTCTCATAAATCACGACTGACAGGACGGATTAAAGCGGCATCCAGATTCCTGGATTGCAGGGTCAGCAAGAATTTCGCATTTTGTCCAAGACGACGACTTGAAACAATTTGGGAGAACATATAAGAGATAGCCCTTTACTTTCTACTCACTTGTGAGTAGATTAGCTGCATCTTATTAGGTTCGTTGCATGGGGGTTGGAAATGATCGTCAGGCTTACGAAATAATATATAGACCTCTGTTGTCGGCATTGTGCTGATCAGCGGTTTTCTATTTTGGGACTTAGTTTTTGACTTGTCCAATTCTGGGGAAGTCTTTCGAGAGAAATGCTCAAACATTCAAGGGGGAACAAACATCATGAAAAAATTATTTATTACTATTCTGGCTTTAACAATGGTTGTCGGATTTGGAGTTTCAACATCCTTCGCAGGGCCGTACATCTCTGGTAGCTTAGGAGCTGTTATCCTTAACGACATTGATATCGACGATGGATTTGACAGTGGGGAAATTACGTTCGATACCGGGGTTGGATTCGTA
Organism: Desulfuromonadales bacterium; assembly: GCA_051305875.1. Classification (GTDB taxonomy): domain Bacteria; phylum Desulfobacterota; class Desulfuromonadia; order Desulfuromonadales; family BM103; genus M0040. The sequence continues at coordinate 5,642 of JBPPMD010000362.1, read as the reverse complement.
GGTGCTATTGGTAATGCGTTGGGAAATGGTGCCCGAGTCGAGCTTGAGCTAGGCTATAGGACTAACGATCTTGATGAAGTCAAGATTGACGGACTTGGCTCTGCTAGTCTTGATGGCGATTTTTCTGCCCTCTCACTAATGGGTAACGCCTATTACGACTTTCCTACGAGCGGAAAATTTTCTCCTTTCATTGGTGGCGGTATTGGATATGCCAACGTCGAAGCTGATCTTGACGATATTGGCTCTGAGGATGACAACGTGTTTGCCTATCAACTAATGCTTGGTGGGAGCATTGCTGCAAGTGAAAATCTGTATGTTGATTTACAGTATCGTTTTTTTGGCACTGAAGACCCTAATTTTGGCGGCGATGATGCTGAATATACTACTCATAATGTGATGATTGGACTCCGTCACAATTTTTAATTGCAGTCTTCACAAAAAAAACTATGAGGCACCTACTTTGTTCGACTGAGTGGGTGCCTTTTTTATCGACATCTGGTGTATTAAAAATCTCATAAGTCACCATTTCCAGTAAAGTGAAGCCCCTGCCTGCCTTCCGGAGTAGGGGCTTTCCTATAAGTATTCCTGCAACTCATTCTCAGATTATCTAGGGATATATAGAACGCGACTGGCATAGGGTAAAACCAGACACTGTCTGTCAGGTCAAGTCTCGACTACTACAAATAAACGCTCAGTTAGGCCGATCTTGTCCGTATCGGAAATCGTATTACCAACCGATGATGAATTATTTTCCTATTCGATTCAATGATACTAACCTGTCACCAGGACAGCCCCTCTGGCTATCTTTGCAATTCAATCCTACCTGTTATACTGGCAGAAAAGTACCGGAACGGAAGGAATTTTGCACTATTCTGCACTGATGACAGATCTTTATGAACTGACCATGCTGGCCGGCTCTTTCGAACATGACATGCATGATAAGTCGGCAAGCTTCGACTTGTTTTTCCGCGAAAACCCTTTCAAGGGCAGTTATGCTGTCTTCGCCGGGCTCGAGCCGGCCTTGCGTTATCTTCAAGAGCTGCGCTTCACCGATGTCGATTTGGCTTATCTGAAAAGCCTTGGTATTTTTCAACCCCGCTTTCTCGATTTCCTTCGTGATTTCCGTTTCCGTTGCAAAGTCAGCGCACCTGCGGAAGGGACAGTGGTGTTTGCCAATGAACCACTGTTGACCGTTGAAGGGAACCTGGCAGAAGCTCAGCTGGTGGAAACCGCCATGCTCAACATTATCAATTTCCAGACTTTGATCGCTACCAAAGCAGCGCGGATTCAGCAGGCCGCCGGTGATGGCACCGTCGTCGAATTCGGTCTGCGCCGAGCTCAAGAACCCGATGGTGGTCTCAGTGAAGCGCGGGCCGCTTTCGTCGGTGGCGTACGCAGCACCAGCAACACCTGGGCGGGACAGGTCTACAACATTCCAGCCAAGGGCACTCACGCTCACAGCTGGGTCATGGCCTTCGAAGATGAGCTTGCGTCCTTCCGTGCCTATGCAAAAGTATTCCCTGACAATGTCATCCTGCTTGTGAATACCTACGACACCCTGCAAAGCGGTATCCCCAACGCCATCATCGTGGCCAGAGAGCTGCGTGAAAAAGGTCATGAGCTGAGAGGCGTTCGGCTCGACTCGGGTGATCTTGCCTACCTGAGCCGGGAAGCACGGCGAATGTTCGATGAGGCCGGCTTCCCCGACGTCAGGATCGTCGCTTCCAACGAACTTGATGAATATGTCATTCAATCGATTCGCAGCGAAGGGGGAAGGATCGACATTTATGGAGTTGGAACCGAGTTGGCTACGGCCGGCGGTGAAGGAGGCGGCGCCCTGGGTGGCGTCTACAAGCTGGTGCGATATAATGGCGAACCCCGTCTCAAAGTGACCCAGGACATTGCCAAGGCGACCCTCCCTGATCGCAAGCAATTGCTTCGGCTGGAAAATAAAAACCGGTGGTTTTATTCAGGATGTCATCTGTCGGCAGGATGAAAAACTGGAACCGGAAGCCACGGTTTACGATCCGACCAACCCGTCCAGGCGCAAGAAAATTGCCGAAGGAGCAATCTGCAAAGGGCTTCGCGATGACGTTATGGACAATGGCGAAATCATAATTGAACTGCCTGATCCGGAGACCTGTGCCGATCATTGCGCCGATCAGTTGAAACGTCTGCCTGAAGGCACTTTGCGATTACACAATCCCCATATTTACAAAGTCTCAATCAGCCCCGGCCTCAACGAACTGCGTGAACAGCTGATGGCCAGATACGAAATTTAGGCAAGCGGCCGACGGCGAAAGCCTTGGTTTTTCTCCGTCATAAATATTATGAATCACAGCAGATGGATGACTCGCAGTGAATAAACAAACCTCCTTCAGATTTTATAAACCCCGCAAGATGAAGGACCGATTAGCGAAACTCGACCCTGTGAAGATCGCCGATGAACTGGTGCGCATGGAGCCCGAGCGCCAGGTCATGGCATTAGACCAGCTCTCCAGCGCCCGGACGCTGGATGTCTTCCAGCTGCTTGATGTGGCCCATCAAGAGCTAATTCTCGAGCATCTGGCTGCGGATCGGGCAGCTGAACTTGTTGAAGCAATGGACCCGGATGATCGGGCTCATCTGTTTAATGAGTTACCCTCACACATCTCCGAAAACTTGCTGGATGGGTTGAGTCCGCGGGAGCGACACCTCACGGACCAACTGCTCGGCTATCCTGAAGAGTCGGCCGGACGCATCATGACTCCGGAATTTGTCAGTCTGCGTCCAGACTGGAGCGTAGCCGAGGCTCTGTCGCACATTCGCCAATTCGGACCTGACGCCGAGACCATTCACACCCTGCCGGTGACCGAAGAGCGCAATCAGCTGATCGGGATGGTTGAACTGAGCGATCTGGTTTTGGCAGACCCCGTCCGCAAGGTGGTGGACATCATGAACAAAGAACTTCGCTCAGTACGGACTGACGATGATCAGGAGGATGTTGCCCGCCTGTTGCAGGCCGCCGACCTGCTTGCCGTGCCGGTGGTCAATGCCGAAGGCCACCTGCTGGGCCTGGTGACTGTTGATGACGCCATGGATGTTCTGACCAGAGAAGAAGAAGAAGACCACGCCCGCTCCGGAGGTGCCGAACCGCTGAGGCGTCCCTATTTTTCGGTTTCAGATTTACGGCTGGCTCAAAGTCGGATTGTCTGGTTGCTGGTTCTGCTTGTCGCCGCGTCCCTGACCGTTCATGTCCTCAACAGTTTCGAGCAGACCCTTGACAAGGCAGTCTCTCTGGCACTGTTCATTCCCCTGCTCATTGGCACAGGCGGCAATGCCGGCGCTCAATCATCGACAACCGTTGTCCGCAATATGGCTGTCGGTCACGTACAACCACGGGACTTCCTGCGCACCTTGCTGCGCGAAGCACGGGTCGGACTGCTGCTCGGCGTGATGCTGGGATTGCTGAGCTACCCCTGTGTCTGGATATTTGCCGACCAGTCTCTCGCTCTGGTGGTCTCGTTGACGCTGGTGTCCATCTGCTCGCTGGCATCAGTGGTCGGCGCCTTGATGCCTCAGATTGCCCGCGCTTGCGGGGTGGACCCGGCGGTGGCCAGTACGCCATTTGTTACGACTGTCGTCGATGCCACCGGTCTGCTGATTTATTTTCTCATCGCTCAGGCTGTTTTGAAAATATAACTTCACAGCAAAAGACGTCAATCTGCGGGTTTGATTGTGCGGTGTAAGGAACGGTGGTGAAAACATGGATCGTTTCAAAAACCGCAAACACGCCGGAGAACAGCTGGCAAACGAGTTGATCTGCCCGTTGCGGCCGCTACATTTTAACGCTGTCAGTCAGTGGTATGAGGATTTTGGCCAGACCAGCGACGAAGAAGTCCGCGCAATACTGCGCAGTTGCAGGTCGTTGAACAACATCAAAAAAGGAGATTGATTATGGCGGAAACCACAGTGAAAAGGATTAAGCCCGAGGAGGCACGCAGAAGAATGGATTCAGGGAAAGCGCTATTGGTCTGCGCCTATGAGGCAGATGAAAAGTTTCAGTCGATGCCTCTCGAAGGAGCGGAGTCTCTTCATCAGTTCCGGCAAAGGCTGCCGAATATCTCCAAAGATCAGGAAATCATTTTCTATTGCGCCTGAACCGATGAGCATTCGGGCTCAAGGCGATAAAGATCAGCGAGGGATTTCACCATTGCACGTTCCACCAGCTGATGCGCCGTCTCGCTGCCCAAATGTGCGATGTCGAGCGCTTGCCGGGACCCATAGTGCCGAATCCGGCCACGCAACTGGGCCCGGCAGGAGAGCCCGGCCGGACAAAGAGCATAGGCCTCGCAACGCACCACCTCCGTACCGCAGGAGGGACAGGTTTCGGGCATATGGAATTTGTGTGCATACTTGTTGGGACGCTCTATGCGCTCGACGACCTCAGGAATCACGTCTCCGGCCCGTTCAATACGGACCTTGTCGCCTTCACGCAGATCCTTTCTCTCGATCTCAGCTTCGTTGTGCAGGGTGGCGCGGCTGACAGTCACGCCGCCGACATCGACCGGCTGTAGCAAAGCGACCGGAGTGAGAATGCCGGTGGTACCGACCTGCACCACGATTTTTTCGAGTATGGTGACCTCCTGTTTCGGTTCAAATTTCCATGCCATTGCCCAGCGCGGCGAACGCTGACGGGCACCAAGTTTGTCGCGCTGGCCGAGATCGTCGAGCTTGACCACGATGCCATCGATTTCATAGGGAAGATTATCGCGCTTTTCGATTAATTCCTGGCGATATCCCGCCAGCTCGTCGAAGCCGGCCACCTTGCGGTTAAGAGGATTGGTCTGCAGCCCCCAGTGCTCGAAGGTTTTCAGGATGTCCCAGTGGCGGTCGAACTCCTCTCCTTCGACTTTGAGAATATCGTAAAAGAAAATGTCGAGGGGCCAGTGCGCGACCACCTTTGATTCAAGCCGGCGCAAGGTTCCGGCGCAAGCATTGCGTGGGTTGGCAAAGGGTTCTTCGCCATTCTCAACCCGTTGACGGTTAAGTTCCTGAAAGGCTTGCCTGGGTAGAAACACCTCGCCACGGACCGCAAGAAAATCAGGTGGCTCTTTCTGATCAAGGCGCAAGGGCAGAGTTCGCACCGTTGCCAGGTTCTCGGAAATATTCTCACCGGTGCGACTGTCTCCACGCGTAGATCCAGATTTAAACCGGTCTTTTTCGTAGACAACCTCCACCGAGGCCCCGTCAAATTTCGGTTCAGCAACCCAGTCAGGGTTGTCGACTCCTGATTTCTTCTGCACGAAATCGAAAAACTCGCGAATTTTCTTCTCATCGAGAGCGGCATCAAGGCTGAGCATCGGCGCACTATGCTCGACCCGGTCGAGTGCGTCAGCCGGCTCGACACCGACACGTCGGGTGGGCGATGAATCGGAACGCAGTTCGGGAAAGGCCTCTTCCTACTCTTGCAGGCGAGAGAACAGTTTGTCATAGGTGGAGTCAGATATCTGCGGATCGTTTTTCACATAGTAGTGGTGATCATGATAATTGATCCCTTCGCACAGCGCCTCAATCTCTTCCTGCGCTGCATTATTTGCGAGCTTATCGACGGCCTTGAAGTCGTTTTCGGGATTTTTTTTGAAATCCATGACTTACCCTTT
>JBPPMD010000361.1:0-3670 GCA_051305875.1 Desulfuromonadales bacterium | reverse complement strand
GAGGCTTGAGGCTTGAGGCTTGAGGCTTGAGGCTTGAGGCTGTTAAACTTTAAGTCGGGAAGTTGCTAACTGTTGAAAAAATTGCAAAAAGGATTGATAAAAATGAAAGTCATCGTTACTGACGAAATTTCCGAAAAGGGACTCGAACTGCTGGAAAAGGACCCACGTGTCCAGCTGGATGTGCGTCTTGGACTGGAAAAGGCCGTGCTGCATCAGCTGATCGGCGACTATGATGCCATAATCACCCGTTCCGGGACACAGGTTGATGCAGAGCTGCTGAGTCATGCAAAGAATCTGAAAATGATTGCCCGGGCCGGGGTCGGCATCGACAACGTCGATGTACCGGCAGCCAGCGAGCGGGGCATCATTGTCGTCAACGCGCCGTTTGGCAACACCAACTCGGCCGCCGAGCATACCATGGCGATTCTGCTCGCCTTGTGCCGTAACGTTGCGGATGCCAACGCCAGCCTGAAGGCCGGCGAGTGGCGACGGGCTCCATTCACGGGTTACGAGCTCAAGCACAAAACCAGGGGGATTATCGGTCTTGGCAAGGTCGGTGGTCGCGTGGCGCTGCGTTCCCGGGCTTTCGAGATGGATGTCGTTGTTTATGACCCATACATCAGTGAAAAAAGAGCGACAGACTTCGGCACGCACCTGGTCTCCCTTGAAGAACTGGTCAGCACGGCTGACGTCATTTCCGTGCATACGCCGCTTAATGATGAGACGCACGATCTGATTACGGCCGAGCATTTTGCCCGGATGAAAGACGGTGTGTTGATTGTCAACTGTGCGCGTGGCGGGATTATCAACGAAGCGGCTATGCTGGATGCCCTGCAAAGCGGAAAAGCCGGCGGTGCTGCCTTCGACGTCTGGAGCGAGGAGCCGCCCAACAGTGAAATTCTCAAACAATTGATCGCCCACCCGCACATGGTGGTTACTCCGCACCTTGGAGCCAATACCTTTGAGGCGCAGACCAATGTGGCGGTTGATGTCAGTCGGGAGATCCTCAACCTGCTGGATGGCAAACCGGTGGAAAATGCTGTGAATATCGCCCGTTTCGACCCGGACCTCATGACCCAGATGCGCCCGTTTATGACATTGGCTGCTATCCTGGGAGATTTCATCTCCCAGCTGGCGCCGGAGAATCCGGGCAAGGTTTCATTCCACTACACCGGCAAGCTGGCAGCGCATGACTGTATGCCGATTACGGTGACCGGACTGGCGGCACTGCTCAATCGCTGCAGCGATCAGGAAGTCAATATGGTCAACGCCAACCTGGTGGCTGAGCGTCGCGGCCTGATCGTTGAACAGAGCCGTTCAACAGAGTCGGAATTCTTCTCCAACCTGATTACGCTGACCCTTGAGACACCTCAAGGCAAGCGAACGATTGCCGGTACCCTGTTCGAAGAGACTCCGAAGATCGTCAAGATGCGTGACTTTGATACCGATTTCACTCCCGAGGAGCATATGCTGGTGCTGACTTATGAAGACCGGCGTGGCGTGATCGGCAAGATCGGCACCATCCTTGGCGAGGCCGAGGTCAATATCGGCGCCATGAATCTTGGACGTCGAGGCAAGGGCGGTGAGGCCATGGTTGTGCTGTCCGTTGACTCTCCGGTTGATGAGGCAACGCTGACCCGGTTGAGCGAGGCTGTCGGCGCCCGTTTTGTCAAGGCGGTGCATTTGTCTTAGGATCGTGAAGCGTAAGGCGTTTGTAAAAAGTAAAAAGTAAAAAGTAAAATGGGCAGACTCTGATGCGTCTCAGGAAAGGAACAGCGGTGCGCTGCTTTTCGGAATCAAGCCGCGTGCCTCGGCACGGGACAGGAGCGTTTCTACGGCAGCCTTGCCCTCTGCGCCGAGATCAAGCGAGAAGTCGTTGACGTAGAGCTTGATGTGCGCATCGATCACCGCATCGTCAAGCTCCTGGGCGTGATCTTTGATGTAAGCCCGTGGCTCCCGGGGATGCTGGCGCGCGTATTCAAGGCTGGCTCTGATGGCCAGGTCTACGTCCTGAGTCGTTTTGATGCCAAGGTCCCGTCGGGCCAGGATCCCGCCGAGCGGAATTGGCAAGCCACTGTCCTCTTCCCACCATGCCCCCAGATCAAGAACTTCATGAAGGCCCGCTTGCTGATAAGTGAAACGCGATTCGTGGATAATGACTCCCGCCTCGGCCTCTCCGCGTTTCAGGGCCGGTATAATCTGGTCGAACGGAATAATCAGCAGATCCTCATAACCCGGTCCATAGAGTTGCAGCAGCAGGTTGGCAGTGGTCAGTCTGCCCGGAACCGCGATGCGCTTGCCCCGCAAGCTTTTCATGTTGGTAGCTGACGGGGCAATCAGCAGCGGTCCGCAACCGCGGCCGAGCGCGCTGCCACTGTGCAACAGCACGTAGCGATCGCGCATGTGGCCGAAAGCGTGATAGGAAATTTTCGTCAGATCGAGTTGTCTGTCAAGTGCCAGTTGATTGAGCGTTTCCACATCTTCCAGGCGTTCTGCAATGGTGTGACCCGGAACCGTGACTTTGTTATGCGTAAGCGCGTAAAAAATATAGGTGTCATTCGGGCAGGGCGAGTAACCCAGGCTTAAACACGTTGTCATTGTATTTGACCGGGCCATGCCTGCAGCAGGGTCATGATGGCATGTTGTGATGCAATCATGCCGAGCGGCAGATTCCAGCGGCTGGTGTCACGATCTTCAACCAGGTTGGAGATTCCGCGTACTTCGAGCAAGGGGACAGCCAGCTGCTGACAGGCAAGAGCGACCGCTGCTCCTTCCATGTTTTCGCATATGCCGCCCGTGCGTTTCTCAATTTCGCTTGCTTTTGCCGTCGTTCCTGTACATGTGGAGACAGTTACAAAAGGACCGCGGCATAATGCCGTACCAGTCCTTTCCGTATGGCCCGCCAGATGAGGATGTGCCCAGTTGTGAAGCTTCCGGTCGACTGGCCAGGTATTGTAAAACACTGTGGGGGTCTGGCGCATGGGGAGTCCCATCTCGGTAAGGTCAGCGAAGCCTTTGACCGCAGCAACGCCCTCATCACCGAAAATCTCTGCGTCGGCAAGTGCCAGGTCGCCGACAGCCAATCCGGAATCCGGATAGGCACCTCCACAACCGAACAGCCAGAGCGCTTCAGGGCGAGAGTCGCTCAGCAGGGTGATCGCGGCTGCCGCTGCGGCGGCTTTGCCGATACCGCTGTGAGCCAGGCAGATGTCATGATTGGCGAATTTACCGGCCATCAGTGTGATGCCATTGACGGACTTCTGCACAAAATCCTGAAGAGATTGCCTGATCAGGTGGGTTTCTTCGGGGACAGCGGTGAGTAGGGCAATCATGGCTTGGTAAAAGGTAAAAGGTAAAAGGTAATAAAGAATCAACGTTGTTAAGGTTTATACCAGCCGTCGCGGATCAGATCGCGGCGGAGTTCATGGCCTGCATTGCGAATTACACCACTATACCAGAAGTGTTCATCCGTGGAGATGACGCCCGGATTGTCCAAGCGCTTGCGGTTGACCACCAGGATTTGCCGGAAGGTCTCGTCAGGCTCCTTGAGAACCTCCAGAATGCGGCTTTTGAGCGGATCTTCACAGGCAGCAATGACATGCTGCAGCATGTCCCGCAATTGCAGGCCCATGCGATACTCCCATAGATCGCCATCGAAGCCACTGCAGCA
>JBPPMD010000322.1:0-5504 GCA_051305875.1 Desulfuromonadales bacterium | reverse complement strand
TCGTTGCGCCATGGGATATCACCGGCTTTGGCATGGCGACAGGATTCCTGCTGTTGCTATGGGCAGGTCTCTACCGCTCAACTCGGGCTTGGCTTCCATTCCTCGGTCTCCTGGTTGTTGCCGGTTTCCTGCGTGCGTCTCTCGAGCTTGAACCACCCTCCACTGCAAATCATATCAGTCGATTTGCCGAGACTTCTCCACTGATCCTAGAAGGGACCATCCTTACCATTGAAAAGAGGGCCACCGGAGGATACCGTCTGCGTGCTGAGATGCGCCAGGTCATAAAAAACCACGCCACTGCCAAAGCTTCGGGTGACATTCTGGTCTACGTTAAAGAAGGCGAACTGACAGTTCGACCCGGGCAGCTGGTCCGATGGCGATCAACCTTGCGCAAGCCGTCAAATTTCGGCAACCCGGGTGGGTTTGACTATCCGCTTTATCTTGCAGCGCACGGGATCTATGTCACTGCGTTTATTGCTCATGCCGAAGATTTGGTGGTTCTGGTCAATCATCCGGAGAAGCAGGGTAAACCGCTTGAGAATTTGCGACTCTCTCTCGCCACGCATATTGAACAGACCGTACCCGAGCATGCCGTGGGATTTGTTCAGTCATTATTGCTCGGCATACGCGGCGGCGTCAGCGATGAGCAGCGGCAACTCCTCTCCGATAGTGGCGTAGCACATCTCTTTGCGATTTCCGGACTGCATTTCGGCCTGCTGGCACTGCTGCTTTACCAGCTCAGCAAGTGGCTCTACACGCGCAGCCAGCGCTTGATCCTCTGGTGCCCACCGCAACGTATCCTGCCAGTGCTGCTGATCTTTCCCCTGGCGGCATACCTTTTATTAACCGGCAACGCCTGGGCCACGCGGCGTGCCTTTCTGATGATCTCTGTGGTGGCCATGCTCTTCGCAAGGGGCCGTCGCACACCATCCTTCTCACTGCTGGCTACGATAGCCCTCTGCCTGTTGATCATGAATCCGCTGGCCCTTTTTCAGCCAGGATTTCAGCTCTCTTTTGCCGGCGTCGCAGGGATCCTGGCCTGGTTGCCTTGCTGGCAACGACCACTCAACAGACTTCCTGGCCCGATGCGCTGGCCGCTGACCCTGATTCTGACCACGACCGCAGCAACCCTGGCAACTGCACCGGCAACACTTTGGCACTTTCACCAGTTTGCTCCTGCAGGGCTACTGACCAACCTGATTGCCATTCCGCTAATTGCCTGGGGTGCTGTACCGCTGGGCTTGGTAAGCATGGCGACCCTGCCCTTTTCCAGTCTGCTCGCCGATTGGGGCCTACTGCTTTCTGCCGAGCTGGTGACTTTTGCGCTCAGTATGGTCTCTATCATCTGCAAGTGGCCGGGACTGGCAGCGGTCCCTTTCTACCTGACAGTCTCCAGCTTGATCCTTCTCATTGGGGCCTTGATTTTATTGCTGCCCTTCGGCAACAAGAAATGCCACTGGCAGTGTCGTCTGGCCATTCTGCTGATAACCCTGGGAACAGCCTGGCTGGCAAAACCACATATTGCCGATTTTCAGGTGACAGCCTTAAGTGTCGGTCAAGGTGACGCAACCCTGGTGTCCATGGCTGACGATGTTCACTATCTGGTTGACGGCGGTGGCCTGACCGGTTCCAGTATCGACACGGGAGAGCAAATCATTGCACCTGCACTTGGCCGCATGGGCATAAATCGTCTGCAGGGAGTAATCCTCACTCACAATCATCCTGACCACAGCTCAGGTTTGACCTATATTCTGCGACGCCTGCCGGTTGAGCATTTTTACTTTGCAGACGAGGCTGTCATGCTCGCACCACAGCTGCAGGAGGTTTTGCAGCAACAGCATGTAACTGTGCATCAGATTGATGAGGGCTGGTCTCAGGTTCACAAGAGTGCCAGCCAAACATTCAGTCTGTTTGCTCCATCGCAAAACGCGCGGGACATAAATGATCGTTCAATTGTTGTATTTGCCGGGCAGCAGGGAGATGGTGTCCTGTTGACAGCTGATCTCGGCAAGGATGGTCTGCAGCAACTGTTCACAGCAGGGGTCCCAGAGCCGGTTACGCTTTTAAAATTACCGCATCACGGCAGTCGTCACAACCAGCCCGAGTTCTATCTTGACTGGTTAAAGCCAACAGCAGCCTTCGTCTCGTCCGGGCACGGCAATACGTACGGGTTTCCACATCAACAAGTCATCGAGGCATGCAGCGAACGACAGGTCCCGATTTTCAGAACAGACCGGCAGGGTATGTTGATTTTTTACGCCGACAACGGACGGTGGCTGTCACAGACAGGCAAGGCTTTATAATTGACTCATTTCAAGGAGTTTGTTAGCTTGAATGCCTCTTGAACCAGAGGCAAACCATGCTAAAACCAAAAGTCCTGATTGTTGATGATGAAGTTTTTTTTCGCCGGCTCTTTACCGATATTCTATCGGATGGCGATCTGTATGACATTGAGTCAGTCAGTTCCGGCAAGGAAGCCCTTGAATACCTGACCCGCAAGCGTGTCGATGTTATCCTGGCCGACATGATCATGCCGGAGATCTGCGGCCTGGAACTGATCCGCCGCACCCGCTCTTTGGATTCGGCCCCGGACATTATCCTCGCTACCGGCAATGCCACGGTAGAATCAGCCATTCAAGCCCTTAAAAGCGGGGCACGCGACTACCTGATCAAACCATGCAACCCTGAGCAACTCCGTCATACAATCAGGGTCTGCCTTGAACAACGCCACCTGATTGCAGAGAACAGCCTGCTGCACAGCCAGATACGCCTTTATCAGAAAGGGCAGCACCTGTCCGGTCAGCTAAGTGTCGACTTGCTGTTCCAGGAATCTTTAAGCACTCTGCTCAACGAACTCGGTCTTGGCCGCGGCCTGGCATATCTGTCAAATCAGAACGGCATCACCCATATCGAAGCAAACGGCTTTGACAATAAAATGGCCAGGACACTCGCCGAACTTCTGCTTGAGCGCACCATGAAAATGGGACACGCTGAGTTGCTGCAGGCTGCAGATTGCCCGGAGATAAGCAGTCTAAATGAAGACCTTGCTTCTCTCTGGATCTTTCCTATGAACACGGACAACCAGGAACACGGCAGCCTGATACTCTGCAATCCGAAAGGCGCGCAGTTTCCGGACACTCCTCCCAAAGAGAACCTCACTTTTCTTGCCGAACAAGTCGCACTCAGCTTCCGCAATACCTGCCAGTACCAGGGAGCTCGCGAACTGATTTACACTGACGACCTGACCGGACTTTACAACCACCGTTATCTGAATATCGCAATCGAGCAAGAGATCCGCCGCTCCGAGCGCTACGGCCTCGAATTTTCACTGGTTTTCATTGACCTCGACTTTTTCAAGCACATTAATGATGAGAACGGACACCTGGTCGGCAGCGGCGTGCTTCGCCAGGTTGGCAATCTGTTGCACGATTTTGTCCGTGAAGCCGATATGCTCTTCCGCTATGGCGGCGACGAATTTACTGCTCTGCTGGTAGAAACCGACACCAACGGGGCCGAGATCGTTGCAGAGCGCATACGCTCAGGCATCGAGAGCTTCGACTTTGCCACGGGTCAGAACAAAAGCCACCGTCTCACCGCGACCGTAGGCCATGCCACCTACCCGGTTCACGCGACAACCAAGGAAGAGCTGATTGATATGGCCGACCGGGCAATGTATCTGGGTAAAAACAACCGCAATGTTTCCCGCAGCGCTTCGGAGATCCTTAAAACTTGATCAGGAGGCTGTCGGTCTATCCATGAACCGGCTGCAAATTTGTCTGTTCGGCCCATAGACAATAACGTTTTACGTCAAAAATTCCGGAGCATTTATTCCATGAGTATTACAGGCATTAAAGGCATGAACGACATTCTGCCCGGCGACGTTGAAACCTGGCAGCATCTTGAAGAACAGGCCCGTCAGGTTTTCGGCGCTTTCGGCTATCGGGAGATTCGTGTTCCGGTGGTCGAGAAAACCGAGCTGTTCTGCCGTTCGATCGGTGAAACCACCGATATCGTTGAAAAGGAGATGTACACCTTCAGCGATAAGGGCGGCACATCAATGACCTTGCGTCCTGAAGGGACGGCTCCGGTTATGCGCGCCTTCATCCAGCACAAAATGTACGCTCAGGATCCCGTCTCAAAGCTTTACTACATCGGGCCGATGTTCCGTCACGAACGTCCGCAAAAAGGCCGTTATCGGCAATTCCATCAGATCGGGGCTGAAGTGATTGGCGTTGATGATCCGAAAATTGACGCCCAGGTCCTGGCCATGCTCAGCCATTATTTTATAACAACAAACATTCCCGATGTGACCCTGCAAATCAACTCGCTCGGTTGTCCGGAGTGCCGGCCCGGCTACCGCGAGTCACTGATCAGCTTCCTCGAACAGTACCTTTCAGCACTCTGTGCCGATTGCCAGCGCCGATACACCAGCAACCCCCTGCGTGTCCTCGACTGCAAGGTCCCCGGCTGCAAGGAAGCTACCCAGACAGCGCCTGCCATGCTCGACAGTCTCTGCATGGGCTGCGACACGCACTTCAATCAGGTCAAAGAGCATTTAGATGCGTTGTTGGTTGACTATACGGTCAATCCGCGCATGGTGAGAGGTCTCGACTACTACACCAAGACAACCTTTGAGATGGTCACCGGCAGTCTCGGTGCACAGAATGCAGTAGCAGCCGGCGGTCGCTATGACGGCTTGATCAGCGATCTGGGCGGCCCCGAACTTTCGGGAATCGGCTTTGCCATCGGCTTGGAGCGCCTGGCCCTGATGCTTGGTGAACAGAGCATCGATCCACCGCGTCCCGAGCTCTTCATCGCAACGCTTGGAGAGGCAGCAACCAAAGCCGGCTTTGCCATGCTGACACGCTTGCAGCGCCAGGGCATCCTGGTCGAGATGGAATACACCGGCAAGAGCCTGAAAGCCCAGCTGCGCCGTGCCGACAAGTTAAAAACACGCCGGGTTCTGATCCTTGGCGAAGACGAACTGGCACGTGGCGTTGCGCAACTGCGTCATATGGACGAAAGCCTTCAGGAGGAAGTCAACCTGGAGGGGCTGGAAGTCCGCCTGCTCGGCAGAATTCATGGCGAAAACGAAATTCTTGGTGCTTGACGCTCCCCCCGAGCACCGCTATAATGCCTGCTTGCCTAATTCGAGAAACCTTGGCTAGCAGTCTGTCGGACTATACGGGCCGAAGCGAAAATTTGGATGTTTGAGAACAGATTTTAGCTCATTTGCAGGTTCATAACCGTAGCTATGGACCAAAAAGGAGCTGAAATATGGGCCAAACAGCCGGATTTGCAGCTGGCTCATGGATAGTCCGACAGGCTGCTAGGCATACGAAATACAATTCAACAAATTTAAGGAGCAAGCCCCTTGAGCGACATCCTCGGAGACTGGAAAAGAACTCATTTCTGCGGTGAACTGCGTAAACAAGATATCGGCAAACAAGTCTGCATTATGGGTTGGGTCCACCGTCGTCGTGATCATGGAGGGCTGATCTTTA
>JBPPMD010000316.1:0-3600 GCA_051305875.1 Desulfuromonadales bacterium | reverse complement strand
CAAACGATAACCAGTTGAATTTATTTAACTATTAACCGGACAGTAGTGATAAAGGATCATGGATGACTGAAAACTCTTCAGTGCAGATAGCTGCGGAAAGTCGTCGTAGAGACCCTGAATCAACCGGACAGACTTGAAACCTTTTCAGAGAGCATACCTGCCCCCCGAAAGTTTCCTGCAGAGATAACAAGACACAACACAAGATAAAAACACGTCGATAATCCTTCACAGTGCGATCCGGAGACTAGCGCCCCTGTGAGGAGCTTCCAGGATCTGTCGGACTATCCAGAAACCGGTTGCAAATCCGGCTCATGGATAGTCCGACAAACACCTGGCCTTAATGTTCACTTCAAGCAACTTCACCAGAGAGGACTTTTTTCAATGAAACAGATGTGCATTCTTTTTGTCTTATTCTTTGTGCCGACCTGTGCTTTGGCCGGAGGTGAAAACCTTACTGGTATCAGCACCCTTGCTCAAAGCACATATGGCTACTTCGGTCTGTTTTTTTTTGCTGCTGCTTACCTCCTGGTTATGTTCGAAGATCAATTGCACCTGCGGAAAAGCAAGCCGGTATTGCTGGCCGCTGGGCTGATCTGGATATTGGTGGCCCTGGCTTATGCCGCCAATGGGGATATTCGTACTCCGCATGAGGCGATAAGTCATAATCTTCTGGAATATGCCGAGCTTTTCCTTTTCCTTCTTGCCGCGATGACCTATGTCAACGCCCTTTCAGAGCGGCATGTCTTCAGGGCGCTGCGCTCCTGGTTGATTACCAGCGGGTTTTCTCTGCGCAGCATCTTCTGGCTTACCGGAATGTTTGCTTTTGTTATTTCTCCTCTTGCCGACAACCTGACCACCGCACTGCTTATGGGTGCCGTCGTGACCTCGGTTGGAGCGTCCAATCAGCGCTTTGTGGTCATTGCCTGCATCAACATCGTGATAGCTGCCAACGCCGGGGGCGCTTTCTCGCCTTTTGGAGATATCACCACCCTGATGGTCTGGCAGAAGGGCAAGATCGATTTTTTCGAGTTCTTCCAGCTTTTTATTCCTGCCCTGGTAAACTGGCTGGTGCCTGCTGTGATTATGATGACTTTCATCGGTAAGGGAAAACCCGAGGTCCTGGACATGAACTTCACCATGAAAAAAGGCGCTCGGCGCATCATGGGACTGTTTTTGCTGACAATCATCACAGCGGTATCTTTTCATAACTTCCTCCACCTGCCGCCGGCAGTTGGTATGATGTTCGGGCTGGGTTACTTGTCTTTCTTCGGTTACTACCTGAAGCGCAAGGAAAACCGTGTTCTTGGTACCGACAACCCCCTTGACATCACCAGTGGTAACCAGGAACCTTTTGATCTGTTCCAGAGAATCGCCCGGGCCGAGTGGGACACCTTGCTCTTCTTTTATGGCGTCATCCTCTGTGTCGGTGGCCTGGGCCAGTTCGGCTACCTGGCGATTGTGTCCGAGTTCATGTACACTGACCTTGGAGCCACATGGGCCAACGTCCTGGTCGGAGTACTCTCGGCCCTTGTCGACAATATTCCCGTTATGTTCGCTGTACTGACCATGGACCCCCACATGTCTCACGGTCAATGGCTACTGGTCACCATGACCGCGGGTGTCGGTGGCAGCCTCCTGTCGATCGGCTCTGCTGCCGGGGTTGCATTGATGGGCCAGGCTAGAGGGGTCTACACCTTTGGGCGCCACCTGGCGTTTGCTCCGATCATCGCTCTCGGATACGCTGCCAGTGTCGTAGCGCACCTGTTTATTAACAGTCGTTTCTTCTTACATTAGCAGCCTGTCAGGCTCTACAGGTCGAAGCGAAAGCTTGGCTGTTTGGCCCACATTTCAGCTCCTTTTGATGAATTATCGTGCGGCCATTGTTTCTTGAACGAGTTGAAATCTGGTTTCAAACGGCCAAGTATCCTGAATACAAGGTGCTTTCTTTTTTCGTGGATCTTATGGGTCATATTCGCGTTGCAGCAAAACTGGCTGTCAATGGCCTCAGTTTTCGTGCCCTGAAGTGGACTGGCAAAGCCTGCCGGCTGCAGGCGATCAGTCTTGAGGTCACCCACCGGTGTATCTGCCGGTGCTGCATGTGCAATATCTGGCGCATTCCAAAAGAGGTCCCGGACCTCGACCTGCCTGTCTGGACCGGCCTGCTCTCTTCTCCGCAGCTCAAGGACTTGCGGGAACTCGACATCACCGGTGGCGAGCCGTTCCTGCGCGATGACCTGACGGAATTGCTGTCCTGGATATGTCGCGTGCAGCCTGACCTGTTCCCCAAACTGCGGACTGTGGCCATCACCACGAACGGCATACTGACGGATAAAATATTGCAGTGCGTGGAGGATGTCATTGGTCCCATGCAGGCACGGGGGATTGACCTCGTGGTTGCGTGCGGCATGGATGCTGTCGGAGCGCTGCATGACCAGATCCGTAACTTCAAGGGAGCGTGGGAACGGCTCAGCAGCACCCTCGCCGGTCTGTGCGCGTTGAGAACGAACCATGCCAACCTGGTGCTGGGTATCAAAACCACCATTGTTCCGTTGAATGTCAACGAACTGCATCGCATCGCCCTGTTTGCGCGTGAGCATGCCCTCTTCACCATCGTCTCGCCCTGCATTATCACGACAAACCGTTTCGCCAACATTGGCCTGGCAGATGATCTGAAATTTGATGCAGCCGCCCTGCAGGCCATGAAGTGCTTTTATCAAGGTCCGGAATTTGCCTGGAGTGGCCATCGGCAGGCCATGTTGCGTTATCTTGAGACAGGCCGCATGGAAAAGCCCTGCTCCGCCGGCTTCAACACGGTTTTTGTCCGCCATACCGGCGAAGTTTTCCCATGCCCGGTCATTCCGGTCAAGCTGGGCAACATCTGCCACGAGAAACTGGGAACGCTTTTGGCGAGCGCCGGATCGGCACGTTTTCGCAGTCATATCGGTGCTTTTACAGAGTGCCGCACCTGTACCGAGCCAGGTCTCGAGCGCATTGCCTGGCCCTTCGAGGGGTTCAGATGCCTGCACAGCATGATCGGGCTGGGGATGAGGGACTTCGATCGCCTGGCCCGACATATGGGACTCGACAAATTCCTTTGAGGACCGCTGTCAACAAGCCTGGCAGGGAAGGCACATGAGCAGTTGGTATGATTACAGTGTCATTGCACTGCTGCTCCTGGGGAGCCAGCGATTTCTCTACAAGGTCGCCGCAGAGCGAGGCTGCAGCTCCAGCCTGACAACGGCAGTCTTCATGGGCACGGTTACCCTGCTGAGCGGCGCGGTGTTCCTGGGATCGGGAGCATCCGCGCAGAACCTGTCTGCCCTGATCGGCCTGTCGCTGGTCAACAGCATCTCCTTTGCGATCGCCACCATCGCACACATGGAAGCCTTGCGGCATCTGCCCGCAGCGGTCACCTTTCCACTCACCCGACTGAGTCTGGTCGTCGTGGTCGTCGTCTCGGTCGGTTTTTTTGGCGAACAGCTGAGCTCGTTGCAATGGTTCGGAGTGCTCCTGGGCTTTGCCGTGGTCGCCGTTCTGGCCATGGACATGAAAAACGAGGCGCGACCGCAAGGCGACAGGCGTACCGGTTTCTTGTTTGTC
>JBPPMD010000260.1:0-2058 GCA_051305875.1 Desulfuromonadales bacterium | reverse complement strand
TCCTGCCCCGCGCATGCAGTACACGGCAAGTTCATTTGCCGACTTCCTGGTGCGACTTTTTCATTTTGGACTTTGGAGTGAACGCCATGGTGGACAAGTAACTGGACTGCTCCCGGGCGTGGCGCGATTTTCCAGTCACACTCCCGACACTGTCCTTGACCGGGTGCTGTTCCCGATTTTCCTCGGTGCAGCCTGGTTATGCCGTCTGCTGCGTGCCTGGATTCACAATGGGGTAATAGCCTTCTACCTGCTCTACATCGCCCTGACCGTTATTGTTCTGCTGGCGTTATTCATTCTTTGAAAGGGGAGCTTGTCATGATTATCAGGCTGTTTCTGCATCTGGCCCTTTTACTATTATTTGCTCCCATGCTTAATGGCATCATCACCAAAACCAAAGCACTTTTCGGCGGTCGGATCGGGGCTCCACTGCTTCAATCCTACTACGATCTGGCCCGTCTCTGGCGCAAAGGATTCGTTTTCAGCCGCACCACGACCTGGGTCTTTCTCGCGGGACCGGTCGTCGGCCTGGCGGTCCCCCTGCTGGCATCCCTGCTTATCCCCTTTGGGGCGTTACCGGCTCCGATTTCATTTGAAGGGGACCTGATTCTGTTCGTCTACCTCTTTGCCCTGTCCCGTTTTTTTACCGTGGCATCGGCTCTCGACACCGGTTCGAGCTTTGAGGGGATGGGAGCCGCGCGCGAAGTGACCTTCTCCTGTCTGGCCGAACCGACCCTGCTGTTTGTATTGCTGGTACTGGCGCGCCTCTCCGACGGACTCTCGCTGGACACGTTGCTCGGTTCACACCTGTTGACTGCCTGGCACAGCGATGCCGGCGCATCCCTCGGGTTGATCCTGGTCTGCCTGTTCCTGGTGCTGCTGGTGGAAAACTCACGAATCCCTTTCGATGACCCCAACACTCATCTGGAGTTGACCATGATTCATGAGGTCATGATTCTTGATCACAGTGGCCCTGCCCTCGGCATGATTCTTTACGGAGCCGCGCTCAAGATGATGGTGATGGGGGCCCTCCTGGTGCGCTTGGCCCTCCCCTGGCAGACGGGCTGGTGGCTGAGCGATGTGCTGCTGTTTCTGGCAGGCCTTGCTGGCCTCGCCGTGCTTATCGGTGTCGTCGAGTCGATCATGGCGAGGTTGCGCCTGCCGCGTGTGCCGCAAGTGCTGGTTGGCACTATGCTGTTGTCGATCTTCGCTTTGGTACTGGTGCTGCGATAAATAGCTGGTTTCCTGACGGGAACTTCATTCAAACCGTTTTGAACTTATGCATGGGTCATTGTTGGTGATGTTGCCAGAGAGTCTCTGATGTTAATGCTGCTGGAGAAAAAACCATGATGGAATTGATCAATCCTTTGCTGCTCGCGGTGATCCTGATCAACTTTTACACGCTCGGCAGCGCGCGACTGGTGGCCTGTATCCGTGTGGTTGCGATACAGGGAGCACTGCTGGCCCTGTTACCCCTTGTCAGCCATGGAATGACCTTCCACGCTATGCTGCTGGCGGCCGAAGCCTTCTGTTTCAAGGGGGTTTTGATCCCCTGGCTGCTGCTGCGGGCTATTCGCAGGGTGCGCATCCGGCGTGAGATGGAGCCTATCGTCGGATTTGTGCCGACCCTGATCCTTGGAGTGCTGACCACAGTCGGCGCCTTTTTGTTTGCCGATTTGCTGCCATTAGCCCCTGAACATCATGACGGGATGTTCGTGCCTACAGCCCTGGCGACCATGTTCAGCGGCTTTCTGTTGTTGATCACCCGACGCAAGGCGATCACCCAGATTCTCGGCTACCTGATGCTTGAAAATGGCATTTTTATCTTCGCCGTGCTGCTTTCCGCCGCCATGCCAGTCATGGTCGAGGCCGGAATTCTGCTCGACCTGTTGGTTGGCGTCTTCGTTATGGGCATTGTCGTCAACCAGATCAGCCGGGAATTTTCAACCATCAACACTGAACGCCTGACTGCGCTGAAGGAATAGACCATGTTGTTACTGCTGATTCTGTTTCCGCTGGCCGTGGCCCTGCTGGCTCTACTGCTCCCCTGGTATCAGGCAC
>JBPPMD010000188.1:0-2725 GCA_051305875.1 Desulfuromonadales bacterium | reverse complement strand
GCAGCAGGGCCCCCAGGCCCAGAGGGGCAACGGCTCGGCCAGGTTCTGCGCCAACAGGCAACCGGGCCACCTGGGAAAGCGCTGTCGACATCAGTCGCAACGCTCCTTGCGGAAAAATTCCGATCATCAGGCAACCGGCGAGCAAAGACCCCATGCCGAACAGCATGGCCGGGGCCACTTTGTGAGGGTGGGCGGCGGCCGGATCGCGAGGCTCGCCGAGCAAGCAGATACCGATCAGTCGGGAGAAGGTGACCAGAGCCAGGGCACCGACCATGCCGAGCAGGCCGAACAGTAACAGGGGGACCAAAGCGGCAAAGCCGTCCAGGGCCGTACCAGCCTGGGCCAGGCTGAGATAGATCAACCATTCACTGATCAGCCCGTTAAGTGGCGGCAGAGCGCTGATAGCCAGGCTGCCGCCAATCCAGAGCAGTCCGACAAGAGGCATGCGGCGCAACAGGCCACCCATACGGTTCATGTCACGAGTGCCGGTGGCGTGCACAAGGGCACCGGCACCGAGAAACATCACCCCTTTGAACAGAGCGTGATTCCAAAGATGCAACAGACCCCCGGCGAAGGCGAGCAGAGCGATTTTCGGATGCCCCTGTGCTGCCGCGACCATGCCAAAGCCGAGACCTAGCAACATGATGCCGATATTCTCTACCGTTGAATAGGCCAGGCAACGCTTGATATCCCGCTGCTGCGCCGCCAGAGAGATCCCATAGAGGGCACCGCCTGCTCCGAGCAAAGCCATCAGCCATCCCCACCAGGCCGGGGCTGGTGGCAGTAGACTCAAAATACGCAGAATACCGTAGATACCTGTTTTGATCAGGACACCGGACATCAATGCCGAAACATGGCTGGGTGCTGCCGGGTGGGCATCCGGCAGCCAGATATGGACAGGGAAGAGACCAGCCTTGACCCCGAAGCCGAACAAGGCCAGTAAATAAATTACTGAGGCGCTACCAATCGGCAGTTGGGCCAAAGGACCGAAATTATTGAAATTGAAACCACCACAATAGTTGCCGGCGAGGAGAAACATGAGCAGCAGCAGCATCATACCGAGGTGAGCTGCAAAAAGGTAAAGCCAGGCAGCCTTGCGCACGTCTTCGTGGTGATGGTCCCAGGCCACCAGAAAGAAGGAAGAGATGGTCATAATTTCCCAAGCTGCCAGAAACAGCAAGGCGTTGGCGGCAATCACCACCAGCAACATGGCCGTCACCATAATATTTAAATAAAACCAGTGGGGGGCCAGAGAACGGGATTGACCTGCGTGTGCCATGTAGGGCCCGGCATAGAGTGCACAGAACAGCGAGAGTAATGAAATCGGCAGGACGAAAAAGGCTGCCAGAGGATCCAGCAGCAGAGAAAACTCTCCACCGGGAACCGCCCAGGCTGCACTGAAAGAGAGGGACTGACCGCTGAGCAAAACTTTCAGGGCAACGAAACCGGCCATCGGCGCAGCAACCAGAACCGACAAGGTTCCCACCCGAGTCGCCAGGGTGGAGTTGCGAGCCGACAGCGCAATCAGGCTGCCACCGAACAATATCAGCAATGCCGAGAGCAACAAGTTCATCGATTCAGCTCTGACTTTTGCATGCGGAAAAAGCAACGCTCATGACACATGTCAAACCTTGATTTTCTCTTCGGCAGAGGCTAATGCGGCAAAAATATTTTCCCGGCTCTCACTATCATCCAGTGCCTTGCGGAATTTGCGATCCCGAAGCACAAATCCCAGGCGGGACAACAAGTGCAGGTGGGCGCGCAGGTTCGGAGCGAAAATCAACAGCAGGGTGTCTACCAGACGGCCATCAAGAGCAAAAAAGTCGACCGGTTCTTCCAGAAAACAGAGCGTCACCTTTGGTCTGGTAATATTCAATAAGCCGGGGCTGCGTGGATGGGGAATGGCAATCCCCTCGCCGAGAGCGGTCGAGGCGAGTTGCTCCCGGCTGATCAGTACCTGCGCCAGGTGAGCACGATCGACTTCATCAGGCAGGCGTGCATGGCCGACCGCATCGACCAGCACCTCTTCGCGGGTCTTTCCTTCAATCCGATAGAAAACACCGCCGGCTTCGAGCGCGTCATGCAGGGTCGGCAGTGTCTCGGCGACCGACTCCGGTTCGCTGAATGCATCAGCGGCCACCCCCATGCGCCGCGAAGTTGCCCATTCAAGAAGCTCGGCCCGGTTGAAGCGGTAGATTTCGTGAACCTTGTAAACCGGTACGACGTTCTGCTTGATCCACCGGTATATGGTTTTTTCCGAAACGGTAAGTAACTTCGCTGCATCTTTTACTGAAAGGTTCATCAGTGCTCCACCGCCTTTAATAATTTTCATTTGCATTGGACATCTTTGGACATTTATATATAAGTGAGACTATTGTCAAGGGTAAATCTGTTGATTCCGGCGAGAATCCGCAACCGGGCGTTCTGCCTGCACGTTTTTTTGCTGTGCCCGTCTCCGGTCGCTTATTTCTTGCCAAAGCGTGCACGCCCCCCTTATAACTCCCCTATGCAGGCTGAACTGCCCTGTAGCCTATAGAATTTCGCATGTTTGAGCAGGGTACCGGATCATGAGAAAATTCAAGGACCGTCCTTACCTGCTGCTGACCCTGGCCGTACTCTTCTGGTCCGGCAACTTCATCCTCGGCCGCGCCTTCCACAATGAAATCCCGCCTGTGGCCCTGTCTTTCTGGCGTTGGGTGGGAGCGGCACTGCTGGTGACTGTGCC
>JBPPMD010000157.1:0-9784 GCA_051305875.1 Desulfuromonadales bacterium | reverse complement strand
CGCAAAGGCTGCTCTTCTTGCACATCACAACCGCGGTCATTTTGTTTTTCAGTTCGACAACTGTGCCTATTTCTTCAATCATAGCCGCTTTATTCCTGTACATACCTGTAGGCTAACAGCATTTAAAAATGTGACATCCTGGTACCGGGTACTAGCATTATTCTTCATGTTTTCAGTCTACCACATCTATCGGTTTGCCGGCGATTGCGCTGCTGCGCACAGGGGGCGTCACCATACCACCGCTGATGATCAGTTTGAAAGCTTCTTCAACGGTCATCGACAGTTCAATCATGTCATCCTCCGCCACCAGAATATAGAAGCCGGAAGTCGGGTTCGGAGTGGTCGGCACGAAGATATTGATCAGTTTCTTTTCCGTAATCAGCTGCGCTTCCCCCTGGGTGACTCCAGTGACAAAAGCGACAGCCCAGATCCCCCTGCGCGGATATTCGATCAGGACAACCTTGCTAAAAGCGCCGCGGTCCCGATTGAGGATCGTGTCGGAGACCTGTTTAAAAAGCGTGTAAATCCCTTTGACGAAAGGAATCCGGTCAACCAGCTTTTCTGTGAAATTAACCAGGGAACGGCCGAAGATGTTGGCCGTCAGCACACCGACCAGCAGGATCAGCAGCAAGGTTGCGACAAGACCGATACCAGGCACCGAAATGCCGAATATTTGCTCGGGACGCAAGGCCATCGGCAACACCGACTTCAAAAGGTTGTCCATGAGACGGACCAGCCAGCGGACCACCAGAAGCGTCAGGGTGATCGGAACAAGAACCAGGAGGCCGGTCAGGAAATAGCTTTTCAGCTTGAGATGAAAAATCCGGCTTAATTTAGAGATACGCTCCATAATCCCTCTACGTTTTAAGATGTTTAAGAAGAAGCATTATAGAGGCAGGTCAGATCCCCGGCAAGACGTTCCGCGATGCCAGGTAAAGATGAGTAATCTCGATGTCTGCACCAGCAGCGCAGAGGGCTTCTTCCAGTTCATTGATGCAAGGCATTTCCGGCAGGGCAATCACCTGAAAAGAGGCATCACAGCCGGGCGCGAGCTGTCCCATCCGCCCATGCAGACCAAGAGCTCTGGCACCACCGAGGGTTGCTATCTCCAGCCATTCGCGAGGACCGGCCTCGCCGTGGAACCAATGCCCGGCAAAGGCCATTTCGTCCCAGATCGACAGGCTCGATGAGCTGGCCAGACTGTCGGTGCCAAACGCCAGAGGAACACCGGCTTTAAGGTAGGCAGCCACCGGTGCCTTGCCGACATTCAGAGCCGCATTGGAGCGTGGGCAAAGAACAACGATACAGCCGGTCTGTTTAAGCAGGTCGATCTCTGCAGCATCAACCTGAACGCCGTGAACCGCCAGATCTCCGTGCCGTAACCTGCCCTTTTTGCAGAAGGCAGTGACCGGCCTGCAGCCAGGGACTGAATCGGCAGTGGAATTCCATTTTGCCATTGCATACAATTTCTCGGCAATTGCACCGGACCCGTTCTGCAGGAAAGCCGTCTCATCCGTCGATTCCGCAAGGTGAATACTGCATTGCAGGGACTGACGCCCGGCAAAGGCAAAGACCTGATCGGTTGCTGCCGATGACAAGGTGTATGGCGCGTGGGGTGAAAGACCCCAGTCGAGTGACGGACCGGGGTGATGCTCCAGCAACTTCGCGATTGCAGCAAGGCGGTCAGCAACAACAGCCGGTTCATGTCCCAGGACCTCGGCAAAAACGCGACCATGCAAAGGCGAGTGCTGATAAGCCGACACAGAGTTAAGCCCTGTGAAGATGTCGCCGACCGCTCCGGTCCCGGCGAGCAGCGAAGCTCTCAAACCGGCTGCGAGAGATGCATAGAGCTGTTCTGCACTGATACTCCGTCGCACCCGCACCAGCCAGAGAATCCAGTCGACGAAGTCTTGCGGTGCAGCCGGCTCTGCGGTCTTTGCGGCCCAATCGGCAAAAGAGCTGAGTTCGAGATGCGTGTGGGCATTGACCATCGGCGGCAACAGGGCTGTGTCACCAAAATCAACGACCGCTGCTCCGGGATGAGCGGCGGTCAGGTTATTAAAGGTATCAACAGCGATGATATGCCCGCCATCAACAAGCAGAGCACCATTCTCGAGTGGAGGCGCACTGATCGGCAGCAGAAACCGGGCGCGATAGAGAATCGGCTTTCCCATGGGGTTTTTCAAGATCAATTCACCTCGGCACAAACCTCCACAGGAGGGCCGTCGATTTCATCGCAGATGGTTTCTACCTGTTTCAACAGTGCCTGTATGTCCTGTTGAAGCACGATCAGGCACTGCTCGGCCAGTACCGACTCAAGGATTTCATCGGTGGTCAACGGATTGGCCAGGACAACACGCAGGACGGTGATTTCCTCCGCGTAAGGGGAAATCTGCAGCCGAGTCCTGGAAACGAAGGTTTTACCCGCTTCGCGCTGGTCCTTCTGCAACAGTTGGTTGACCTGGTCGAGCAGGAGATTGGCCCTGGGGCGTTGCTCTTCACTTGCCCGGAGAAGCGTCTGTTGCACGTGCTCCGGACAATAGCGATAGGTGAGGATATTCAGCTGTGGTGTGCTGGTCAATTCGAAATCGGGATGCTGTCGGATCATCTCAGCATAAGTCGTGGCCCGCTCGATCCCCAGATCGATGAGCAACTCGTAGCCCTTACGGCCAATGATCGACAAGCCGGCATGCACCAGCAACGCCTTGCCTGGCCGCGACCCCTCGAGGGTATGGCTGCCGAGGTCCTTGGAGCCGTGTCGCAGGATATAGGCGGCATGATGTTCGATAGCTGACTGGGCGGTAGGATCCTTGAACACGACCATCCCCGCCCCCATCGGCACGTAAAGCTGCTTGTGAGCATCGAGCGTCACCGAATCGGCACGGGATATCCCGTCGAGCATATAGCGATTACGCTCGGAAAACAGGGTCGGACCACCCCAGGCGGCATCGACATGAAAATGGCAGCCAAGTTCACTGGCAAAATCGGCCATCTCCTGCAGAGGGTCAACGTTGCCGGTTTCGGTGGTACCGGCGATGCCGACCAGCGCCAGAGGGAGGATGTTTTCATCGCGCAGACGGCGGCAGGTTTCCCTAAGCTGTTTCAGGTCAATACGGTTGTTGGCGTCTGTGTCAATCTTCATCAGGTTGTCCCGACCGAGACCGAGCAGGTCGGCGGCCTTGCCCAACGAATAGTGGCCACGCCGCGAGACCAGGATGGCCAGGCCATCGCAGTCCAGGTGTTTCAGGGAGCGGGCCAGCCCTTCATGGGCAATGCCGCGAAACGTACCGGAAGGCGAACAGAGGCGGTTGCGCGCCACCCACAACGCGGTGACATTGGCAATCGTACCTCCGGAGCAGAAGGCTCCAAGGGCATGTTCGCTGTTGTGGACCCACCGATCGTAGAAAGCGTTATCGTTCTGGTAGACAAGACGGTGGAGCATGGCAAGAACCTGTCGCTCCAGAGGTGTAAACGCTTTGGACGTTTCCACCTTGACCAGGTTCTGGTTCAAGGCTGTCATGAGTCGCGAGAGCGGCAGCATGAAATAGGGAAGCGCCGAGGTCATGTGTCCAATGAAGCCGGGGGCGGCAGTGTGCACCGACTGGGCGACCAGTTTCTCTTTGACAAACTCGGTGTACTCGGAAACGTAGGTTGGTTCCTCGGGGATGATCGATGAGGAAAAGTCAGCCTCAATCTCATCAAGGCTGCGTTCGAGGGCGACGATATGTGTCTGTAGAAATCCGGCGACGTCCCTGCTTATGGCCTGGTCTATACCACCGAGAGTCGAGTCAGGGGCTTCGGGGATCGTAAAGATCCGGTAGAGGTTTTCCAGAGTCGCGCGCGCCGTTTCACGGTTTTTCGACATAGTATCGCCTAGCAGTCTTGCGGATTCAGGAGGGACCCATTGTCAATCAGTCGGGTTTTGCCGATAGACACCGCCAGCAGCAGAACAGAATCAGCATCGATCCGTTCCTGTTCGTGCAGCGTCGCCTGATGACAGATCAGCAGGTAGTCGATGTGGGCATCCCGCTGTGCGTCGATCATCGCATGCAGGGTTGCCTGAACCTCGGCAGCTTCACGCACCCCGTCAGCAACCAGCTGCCGTCCGCGGTCCAGCGCCTGTGACAGGACCAGTGCCTGCTGCCGCTCGGCTGGCGAAAGGTAAACATTGCGGGAACTCATCGCCAGGCCGTCTGCTTCACGTACGATCGGCATGCCGACGATTTCAACTGGCAGGTTGAGATCTGCAGACATGCGCCGGATGACTGCCAGTTGTTGATGGTCCTTGCGGCCGAAGAGTGCCACATGCGGCTGGACGACACTGAAAAGCTTGGTGACGACCGTGGTGACACCACGAAAATGGGTAGGACGGCAGGCGCCTTCAAGGGTCGTCGTCAAAGGGCCTTCCACGGTGACGTAGGTTGCATAACCGGCCGGGTAGATCACTTCGGCATTCGGGTAAAAGATCAGGTCGACGCCGGCGGCACGGGCCAGACTTTCATCCCTCTCGAAATCACGCGGGTAATGATCCAGATCTTCACCCTGACCAAACTGGGCCGGGTTGACAAAGATCGAAAGGACCAGCAAGTCGCCACGCTTGCGACCTTCGCGTAACAATGAAAGATGTCCATCGTGCAGGAACCCCATGGTAGGCACAAAAGAGATCGATTGGCTTGACGCCCGGGTCGCCAGGCAGCGGTTTTGCATCTCGGTGATATCTGAAATTATTTCCATATATTTTAGGGACGCGTCCCCAGTTCCTAAAAAGAATGCTCCGGACCAGGGAAATCGCCCTCTTTGACCTCGCGGATATAATCATCGATGCCCTGACGGATCGTACCTGAGACATCGGCAAAGCGCTTGACGAATTTCGGCGAATATTTCTCGCACAGCCCAAGGATATCGTGAATGACCAGGACCTGGCCATCACAATCGACACCGGCACCAATGCCGATGGTCGGGATCAGCAGTTCAGCGGTGATCACTCTGGCCAACGTTGCCGGAATCCCTTCAAGCACCACAGCACAGGCACCGGCATCGGCAACCGCTCTGGCATCAGCCAGCAACTGGTTCGCCCGGGCTTCTTCGCGCCCCTGCACACGGTACCCCCCCATGCGATGTATCGATTGCGGCGTCAGACCGATATGGGCGACAACGGGCACATCCATGGCAACGATCGTGCGGATCGTTTCGGCGACGTGCACTCCGCCTTCCAGCTTGACGGCCTGGGCGCCGCCCTCCTTGATCAGGCGCCCGGCATTGCGGCGCGCCTCGGCAAGGTCGACCTGGTAAGACATAAATGGCATGTCGGCAACAATCAGGGCCTGTGAAACTCCACGAGCCACGGCACGTGAATGGTAGAGCATCTCTTCCATGGTGACCGGCAGGGTATTGTCGTAACCGGCGACTACGGAACCGGCTGAATCTCCGACCAGGATGACGTCAATCCCGGCCTGATCCATAATTCGGGCAAAGGGGTAATCGTAGGCTGTCAGCATCGCGATTTTCTCACCGCGGGCTTTCATGGCCTGTAGATCCAGAATTGTCCGGCGTTTCTTCACTGTTTCGCTCAAGAGAATCAACCTTTCTGGTATTTTGAAACAAAAATGCCTTCCGGAGCCTTACGGAAGGCAGTTGCATGACCGGCGACAGATGCCGGTCGTGTTCCATGCTACTACTGCCGTCCCGGTCTCAAGGATCCAGGCGGTATGTTGATCGACCCTGCAATTGCACCGGCTCCGGCACATGTTCCGGGCCCAAAAGCGGTGGGTCTCAAAAGGCGTTTTATTCTATAGCACAGGCCAGGAATCGAGTCCAGCGGGTTTTCAAAAGACAAATCAGTGATGAAGAACACGTAACGAAAGACACGCAACGGCCCCATCATCACGGTTCCATCATCACCGTCTCTTTAGTCCTCCACCGCCTCAAGTGCCCGCAACAAAACCACGTAGGGGCTGATGCTGCCTGGCGGATTTGCACGCAGCGTCTCAACCAGGCCGAGGTAATAATCGAGCCGCTGCCGTTTCGCGGCAAGGAAGGCAGAGCAGCCCCGACCTTCGGCTACGACGATTCCGGTCAGCTTGACGACCTGCTTGATAAATGCACTGCGCAGACTGGCCAGAGCCATCCGGTCCCATCGATCATGAGGGATATATTCGTTGAGGCATGCCATCACCTGGGAGATCTTCAATTGCTGACGCATTTCGCCCATGGCTGAAGTCACTGCCAGCAGGTCGGCACCGGTCATCTCGGCGATATGGACAGCGGGCAGGAAGCCGACCAGGTAGCGGAAGCTGGCCATATCGAGCGCCATTTGTTTGTTGAATCCCTCGTCGACAAGGACCACCGCGGCATCCTTGCAATGCTGCCATTCGGCTCCCGGCAGCAGCTCCTGAAGGTGTGTGCGGAAGGTTATCAGTCGCTGCCGGTAGTTTTTGGCGCATTCTTTGTCGAGACTCATCGGCAGCCCTTGTTCAGCGACCTGGCGACAAAGGCCTTCCAGAGCTTTCTCCAGGCTGAGCAGAAGTTCGTATTGACGTGCCGATGGCATTTTGTTGTCAGCAATCGCGATCTGTTTGCGAATCGCGGGGCCATCCAGCACTTCATCGAAAACCAGGTAGGCCGCGACACTGCCGAGAATGGTTGCGCCGGCCTGTCGAACCAGAGTGTTTACAAAGGAACATCCGGCCTGATCAACCAGGCGATTGGTGATCATGGTGGCAATGATTTCACGCCGCAACGGATGATCTTTTATATGAGCACTGTGACGTTGCTGGATTTTCTCGGGGAAATATTGTTTCAGGAAACTCTGGGCTGATTCCTGGTCGGGCAGATCACTTTCGAGCAGCGCCTGATAAAGCTGCATCTTGCTGTATGCCAACAGAATCGACAATTCCGGGCGCTGGTAACCCTGGCTTCGGGCCGCAAGTTCTTTGCGTGAAGGAAGTGATTCCCCCTGGCGGTCGAGAAGCCCGGCATTTGCCAGGCGCTCTGTCAAATCGATGAAAGGATCGTTATCGGCAGTGCAGCGCAAAAGGTCGAGTGAAAGGCAGAGGCTCTGCGTATAGTTGTTGGCCAGAACCTTGTCACATACATCATTTTCCACTTCCTGCATCTGCCGGTTGCGGGTGCGATCAGACTTGATCACGCCGGCTTCACGCAGAACCTGGAAGAATATTTTCAGATTGACCTCGTGGTCGGAGGTATCAACCCCTGAGGAGTTGTCTATCGCATCGGTATTGATCAAGCCGCCGGCCATGGCATACTCAATGCGCGCAGCCTGGGTTAAGCCGAGGTTGCCGCCCTCGCCGATTACCTTTACTTTTATTTGCGAGGCATTCACGCGGACATTGTCATTGGCCCGGTCGCCGACATCGGCATGCTTTTCCAGTGAGGATTTGACGTATGTGCCGATGCCGCCGTTCCAGAGCAGTTCAACCTCGGCAACGAGAATGCGCCGGATCAACTCCTCACCTTCCATGGTGGCATGACGAACGCCGAGCCACTTGCGTACAGCAGGTGAAAGAGGAATATCCTTGGACGATCTTTCCCAGATTCCACCGCCTGTTGAGATCAGGTCTGCTTTGTAATCCGTCCAACTCGACCTTGGCTTGTCGAACAACCGCTTGCGCTCCCGCCAGGATCTCGCCGGGTCCGGATCGGGATCGAGGAAGATGTGCACATGATTGAACGCGGCCAAAAGACGGGTGTGTTTTGACAGAAGCATGCCGTTGCCAAAGACATCGCCGCTCATATCGCCGATGCCGACAGCTGTGAAATCTTCTTTCTGAATGTTTTTGCCCAACTCGCGGAAATGCCGTTTAACACACTCCCAGGTGCCACGCGCCGTGATCCCCAGCTTTTTGTGGTCATAGCCAACCGAACCACCGCTGGCGAAAGCATCTCCCAGCCAGAAGTTGTATGCGAGGCTGACGCTGTTTGCGGTGTCCGGCAGATGTGCAGTGCCCTTGTCGGCAGCAACCACAAGATAAGGGTCAGCATCATCGTAGACCACCACACCCTTAGGTCTTATGACCTGTCCTGCGACCCGGTTGTCCACCAGATCAAGCAGACCTCGCATCAGGGTGATATATGCCTGGCGAGAAAGTTCTCCTCCTTCTTCGCGGGTGGTAAAAGGCGTTTTGACCACAAAACCACCCTTGGAACCGACCGGGACGATCAAAGCGTTCTTGGTCATCTGGGTTTTCATCAGGCCGAGTACTTCAGTACGAAAATCGTCTGGACGATCCGACCAGCGAATACCACCACGGGCGACCTTGCCGCCACGCAGATGAATCCCTTCCATCGTTGCGGAATGGACGTAGGTTTCGTACATCGGACGAGGGAACGGCATATCAATGATGCCGATGGCGCTGATTTTAAAGGAGAGGAAGTAATCAGGGTCGTCACGCCGCAGGAAAAAATTGGTGCGGATCGTCGAGTCGATGAGGTTGAAGATGCTTCGCAGGATGCGGTCTTCGTTAATATCCTGAATCTTATCGAGAGCTTCAGAGAGCTGCATGCGGATCGGCATGAGCGCCTCTTCCTCACGCCGCAGCGGATCCTGCCAGGCAGGATTGGGTTGAAATCGCGCTTCAAAATAACGGTAGAGGAGTAGCGCAGCCTGTGGGTTGTTGATCAGGGCGAAGGCGACACGGCGCTTGGTGAACGGGTTGCCCAGCTGGAAGTAGTAATTGCGGTAGGCCCTGAAAACATCAATCTCCTGCCAATCGAGTTCGGTCAGCACCATAAGGCGGTTGAGATAATCATCTTCAACGGTGCCATTGCGCAGGCCGACAAGTATTTCCAGCAGCTTGTCACGTTGCGACGACAGTGATTTTGCCTCTGGATGACTGTTGCGAACCGAAAAACTTTTCACATAGACCAGACGCTCGTCGATCTCAAAATTAAAATCAACTTCATCGACAACCGTGAGATTGAGGTTCTCCAGGAACGGCATCAATTCATTGAGACAACTTTCCCTGAGGCTGTAGAACTGCAGGCGGTAAAACTCATGGCGCTCATGGAAAGGTCCCCAGAGATCAAATCCCTCCTCTCCTGTATTGAGTACCTGTTCGATGGCACGTACATCCCTGACTGCAAAACGGGGATGGATCAGGTCCTTGTATTCATGCGGGAAAGCGTTGGTATAACGATGCCACAACAACGAATCGCTGCTGTTTATTGCTCCACGCAAGACCAGCAGTCGCAGCTTTTCGTCCCAGGGCCGTGACAGGTCCGTCAAGACTTTTTCCAGAGTTTCAACATCGATTCTGACACGATCACCGTGAGGAACGACACGGAAATGCAGACTGACATATTCAGAATAAAAGTGGATAATCCTCGAAGAAATATGCTCGGCAGAGAGGAATCGGTGGAGATAAGCTTCCATGCGCCGGACCGCATCACGGCTGTAGTAGTCACGGGGCATAATGACCAGCAGCGTCACTCCTCGCAAACTGAGACTGCGCGTCACCACCAGCTTGACCGACTGTTGCCGCTGCAGAGTGACAAAAGATTGCACCAGCCTGTCGAGCTCTTCCCCGGAAAGAAAGAACATTTCCACCTTCGGGAACGTATTGAAAATCTCAATAACCTTGCGATAGTCGTAACTCTCGTCCAGCACATGCTGGCGCGACAATGCGGCCAGAAGTTTATTTTTCAACGGTGGAACGTTGCTGGCCAGCTCATTGATGCTGTTTTGCGAGAACAGGCCGACAAACAGATGTTCCAGCCTATGGTCGGTTTTGCTGCATTCACGGATACCGAGATAAATCAGGTTGTC
>JBPPMD010000137.1:0-5235 GCA_051305875.1 Desulfuromonadales bacterium | reverse complement strand
TCGATAAAGCTGATCCCCAGGTGCCTGAACATCGCGCTGATCGTCTCGGAGACCTCGGTGGCGGACATCTCGGGAAAGGTACTCTGCAGGTTTTCGCGGGCGATGCTCACCCGCCGTCCCTGGAGATGTCGGGCCAATTGTCCCAGTCGCTTGCCCAGGTTGAGTGCCCATGCCCTCGGCAAGGATCTGACCAGACTGGCAATGCAGATAAAAGGTATGTATTCCAGCCAGTTACGCATGTAATGTGATCCTGAAAATATCTGCTTGAAGTGTTGAGAACATAGCACGAGCCATACTATTGAGCAAAATAAAAGCGGGCATAAATGCCCGCTTTTCAAGAATGTATGTCGAAGAAATCAGGCCTGGCTGCTTGCCAACGCCTGGTCAAGGTCCTCGATAATGTCCTGAACATCTTCAATGCCGACCGAGACACGGATGTAGTCCGGACTGACGCCGGAAGCAATCTGTTCTGCGTCGGAAAGCTGCTGATGAGTCGTACTGGCAGGATGAATAACCAGGGTCTTGGCGTCACCGATGTTTGCCAGGTGGCTGCAGAGTTTGACGGAATCAATGAATTTTGCTCCGGCTTCTCTACCACCTTTGATGCCGAAGCCAAGAATGGCGCCCTGTCCTGCGGGCAGGTAGCGTTGCGCTCTGTCGTAATCCGGATGACTTTCAAGGCCTGGATAATTGACCCATTCAACCGAGGCGTGACCTTCAAGAAATCGGGCGACCTTGATGGCATTTTCACAGTGTCGCGGCATGCGCACGTGCAAGGTTTCCAGCCCCTGCAGGAACTGGAATGAGTTGAAAGGTGAGATGCAGGGTCCCAAATCGCGCAGCAGGGTCAGGCGCATCTTGAGAATATAAGCCATGGCACCAAGCGCCTCATAGTAGACCAGTCCATGATAGCTTGGGTCAGGTGTCGTGTATTCCTCAAAGCGGCCACTTGACCAATCGAACTTGCCGCTGTCGACGACTGCGCCGCCGATGCTGGTACCGTGACCACCGATGAATTTGGTCAGGGAGTAACAGGCGATATCGGCGCCATGTTCAAACGGCTTGAACAGGAAGGGTGTTGCGACGGTATTGTCGACGATAAAGGGCAGGCCATTGTCGTGCGCGATACTTGCGATCGCCTCGAAATCATCGACATTGTTCTTGGGATTACCGATGGTTTCGGAAAACACGGCCCTGGTGTTGTCATCAATTTCCCGGGCAACATTATCGGCATTGCTGCTGTCGACAAATTTAACGGTGATCCCCATGCGTTTCAGGGTGTAGTTGAACATATTGTAGGTCCCGCCATAGAGATAGCGGGTCGAGATGATGTTATCTCCGGCCTTGGCCAGATTGAGTATGGCCAGGTTGATCGCTGCCGTTCCGGAGGCTACCGCCAATGCACCAACGCCGCCATCAAGTTCAGCCAGACGTTTCTCAAGCACATCCGATGTGGGGTTCATCAGACGGGTGTAGATATTGCCCATCTCGGCAAGAGAAAACAGGTTGGCGGCGTGTTCGCTCGAATTGAACACATAGGAACTTGTCTGGTAGATCGGAACGGCACGCGAGTTGGTGGTCGGATCAGGTTCGTGACCCGCATGCAGAGCCCTGGTGGCAAGACGGTAATTCGGTTGTTCTGACATGATTTGTCTCCTTTTGTAACTGTTCAGCACATTAACGGGTGCATGTGGTCTGCAGCTGTTGCTTGCGGGAAGTTAAGTGACAACGTTGGACGCAGGCAATGGCTGCAGCCCACATGCTGTGTCGTTGAGTAAGGGAGCTGAATAGTTACCTCCTTTTTCTTCAATAAAAACAGACTTTAATCATGCCGAATTTATCTGTTAAGTCAAGAAGAAAGTATGTGCATTTCACAGTGCATTACCGATGAATTGTCTTGCCCGATGCCGGCCTGCACTGCATAACTTAACCTCAATGCATAAGATGCCGATGGCAGAGATTGCTTGCAGTCTGGTCGCGACATGCTCTAATCTCTGCGCATGGATAGTGTCATCTTTCAAGCCATGACGGTTGAACTCAACCGTAAACTTGTCAACAGTCGTCTGGACCGGGTGATACAGATCACTGCGGGATCCTTGATCTTGAGGTTCTGGACCGGACGCGAGAAGATTCAGCTGCTGTTGAAAGCTGATGGTCAGGGGAGCTTCTACCAGACCCGCCAGACCCATAGCGCTCCTGCCAGACCGCCCCGGTTCTGCCAACTCCTGCGCGCCCGCTTGCGCCGTCTGATAGCAGTGCACGCCGAACCTCTGGATCGCATCGTCCACTTTGCATTTACCGATGCAAACCATGAACGCTGCGATTTGATCCTGGAAGGTTTCGGTGCGCAGGGAAATCTGATCCTGGTCGATGCCAGCGGACGAATCATTGATCTGCTGTGGCGCCAGCAAGGGTCCCGAACGCTGCTGCCGGGAGAACCATATGTTCTGCCCGGGCAGAAACAGCGTATTTCGCTCTTTGCTGACAGGGAAGAACTGCTTCCCGTCCTCAGTGCCGCTGTCAATGAGAAAGACATGGCACGACTCGATATCGCACCGATGTCACCACCTCTGGCACGGGCGATCTGCATGGAACAGGGTGCGGGACACACTCTCGATATAGTCCTCGACAAGGTGCAGGAAACCTTCAGCAGCGGGTCTTTTGAAGCATTGCGCGTGACATGGGATGGTCAGTCCGGCATGATGCCGATGGCACTCGGCCTGCATGGTTTTGATCATGTCGACGTATTTGAAGACCTTTCCGCGATGCTTGAAGCAACCCAGGCAGAAGAGGGACACGAATCGCCAAGGGACCTGACTGCCCGCCTTGCCAACCTCATCATCAAGCAACGTAAAAAGCTCATCAAAAGGCTCGACAATGTTGCCGCAGAAAGTGTCCGGCAAGCCGACCCGGAGGGGATGCGCATCAAGGGTGACCTTCTGTTGGCACACCTGCGCCAGATCAAACGCGGCGCTGAATCGGTCGAGGTTGATGATTATTATCAATCACCAGTCGTCAAAATGAAAATTTTCCTGGATACCAGACTGTCACCCCAGGAAAATGCCGAGCGCTATTTCAAGTTGTATCGCAAGGCCAGACGGGCCGCTGATCATCATCAGCGCCGTCTGCACGAAACCGAGCAGGAAATCACCTGGCTGGACCAGGTTGAGCTGTCTTTGCAAGAAGCTGAAGGCGGCGATGATCTGTACCAGATTCAGCTTGAGTTGGAAGCTGCCGGATTGCTGAAACAAACCAAGGGTCAGCTTGGCAGACGTCAAACCGTTGCGCCGGAAGACCAGCTGCATCGGGCAGAGACGCCCGCGGGGCTGAGGCTCTTCTGGGGCAAGAACAGCCGTACCAACGATTATGTC
This sequence comes from Desulfuromonadales bacterium, assembly GCA_051305875.1. Lineage (GTDB taxonomy): Bacteria > Desulfobacterota > Desulfuromonadia > Desulfuromonadales > BM103 > M0040. The sequence continues at coordinate 1,864 of JBPPMD010000137.1, read as the reverse complement.
AGCCGTCGCCTGACCGGGCATGGTGATCTCTGGTTGCACGCACACCGCATGCCGGGATGTCACCTGGTGCTGAAGTGCGAGGGGCAGGTGGGGCAAGTCACTGAAGAGGATATCCTCTTCGCGGCATCAATTGCTGCCGGCTATTCCAAAGGCAAGGATGCCGGCAAGGTCGAAGTGATCGTCGCCCACGGCAGGGATGTCAAGAAACCGAAAGGGGTTCGACCCGGTTTGGTGACTGTTGATGCTTACCGTACCGTCGTGGTCGCACCGAAGCGGTTGAGCGAATAAGGTATTGCCGATACCCATCCTCGATCCCGATTTTTTTATTGCATTGCATTTTCCCTTTTGCTATAAATTGCCCTCGCTTCAATGCCGAAGTGGTGGAATTGGTAGACACGCTAGGTTCAGGGTCTAGTGTTCGTATGAACGTGGGAGTTCGAGTCTCCCCTTCGGCACCACAGGATGATAAAGGCCAGCAAACTCAAGGGTTTACTGGCCTTCTTCTTTTCCTGGTTGGCCTTTGCACCTTTCTTCGGTGTTTGACTCGATGTCTCCCCCTCATAGCCCACGTTTCGTAAACGGCTTGACCTTGAGGTCATGCCGTTTAAAGAATTCCCATCGTTGTCAACTATTGATGACAAAAGTAATCTTGGTATTGAGGCGATACCTGGTGATTTTGTTGTTCTCGACGATAGCCTGAATATCTTTTATGTAGATTGTCTTGATCTTGTCTACCGTTTTGGCCGCCTCTCCTAACGCTGCTGCTGCTGCTTCCTCGATGGAACTGCCTTCTGCATGGATCTCAATGACTTTAGCGACAGACATGGCTTTTCTCCTTTCCTTTCGGCTGATGGGTGTCTGCAAAACATATCATAGTCTATGCAGCCAGCAAGGCGCTGTCGGTGATTCGCGTCTGAAAAATTTCTTATCCCTTGGCTGAAACCGTCAACCCGGTTAGAATATCCCGCTGATCTTCATCCGAAACCATAACCAACGGTGCATCATGAACTATCGTCAAATCCTGAAAAACAGCCCTTTCTTTGCAGGCCTTTCCGAATCAGATCTTGATGCCCTGCTGGGCATTGCCCGCATCCGCGAACATCCGCGCGGTGAGCTGCTCTTTTCCGACGGGGAAGAGGCCGCCGGTTTTTTTATGGTGTTGGATGGCAAGGTGAAAGTCTACAAACTTTCTCCGGACGGTAAAGAACGGATTCTGCACGTCATCCATCCCGGGGGAACATTTGCAGAGGCGGCCATTTTCGGTGACGGGTTGTATCCGGCCTATGCTGAACCGCTACAGACTTCCATGCTGCTCTTTTTACCCAAGGACGGGTTCCTTGGCCTGTTGATGAACAATGGCCGGATCGCCATCAACATGATCGCCGGCCTGTCCAAATTCCTTCGCCAGTTTGCTAACCAGATCGAGGAACTTACTTTTAAGGATGTGCCCTCGCGTCTGGCGCGTTACCTGATGGATCTTTCACACGGCACAAAACAGACCGTTGTATTGCCGATCTCCAAAACCCAGCTGGCCTCAAACCTGGGTACGGTCAGCGAAACACTTTCACGCACCCTGCGTAAACTCTCCGAGGATGATCTGATTACTGTTACCGGTAAATCGGTAGAGATCCTGGATTTCGATCGTCTGCAGGAGCTTGCCGAGAAGTGCAAGGAGGGGTGAGGAGTGAGGAGTGAGGAGTGAGGGCCGTCACACGTCACGAGTCACGAGTCACGGATTTATTGTCACTGATTTTTAGACCGATTGATCGCCATGAATGACAGCTCAAAAAAGACAACTCAGCCATTGACCCGTAAAGAGATCAAAGATCTCAAGGTGCTGCTGCAGTTTACCGCGGTCTACTGC
>JBPPMD010000126.1:0-2215 GCA_051305875.1 Desulfuromonadales bacterium | reverse complement strand
GTCGGACTGCCGCTCGGTTCATCCTCCAGACCGAAAGCGCCACCCTGCAGAGTGAGCACCATCTGTGCGGTTTTCGCTTTGACCGCACGTCTCAGCTTGGCATTACAGACAGGAACAATCGGGACACCATCAACGATGTCGACAACTTCGGAGATATGGGCGGCATTTAACGCCAGAGATATTCGTGGGGCCAGGTCCCAGCCATAGGAACTGTGAGCAAAGACCACCATATCGGGCTGTTCTATGGCGATGACATCAAGGAGAAGCTGTTTGTGCACAGCCGGGTTGAATTCACTGTATTTGCCGGCATCGGCCAGGTAGAGCGTGCCAGTGTAGGCGGGCAGGGCACTGTCAGAGCCAACCAGAAACATGGCACTGTCGGCACCGAGTTTCTCAGCGAAGGCGACCAGTTCATAAGTACTGTTGAGTACTTTGCCGTCTCTATATTCTGCGACGAGTAAGGTTTTCATCGTATCCTCCTAAGCCAGTACGGCAGTTTTGTCTTTCAGAATTTTGATCAACTGATCCACCAGGTCACCAACAGAACCTTCAAGGACAAGGCCTCCGCCCTTCTTCTCCGGGAAATACATTTTGGCAGTCTCCTGCTTGGCCTCAACCTTGAGCAGCTCAGAAACCGGGATCGACAGCAGTTCTTTTTTCTTCGCCTTCATGATGTTCGGCAAGGTCGGGTAACGCGGAGTATTGAGACCGAGTTGGCAGGTCATCAGTGCCGGAGTCCTGGTTTTCACAATCGCCTTCATGCCGCCTTCCAGTTCACGCTTTGCCGTAATCTGGCCATTGTCAAAAGCAAAATCGACAATCGTTGTAATACTTGGCAGGCCAAGCATCTCAGCGACCAGCACGCCAACCTGGCCTGAACCACGATCCTGGGACTGCATACCGGTAAAGATCAGGTCGAAGCCTTTGTCTTTAGCAAATTCTGCAATCACCGAAGCAATTTCAAAAGGGTCTTTTTTGAAAAAATCGTCATCGGCGATGTGAGCGCCGCGATCGCAGCCCATGGCCAGAGCTTTTTTCATCATCTCCTTGACGCGCTCCGGGCCGATACTGAGAACCGTAAGATCTGCGTCACCAAGCTGATCCTTGAGCTGCGCGGCCTGCTCAACGGCATATTCGTCATACTCATTCATCCTCCAGGCAAGATCGGTACCGTCGTACCAATTACCTTCACCATTCAGCTTGAACTTCGATTCCATATCGGGAACCTGCTTGATACATACGAGAATTTTCATCATTGTTCTCCTTCAACTCTGGTCGTTTTAAAGGATCGGGGTCATCGACAGACGGTCACCACGCTCTATTGCTCTTTTGGTTTCAACGGACTTGTCCTGGTTGCCTGCCAGCTTGTGAACAAATAGGTTCGCTCAATCTTCGCACGCTTGCGGTTCAGTAGACAGTGTTAAAAAGCACCCCGGAGAGTTGGAGACCCTGAAGGAGGGTTTTGGGCAGATACGCAATCTTTCAACTCACTCCGGGGTGACACTCAGGCCAGACGCTCTGCCAGCACTTCGGCGATATCCTTTGCGTTCAGCTTGTCCTCGACGTTGGCCCCTTTGATGCCATCCTCGAACATGGTCAGGCAGAACGGGCAGTTGGACAGCAGCGTCGGGGCCCCGGTCTCCACGGCCATTCCCACCCGTTTGATGTTGATGCGCTCACCCAACTTCTCCTCGGCCATGATCCGCCCACCCCCGGCACTGCAGCAGAAGGCTTCAGCGCGATGCTTGTCCATTTCGACAATTTGACCACCGGCGGCTTTGATCAGGGCGCGTGGTGCGTCATAGATATTGTTATGGCGGCCCAGGTAGCAGGAGTCATGATAGGTACAGGCCAACTCTCCGGAATTGAGTTTGAGCTTGCCGGTTTTAAGCAACTGCTCCAAAAAGACGGTGTAGTTTTCGACCTCGATTTCGAAACCGAGGTCCCGATAATCCTTGGCCAGCGTATTGAAGCAGTGGGGGCAGGTTGTCACAACTTTTTTGACGTTATAGCCCTTGATCAGCTCAATATTTTCGAGTGCCAGAGACTGATACAGATATTCGTTGCCCATCTTGCGCATCGGCTCGCCACAGCATTTTTCTTCCTTGCCGAGAATGCCGACCTTGATGCCGGCGGCCTGGCAAAGCTTGACAAAGCTTCTGGCGATTTTGATATTGCGCTTGTCAAAGGAGGCATAGCAGCCGACAAAGTAAAG
>JBPPMD010000114.1:0-2488 GCA_051305875.1 Desulfuromonadales bacterium | reverse complement strand
GGCTGCGGCCGTCGTATTGTCAGTGCGCCTGTGCAGGCGTTGAACAGCGACCAGTCCGGTTGTTATTCAAAAAGTCATTTGATTACAGCTATTTACAGGCGTTGTTCGGATGGCATGCGTCTTGCGTTAAGCATAGGATAACGCAGGATGCATACGGTCTTGAGTGACCAGCGGCGAAAAAACCTGGAGACGCGCCATGAAAAACTACCATTCCAAGACTGTCGTAGCCATTGTCGACGACGATCAGAATATCCTCCAGTTCCTGAGTGGACTGCTCGAGGAGCACGGACTCAAGGCACATGTGTTCAACGACAGTCTCAAGGCGCTCGAGTGCTTCAAGAGCGAAGTTTATGACCTGGTGATCACAGACTTCCAGATGCCGAAGATCAGTGGTCTGCAACTGCTCTGCGCCGTCCACGAGTACGACGCTGATCTCCCGGTAATTATCATGACCGGGCATGCCGACATGGACGTCGCGGTGAAGGCCGTGGAACAACGTGCCTTTGAACTGATCCTGAAACCTTTCCAGGCGGAGCCTTTCATGAACGCGGTCCGGCGCGGACTGGAAGCGCGCAAAGTTTCCCGCGAGAAGAAGAAATTCGTCGTTGAACTCGAGAGGGCCGTCCGCTTGCGGACCGCCGAGCTCTCTTCGTCTCTGGCCAAGATGGACTCCATGAACCGGGAGATGATCAAACGTCTCTGCGTGGCGGCCGAGGAGCGCGACGACGACACCGGTGCGCATATCTCACGCATCGCCCATTATGTCCAGTGCCTCGCGCGGCAACTCGGTCTGCCGGAGAATGAAGCGCAGACACTGGCGCTGGCCAGTACTATGCACGATATCGGCAAAATAGGGATCAGCGACTCGATCCTTTTCAAGCCAGGGCCCCTCAATCCGGAAGAGTTTGACATCATCAAAAGCCATACTACGGCCGGCAAGCGTATCCTGGAAGGATCGTCTTTTCATTTACTGAGCCGGGCGGCTTCTATCGCCCAGAACCACCATGAGCGGTGGGACGGAACTGGCTATCCGCGTGGTCTGCGAGGGGAGCAAACCCCCTTGGATGGCAGGATTGTGATGCTGGCCGATCAGTATGACGCTCTCCGCAATGAACGTTCGTATAAGACGGCCTTCAGCCATGAGCGCGCTTGCGAGATCATTACCAAGGGAGATGGTCGCACAATGCCCGAGCATTTTGATCCGGAGATTATGGCGGCATTTATCCGGGTTGCACCCTTCTTCGAGCAGATTCATGCAGATTGCCTGGAGTCGTATGCCAACCACAACCTTCTGCTCTCGGTTGTCGGACTGGAAGAATTTGTCAAGCCGCTCTCATTGGCTACTCAAGTCGAACAAATTCGTTTGCGGGCGATTTGACCCGTAAAATAGTGCAGGAGGAATCATGAACTTGCGATTGAAGGTCGCAGATAAACACAGTACAGATAATTCTCAGGGACAATCCACCTCCGAGAAAAAAATTCTCCTGGTTGATGACGTCAACTCCTTCATAGAATTCGAAAATGCCGCAATCAATTGGCTGGAACGTTATAAGATCCTGACCGCCAGCACAGGTGTTGAGGCTCTCCGGATCATTGAGCAGGAGCGTCCCGATCTCGTATTCCTGGATCTTTACATTGACAATAGGGATGGCGGGGAATGTTGCAGGAGGATCAAGAAGAAATACGGATCAAGCATTACGGTTATCATGTTGGCCCATGGGGGTTCATTGGCCAATTTCGACTGTTGCTGGGAGTCGGGTTGCGATGAGATCATCGTCAAACCGATTAACCCCCACCTGCTTGTTGCCACAACAAAAAAATACCTGAACACGAAGTCGAATTACAGCGACCGCAGCGATGCCCGGCATTCGGCGCGTGTTAAGGTCAAGTATGAAGGCGGTTTACAGGAGACCCTCACGGATTACTCTATTAACTTGAGTACCGGCGGCTTGTTTCTGGCAACTACCAATGTTCTGCCGGCTGACACAAAGTTCTTGATCGAATTCACCGTGCCTGTGCGACCCATGCCGATTTGCTGCAAGGCTCGGGTTGCGTGGGTCAACCACCCGCAAAAGCTCTTCAAACAGGATATGCCGCCCGGGATGGGATTACAGTTTCTTGATATTTCTCTCAGTGATGTCGATGCCATCAGGGAATATCTTAGCGGCGGGAGATTGGTTGCCTCCTGGTAAGTGCAACCACGGAACGAAGGTATAACAACAACACCTAGGTTGCTTCTTGCCCTGCGTCACCACCTTCTTCCAGCCTCCTGCGCAGTGTATTGCGGCTGATACCAAGCAATTTTGCCGCGGCAACCTGGTTGTTGTTGCAGTGCGTCATGGCAAAGCCGACGAGATGCTGCTCCAGCTTTGAGTTGAGCACTTGAGAAATAGAGCCCGGCTGATTGTTGCACAGTTCCTGAAAGACCTTTTTCACGCAGTCCCTGAAATGGTTGGAATTATTGCTTTGACCAAAGGCTTGTTGGGAT
>JBPPMD010000391.1:0-9604 GCA_051305875.1 Desulfuromonadales bacterium | reverse complement strand
TTCCATCTGAAGTCCAATTATTTCGGAGTTCTGGTCGGTGCAATGGAACTGCTCACCCAGGAACCGGTCATCCGGTTCAACACCATTGAATCGACGGCGGGAAACGGAGATGTTAAAAAATTGTAAGCGTGACGGTACTAGTGCCCTGTAACCTATAGGATTTCGCAAGATTGCGCAGGGATTTGGCGGGTCAGCAAGGCGCGACTTCAGCTGCCCAGCCGTAGCTACTCAGATGAAGGCGCAACGCCGCTGACTCGGCAAAGAACCAGCAAGATGCGATAGTTTATAGGTTACAGGGTACTAGGTTCATCATTACCCATATTATCATCTATCTGCTGCTTTGCACCCTTGTTGTTTGGACGACCAGGGGCAATGAGGAAAGCCCGTACAGGATTGTCTATTTCCTGCCAATCGTGATCGTTGATCCATTCGGACATGCACATGCCTGAAATCGGTGGTCTGGAATTATGTCGGCTCGTTTCACGAGACATCGGCTCAATTCCGTTTATACTTTTTTCAGCCTTTATCTCAGCACACTCTCGGCAACAGATCGATGCGACCGTTGATTCGTGGGGCAGCCTGAGCAAGCCTTTCGACAATCAGGACGTACTGTCGTTGGTCGAAACAGTTATGACTGCGTCGACAGGCTGTCCGCAGTCGACACTTGATCATAACGATGACAAAACGGCATCAAAAAAGTTTTACATCTTTACTGATGAGCAGGAGAACATATGAAACACAAAATCCTGGCAAGCATGGTTGTATTCCTGCTGTTGGCGACAACAGCGTCAGCACTGACTCTGGAAGGGAGTTGCGACATCCGTTTCTTTGGTCGCTCTACCCTGCACAACTTCGACGGCACAGCGGCCTGTCAACCCTTCACCCTGGCAACCTCAGGCGGAATCGGGGACAGCGGAATTATCCGGCAAACGGCGGTCAAGGTGTTGGTCGAGGAGATGGATACCGGCAATTCTATTCGTGACAAGCAGATGCATGCCATGTTCGAACAAAAGAGCTATCCACATATTCAGGGCCTGTACACCGATTTCGATCCCGATGTAGTCATGCAGCAGTTGCAGGCGAAGAATGGTGCTTCGGCACACCTGGAATTTGATCTGCGAATTCGCGATATCAGACAGCGAGTGAGGGCAGTAACCCGTGACCTGGTGGTTAATCCCGAACAGATTTCATTCACAATGGAATTCCCGGTTTCTCTGGTCAGCTTCCAACTGCAGCCTCCCAGTGTCCTCGGCTTCATCAAGGTCGACGACCGGATACAGGTGGAAGTCAGGGTACTGTTATGGCGGCTTTGATCCATCCCATTGACGTTGAACTTACCAACAAGGAGATATCCATGTCCGTCTGGATCCAGCATATTGAAACTATAACGCCGGATATGATCTATTCTCAGGAATACGCCAGCAGCAAAATGCAGGAATGGACCGATGATGACCGGCAACGTCGCATGATTCGGGCTCTTTACCGCAAATCGGGGATTGATAAACGGCACAGCGTGATCACGTCCTTCGATCAGAACCTGCCAGGTGACTTTTTCCCACTCGGAACAGATGGACAGCGCCGCGAGTTGTCCACGGCCGAGCGCAACAGGATTTATACCCGGGAGTCCCAGCGCCTCGCGGTTGACCTGGCCCGCCAGGCCATTGCCAACTGCGCCGACCTGAAGCCGTCCGGGATCACTCATGTGGTCACGGCATCCTGCACGGGTTTCTGTAACCCCGGTCCCGACTACCACATCATCAACGAACTCGGTCTATCGCATGCCACACAGCGTTACAACCTTGGCTTTATGGGGTGTTATGCGGCGTTTCCGGCTTTGCGTATGGCCAAACAATTCTGTGAAGCCGATCCTGCAGCGGTGGTCCTGGTCATGTGTCTGGAACTCTGTACTCTGCATCTTCAGATCAACGGCGGTGAAGATTCCATGCTCGCCAACTCCCTGTTTGCTGATGGGGCTGCAGCAGCCATCGTCAGCGCCGGCACGCCACAGGAGAATCAGTCCTGCTTCCAACTCGGCAATTTCCACTCCAGCCTGATCCCGAGCGGCAAAGACGATATGGCATGGTCCATTGGTGATCTAGGCTTCGACATTGCCTTGTCAAGCTATGTGCCGAAGGTCATCGGCGCCAATATCCGTGATGCCGTCCGCCCGGTGCTCACCTCAGGGGAACTCGAGCTGGAAGACATCTCGACCTGGGCCGTCCACCCTGGCGGCAAGGCGATCGTCGACAAGGTCGCTGAGAGTCTCGCCCTCAATCAGGGCCAGGTTGCCGCTTCACGGAAAGTTCTGCGCAACTACGGCAACATGAGCAGCGCAACCATACTCTTCGTCCTCCAGGAACTCCTGCAACAGCAGGATCGCCCTCGCCATGAAGAGGTCTGCGCCATGGCCTTCGGACCGGGGTTGACCGTTGAGATGGCGCTGTTGCAGTCGCAACGAGCCAACAGCCCGAGCAGATCAGAGACGTGCAAGGAGTCAAATAATGAGATTGAGCATTGCGACCAACTTTGATCGTGAACTGGTCGAGCAGTGCCGTGACTACCCGGTTACCGAGCTGTTTGGCAAGCTGCAAACCGATGCGGTGGGCGGCGGACGGGCACCATACCAGCTAGCCAGGGTGTCGCGTCGGCAACTGGCCGACCACGTCAAGCATGTCCGGAATTCTGGCATGGCCTTCAATTACCTGTTGAATTCTTCCTGTATGGGCAATCGCGAGATTACCCGCAAAGGTCAGAAAGAGATCAACGTACTGCTCGACTGGATCAGCGATATCGGTGTCACGGCAGTGACCGTCGCTTCGCCTTTCATGCTGCAGATGATCAAAACCCGTCAGCCGCAACTTAAAGTACGCATCTCAGTGTTCGGCGGGGTTGACCGAGTGCGTAAAACCCAGATGTGGGAAGAGCTGGGTGCCGACTGCATCGTACTCGACAGCATTCTGGTCAATCGTGAACTGGAGACCCTGGCTGAAATCCGCAAGTCGGTCAAATGTGACCTGGAGCTGATGGCCAACAACAACTGCCTGACCGGCTGCGCCATGTCGCCGATGCATATGAATGCACTGGCTCATACCGGGCAATCCTGGCACGAGAACAAGGGTTTCTTCATCGACTGGTGCTTTTTAAAATGTACCGAAATGAAGTTGCGCGATCCGGTGCATTACATCCGCTCGGAATGGATCCGTCCCGAAGATCTGCACGTCTATGAAGGGATGGGTTACGACCTGTTCAAGCTCGCCGAACGCGACATCCCCACAGAGATGATGATGATCAGGATCAAGGCCTACGCCGAGCGCCGTTATGACGGCAACCTGCTCGACCTGATTCAGGCCTACGGCTTCAGGGGGATCAAGGAGAACCACAGTTACTACCGGCACGGTCTCAGCTGGCTGCTGCGTTTCATCATCCGACCTGGCCTGGCCAATCCATTGCGAATGCTGCCACTCAAACGGCTGGCCGAACTCCGCGGCATGACCAGGCCGGTCGAGGATCAAGCGCCGGTCTATATTGATAACCGTGCGCTGGACGGCTTCATAGAGCGTTTCCGCACCAACAGCTGCATGGATATTGATTGTGAGGATTGTCGCTGGTGTCATGAGTTCGCAGCCAAGGCGGTCAAGATTGATGAGACCAATCGCCACGCCGCTCTTGAAGCTTACGAAGAGCTGTTTGCGTCCCTGCATGGCGGCAGCATGTGGTCTTACCTGCCTGAACGCAGCAGCGAGCCCGGCCACTCACCGCGCAAGCGGTGTAAATCGACTTGAGTCTGGAGGGATATGTGTCTAAGAGCAGCAAGTTCGCCCTGAAGATCAAGGATTATATTCACTCTGCGGAGCGCAGACGGGAGTATAACGAACAGCATTTCAGCGAGGCTGCCAGCCGTTATGATTTTGCCACCCGAGCGATGTCGCTCGGGCGTGATGCGGCCTGGAAAAAACAGCTGGTTGAGGCCTTGCCGCAATTCACGGCCCCGGTCTGTGTCGATCTCGCCTGCGGGACGGGAGACATCGCTTTCCTGCTGGCTGAAAAATATCCGGCCGGTCGCATCATTGGCATCGACCTGACAGAACCGATGCTGAAACTGGCCCGGCAACGCAGCGATTCAATCAATATCGAGTTTGTCCGCCAGGATATGGGGGCGACTGATTTCCCGGATGAGTTCGCAGACATCGTCACCGGCGGGTATGCCGTACGGAACGCAGCAGAACTTCGTCAGGCCTTTTTGGAGATACAGCGCATCCTCAAACCCAACGGCTTCGTCGCTCTGCTCGATTTTTCCAAACCGCCCAGTCCCTGGTTCCAGCAACTGCAGTATCTGGTCTTGAAATACTGGTGCGGCCTGTGGGGTTTCCTGCTGCATGGTAATTCCGAAGTTCATTCCTACATCTCGGCCAGCCTCAGAGCATTTCCGGACAGCGTGCAGCTGCGCGAGCTCCTCGCGGAAAGCGGTTTTGCCGTCGTCCACTCACGGCAATTTTACTGCGGGACTCTGGAGTCGTTGGTCTTACAGAAACAAACGACGTGACCTGCGAGTTGTGAAATTCGGAGAATTGGATGACTCAGGAGATAAGATCAGCCAGAATGTTCGTGGCAAGATACGCGGGTTTGCCAGACAATAACCTCACGGGGATTATCTGGAGGCTTCAGGCTGTGTAATCGTCATTTCGTCGCGAACGGCTTTCAAAGCGCGTATATTCACCGAGGAAGGTCAATTGCTCAATCCCGAGTGGACCGTTACGCTGTTTGCCAATGATCACCTCAGCGCTGCGTTCGTGATTTTCGGTACAACTGTTGTCGCGTCTTTTACAGGCATCACAGTATACCGTTTCCCGGTAGAGAAACATGATGACGTCGGCGTCCTGCTCAATGGCACCCGATTCACGCAGGTCAGCAAGAATGGGGCGTTTGTCAGTACGGCTCTCAAGGGATCGATTCAGCTGCGACAGGGCGATCACTGGAAGATTGAGTTCTTTGGCCAGAGCCTTGAGCGAGCGGGAGATTTCTGAAATCTCCTGTTGCCGGCTTTCGGTGTTCTTGCCGGTCATCAACTGCAGGTAGTCAACAACAATCAGGCCGATATTTTTTTCAACTTTAAGGCGGCGAGACTTGGCGCGTACTTCCAACACACTGATCGCCGGGGTGTCATCGATATAGATCGGTGCTTCGGCGATGATGCCGGCGGCATTGACCAGAGTCGGGAATTCCGACTGGGCCAGTTTGCCGGTGCGAACCCGTCCAGCCTCAATGCGTGCCACCGAACAGAGCAGACGCTGTACAAGCTGCTCTTTACTCATCTCCAGCGAGAAGACAATCGATGGGATCGGCTGCGTGGCATGCATGGCGGCATGTTCGACAAGATTGAGGCAGAAAGCGGTTTTGCCCATCGAAGGACGACCGGCAATGATAACCAGATCCCCGCCCTGCAGGCCGGAGGTCATATTGTCGAGATCGGTAAAACCTGTCGGAACGCCGGTAATCAGTTCTTTGCGGTCATAAAGCTTCTCGATCGTCTTGATGGTTTCCTTGACAATATCTTTGGTAGCGAAGACCGAGGGTCGCGACTTCATATTGGCGATCTTGAAAATCTCGCCTTCTGCCCAGTCAAGTGAGGCCTCAACTTCACCGCCTTCATAGCCCCTGGAAGCGATCTCTGTAGCGACCTTGATCAATTCGCGGGAGATGGCCTTCTCTTTAACGATCTTGCAGTAATAGCTGATATTTGCCGCGGTCGGCACGAAATCGACCAGGGTCGACAGATAGGAACTGCCACCTACTTCCTCGAGCGCGTCCCGGTTTTTCAGGACTGCCGTCAAAGTGACCAGGTCAGCAGGTTCATTGCGTTCTGAGAGAGTGATCAGAGCGGCAAATATCTTGCGGTGGGCTTCCCGATAGAAGTCTTCCGGGCGCAGTACTTCCAAAGCCCGGTTGAGGGCCTCGTTTTCCAAAAGAACCCCTCCCAGAACAGACATTTCTGCTTCCAGGTTCTGAGGTGGCAGGCGATGTTCGGCGCGATCTTGCACGTTCGCCTCGTTGGAATAAAGGGGCCTGCAGATCAGCAGGCCCTTAGATCAGTAATTGATGATTGCAGTCAGCTTCAATCGTTGATGCAGGCTGAGCTTTAAGCCTCTGCTCTGAGAACATTGATTTTGATCGTTGCATTGACACCGGCATTCAGTTTTATTTCAACTTCATGCACTCCAAGTTCCTTGATCGGCTGATCAAGGAGAACCTTGCGACGGTCAATTTCTATTCCCTTGGCAGCCAGCCCTTCGGCAATCTCCATGCTGGTGACTGAACCGAAAAGTTTGCCTTCATCACTGGCCTTGTGTGTAAAGGAACACTCGACAGCCTCTATTCTGGCCTTGACGTCTGCAGCTTCCTTGCTCAACTTCTCCGCCTTGTGAGTCAGCTGACGCCTGTGATGCTTCATCTCATTGATGTTGCGATCATTTGCTTCAACCGCCAAGCCTTGCGGGACCAAGTAATTACGGCCATAACCAGGCTTGACTTTGACCACTTCACCAATGGTCCCAAGACCTTTAACATTTTCCGTCAGAATGATATCCATCTTTTTATCCTCCCAAAATCTTTAAGATTTAGGCTCTTTTGGTTTGCGAAAATCTGCCCACAAGTCAAAGATGCCAAGACCGGTGACCACCATGGGCAAGGGATTAACCAGGGTGACCAGCAAATAGCCAACCGCTCTAAAAAATGGCGAAAAAGCCTTGTGGCGAAAAAAAAAGTCGATCACAGCCAAGCCCTGCAGGAAATAGACCGGCAGCAGAATGACCAGTAGGTTCAAGGCAAAAACCCCGGGAAGACCATCAACGAAAGCCACCAGGAAACCAGCCAGAATCAATACCCAGACCAGTTGCTCTGGAGCTTTCCATTGGGGAAACGCCTTGCCGGGAACAGAGTACCTGCCACGCGCAAGCACCGTCAGCAGAAACACCAGACCGACAGTCATCAAACCGCTGACAGTTATCGCGATTCCCGGATATGCATTCTGCAGGAAAGCCGCCATCTTTTCAACGGCCAGGCTGACTTCTTTCTGCTGATTCGCCGGCAGGTCGGTCCCGGCGAACATTTCCTGCATGACTGCAGTGGTCTGGGCGATCTCGTTGCCGATAAGGTTATTGACCATTACCAAAGGTGACTGCCCGGCAACGACCGAAACAACCAGCAGGCCGCAGATACTGACGGTGACCATTGCCCAGAGCACAGCAACGGTTGCCTTATCCCAAGCGATGCCGCGATTCAACAACCATGGCAACGCGGCGCCCGGAATGCCAAACTGAACCAGATACATAAGCGCCGGGGAGTGACCACTCGACAACAGCACAAAAAATGCAGTTAAAGCAACCGTGGCCACGCCAGCCATAGAGCCGACGCGCATGCCAATGAAAGCCGCCGGCAAGGGCGTCAAAAGGTTCACTGCGATAGCAGCAAAGCCTAAAGCAGCAAAGCTTCCGAACAGCGCATACCCGGCTAATGCCCCGAGTACGATATAAAGCCACCGCTGTGTCATCATTGCACGATCGCCGTAATTAACGCCTCTCGAGAGCGTGGCTTGCGGTGAAGGGCAGCAGCGCAATATTGCGAGCACGTTTAATTGCTGCCGTCAGCTTGCGTTGATGATCCGAACAGGTACCGGAAATCCGGCGCGGTGTTATTTTGCCTCGCTCGGAGATAAAGTAGCGCAGGGAGCGGACATCCTTGTAATCGATTGTAGCTTTTTTATCGGCGCAGAAACGACAGACTTTGCGACGACCATAACGCCGACGAGGTGCAGCGGTACGACTTCCTTCATATGCCATGATTATTTCTCCTTCTTCATCGTCGTAGGTTGGTACGGAAGTTAGGCTTCTTCCGTCTTTTCTTCGGCCTCATCCACAGTTTCAGCTGTCGGCTCGACAGCTTCCCCGGTGGCCGCACTGGTCTCAACGGCTTCAGCAGTACCTTCTTCGGCCTCAGTAGAGGCTTCTTCAGGTGCAGCTTCAATCACTGGAGGGGCTTCGTAACCACCTTCCAGAGTGACCGTCTGGAACTTGATCACCTTTTCGTCGATGCGCATACGGCGCTCGTACTCGGCGATCACTTTCGGACCCGCTTCAAAGATCACCAGGACATAGCAGCCCTTGGTTTGTTTTTTGACCGGGTAGGCCAGCGTCCGGACACCCCAGTTGTCCAGCTTGAGAATTTCCGCACCTTGATCCGTCAAGATCGTCTTGTACTTGTCGATGATCGCGGTTTGGTCGTCCCCGACAACGTCCGGGTGTACGATGAAGATTGATTCGTAGGTTCGCATTAATAAACTCCTCTTGAGTTGTTAGCCCCGTCTTGTGCGGAGCAAGGAGCGAAAGCATCCAGTATGCTTCCGTCGAAAGAACTTTGTTTTTTACCACACCCCGTATTGCGAGGCAACGGATTTTTGCTATAACGGCAGACAGCATTCAAAGAAGAGACAAAACTCGGTACCCGTCCCAAGGCACTTGGTGTCAGCCTTTCATACATTAAAGCGGAAATGCATAATATCACCGTCTTTAACGACATACTCTTTACCTTCCAGACGCATCAGTCCTTTTTCCTTGGCTTTGGACTCGCCTTTTGCTGCAACGAAATCCTCATAGCCGATCACCTCGGCACGTATAAATCCTTTTTCGAAGTCAGTGTGTATTACGCCGGCAGCCTGAGGCGCACGCGCGCCACGACTCACTGTCCAGGCTCTGACCTCCTTGACACCGGCTGTGAAGTAGGTAATCAGGCCGAGCAAGCGATAACCAGCGTGAATCATCCTGTCAAGACCCGATTCGTCGAATCCGAGTTCGTTCAGGAACTCCGACTTCTCCTCTTCTGGCAATTCGGCGATCTCTGCTTCTATCTTGCCGCAGATGACCACCATCTCCGCCCCTTCAGCAGCAGCATGGTCCTTGATGCGGTCAACAAAAGGATGCTCACCGGAAAGATCATCTTCGGCAACGTTGGCAACGTACAGAACCGGCTTGGCCGTAATCAGACACAGCTCGCGCAGAGTCTTCCATTGCTCACCCGTCAACTCGGCATTGCGGGCGGGCTGGCCACTGTTAAGGCAGCCATGAACCTTTTCCAACAAGGCCAGCTCTTCCTGCATTTTCTTGTCACCGCTTTTAGCCTGTTTGCCGACCCGGTTGATCCGTTTCTCAACTGTATCCAGATCCGCCAGGTTAAGCTCCGTCTGAATAACTTCAACATCTCGCAACGGGTCAATGCTGCCATCGACATGCACGACATTGTCATCTTCAAAGCAACGCACAATGTGAGCAATAGCATCAACCCGGCGGATATGGCCCAGGAACTGGTTGCCCAGCCCCTCACCGCGACTGGCCCCTTTGACCAGGCCGGCAATATCGACGAACTCCATGGTTGTCGGCAGCACCTGTTGCGGATTGACAATAGCAGATAAAACATCAAGACGCGGGTCAGGAACCGTCACAATACCGACATTCGGCTCAATCGTGCAGAAGGGGTAATTGGCCGCTTCCGCACCAGCTGACGTAATCGCGTTAAAAATTGTTGACTTGCCAACGTTTGGCAGGCCGACGATACC
>JBPPMD010000332.1:0-8820 GCA_051305875.1 Desulfuromonadales bacterium | reverse complement strand
AAAATCAAACCCAGCGATCCTGGGAAAGACTGGTTCCATTCAGTCCGCGCCGACGACCTTCTAGGCGAGGTCATTCCACATCTGCTGCAACGATGTGAGACTGAAGGCAGCGAGGTGGAGGATCTTCTGGTGGGTTCGGCGCTGGGCGTGAGCGAGCAGTGGACCTTTGGTGGCCGCACTGCAGTTTTCCTCGCCAACCTGCCTGCACACGTTCCGGCCAAGTTTATCGATCAACAATGCGGGTCCAGCATGGCGGCAATCCACACAGGTTTTCTGGAGATTGCCGCCGGCTATGCTGATGTGGTTCTGGCTACCGGGATGGAACACATGGGACGGGTGCCGGTCGGGCCGACTCTGTTCGAGAAGGGTGCTCTCTCCGTCAATCCTCGTCTTTACCAGGAAGAACGCTTCCGGCACTGGGACATGAAAACGACTATGCACATGGGTTTTACTGCAGAGAAGCTCTGTATCGGCAGCGGCTTCAGCCGTGAAGATCTCGATTCCTGGGGCGTCCGCTCTCACCAGCGGGCGGCAAAGGCGCAATCAGAAGGGTTTTTCGATGACGAGATTTTGCCGATTGAGGCTCGGCAGGATCATGGCAACATGATGAATGTCTGCCGCGACCAGGGGATTCGAGAAAACGTCAAACTGGAAGATCTGGCGAAACTGGCCCCGGTCTTTTGTGTCGATGGTCTCATCACGGCTGGTAACGCTTCCCCCTTGAACGCCGGGGCCGGCGGCCTGCTGCTGATGTCTCGAGCCAGCGCAGAGGCTAAAGGCCTGAAACCTCTCGCAACCATCCGCTCCATAGGTTTTGCCGGTGTCGACCCGACCCTGATGGGGAGCGGACCGGTTCCTGCGGTACAGAAAGCGCTGAAAAAAGCTGGTCTCAATCCGGGAGACATCGATTACTGGGAGATCAATGAGGCCTTCAGCATCGTGGTGCTTAACGCAATGAAAGAGCTGGACATCGACCCTGAACGGGTTAATGTCAATGGTGGTGCTATTGCCATCGGCCACCCCCTCGGGGCCACCGGTGTTCGACTGGTGGGAACGCTGGCCCGCGTCCTCCAGGCAAACGGCGCTCGCTACGGCTGTGCCACAGCCTGTATCGGCGGCGGGCAGGGGATTGCGACCATCATTGAAACAGCGGGCTGAAGCATGGTTTTCGGCAGACAAGCATATTACATTTAATTCCAGGTTCTCGGCGTTCTCTGCAGTGAACCCGTACTGTTAATGGTCTACCCGGAATTCGGGGCGACCCTCAAACAAAGGAGTCATAGCCTATGTACAGAGCTCTTGTGTCCACCCTGTTTATCGCCGGTTTCTTCATGATCGCCAATCCCTGTGTCGCCACCGAGCTTGATCAGGTCCTTAAGGCGGATGAAATCAGCTTCTCCATGAGCGGTCAATATCCGCCGTTCAACTTTGTCAATGAAAATAATGAACTGGCCGGATTCGATGTGGATGTCTGCAACGAAATCGCCCGTCGTATCGACGTCAAGCCAAAGCCACTGACGACGGCCTGGGACGGCATTGTCGCCGGTCTTCTGGCAGGAAAATACGATCTGATCTGCGGCAGTATGGCGATCACCGATGCTCGCCTCAAAGCCATTGACTTCTCTGACCCCTATTATCGCTCCGGAGCCCAACTCTTTGTGCCCAAGGGTTCGGATATTACCTCGACAGACCAGTTGAAGGGCAAGAAAATCGGCGTCACCCTCGGCACTACTTTTGATGAGTGGGTGAGCGCCAATCTTCCCGACGTGGAAGCACGCACCTACAAGGGCGTTCCTGACATGATTCTTGAAGTCGCTAACGGTCGCCTTGATGGCTTCATTACCGATCGCATCGTTGGTGCCATGGCCATAGACGAAAAAGGTGCGCCGATTCAAATGGCCGGCCCGCTGCTCTATGAAGAGCGCATGGGAATCGCTCTCACCCAGGACAACCCCAAGCTTCGTACGGCGATTAACGAGGCACTTACAGCGATGAAGAAAGACGGCACCTATCATGATATCAGCATGAAATGGTTGAAGATCGACGCACGCTGATCATCCGTTTCGGAAAAATATTGAGTATAATTAGTACCCTGTAACCTATAGGTTTCGCAAGATTGCGCAGGGATTTGGCGGGTCAGCAAGGCGCACCTTCAGCTGCCCGGCCGTAGCTACTCAGCTGAAGGTGCAACGCCGCTGACGCGGCAAAAAACCAGCAAGATGCGATAGTTTATGGGTTACAGGGTACTAGATGGGAACGGTTGGATGAATTGTAATCTGATCAAGTAATCTACTGAACGGGGAGACTAAATTCATGCTCGACTGGCAGGTAATTGTCCACTATTTCCCTTTTCTGGTAAAAGGGGCTTTGATTACTCTCGAGATCTCCGTGATCTCCCTCATTCTTGGCTTGGCTGCCGGTCTGGTTGCGGCTTTATGTATACTCTCAACCAATCCTCTTCTGCATTGGCCCGGACGGTTTTATGTCTGGATTATTCGTTCGACGCCCCTTCTGGTGCAACTGTTTATCATTTATTTTGGATTGCCTCAGTTTGGAATCAGCCTTAATCCCTTCTGGTCGGGGGTATTGGCACTGGCTCTGAATACCGGTGCCTACAATGCCGAGACGATTCGTGGCGGAATCCTCGCCGTACCGAAAGGTCAACAAGAAGCTTCCCGATCTCTCGGTATGAGCAAAGTACTGACCATGCGCCGCATCGTCCTGCCGCAGGCTATGCGCTTGATCATTCCGCCGTTGGGCAACAATTTTGTCATCCTCATCAAAGACACTTCGCTGGTTTCCACCATCACTCTGGTCGAACTGACCTTGACTGCTCAGCGACTGATCGGCTCTACCTATAAACCTTTTGAAATGTACCTGATGGCCGCAGTCCTTTACGCGATCCTGACTACCTGTGCCGCTCTGCTGTTGCGTCAGGTCGAGCGACGCACTACCTGGGGGCACGTATGAGTGATACGAAGATCTTGTCAAAAAACGAAGAGCCGATGATCATTCTGCACAATCTGAGAAAAAGTTTCGGTAATAACGAAGTTCTCAAAGGGATCAATCTTGAGGTGGCCCGCAGCGAGGTGCTGGTGCTGATTGGCCCGAGCGGGTCAGGCAAGAGCACCCTGTTGCGCTGCGTTAATAACCTGGAGAGCCCGACGGGGGGAGAGGTCACGGTGGACGGTGAACGCGTCAACCGCACCGACCTGAAGCCACGCGCGTTTCAGAAGCACATCAACCGTGTCCGCACCCATATGGGAATGGTCTTTCAGCATTTCAACCTCTTCCCCCATAAAACTGTGCTTGAAAATATCCTTGAAGCACCGACGCAGGTCTTGCACCGGAACCCGGAGGAGATCATCGCAGAAGCCCTGGAATTGCTGGACAAGGTCGGCCTGGCAGAAAAAAAAGACAGCTATCCGGTGCAGCTATCCGGAGGACAGCAGCAACGTGTAGCCATTGCCCGAGCCCTGGCGATGAGGCCATCGGTGATGCTTTTCGACGAGGTGACAAGCGCCCTTGACCCCGAACTGGTGGGAGAGGTACTGCTGGTCATGGAAGGCTTGGCCGCCGAGGGGATGACCATGATCGTGGTGACTCATGAAATGGGTTTTGCCGAGCGGGTAGCCAATCGGGTGGTATTCATGGCCGAAGGGCAGATTGTTGAAGAGGGTGTGCCGAAAGAAATTTTCAGTAATCCCTGCGAGGAACGCACAAAAAGATTTCTCGCTGATGTTCTTAAATAAAACAAACGTGAGTAGGATTAAGTATGTTGCGACAAACCAGAGGGCCGGTCGTGCACGCCACGCTTATGCATCCGGATTGTAGAAGATGTTCGTTTGTCCTGTCAGGCAGGAAGGACGCTCTCGACTCGATTTCGACCGTTACCCTTGGCCATGTAGAGGGCGTCATCGGCGAGACGGATCAAATCCACAGTCGAATTGATTTTTATGTGCGGTACTGCGGCGATGCCAATGCTGGCGGTTATTTTCAGATCAGAGATAGGTCCGGTGAATTGAATCTTGCTGAGGATTTGTCGCAATCGTTCTGCAACCATGGTCCCTTCAACCAGCGTGGTCCCCGGCAGAATCAGAGCAAATTCTTCACCACCGAAGCGGGCTGCTGAATCGTACTGGCGCAATTGTGCCTGGATCTCCTGCGAAACTAATTGCAGCACCTCATCACCCTGCTGGTGGCCATAAGTGTCGTTGACCTGTTTGAAATGGTCGAGGTCGATCATCAGCAGGGCAAATGGTGTGCTGGTCCGCTTGCTTCGGTCAAACTCAGACTCCAGCGTCACCATCATGTGCCGTCGGTTGTATAATCCGGTCAGCATATCGGTCTGTGACAGCTTTCGCAGTTGCCTGTTGCTTTCTTTGAGATGATCCTGCAAAGTCTTGATCTTGAGCTGGATCTTAACCCGGGCCAGTAGTTCCTCGGGACTGAACGGCTTGGTCACATAGTCGCTGGCCCCTTGTTCGAGACCGCGTATCTTGGTCGCCATATCTTCATGGCTGGTCAACAACAGAACCGGGATGTCCTGCAGCTCTTTGCGGGAGTTGACCATACTCAAGAATTTGAAGCCATCCATCCCCGGCATCTCAACATCACATATTACAATGTCGATTTTTTCGTTGAGGAGGGTTTTGAACCCTTCGATACCATTTGCTGCCTCAAAGTAGTTACTGAACAGACCGGCGCTGTGCAGAGTGTTGAGAATCTGCCGGCGAACTGAACTGGTGTCATCAATGATGAGGATGGTATAGCCCATGGGGGAAAATTTCTGTGATAATTGGAATTGTCTTCTGCGTGCAAGTATAGCGCTGCTTGCTTATTCGCGTCTATAAATATCGCTGGAATAAAGGGATTAAAAAAACACGCAAGATGAGTGACCCATTATAAAAGGCGACCTTTCGGCCGCCTTTTCCAAGTCTTGTGGCTTTAAAAACAACAGTGACGAAACTGTCGCTGGGCTACCCTGAATCGACTGTTCGCTCAACAGCTGCTGCATCCGCTACCTTTTAAAGTAGTTCTGCTGCTTGATTCAGATCCTGTCTTGGCTGTCTGGCAGTGCCGTCAGGCTTTGCCATGTCGCCTGCAGGTTTTTTACGTGCTCCATGCTGGCCTATTTCGTCACTGTCTGATTAAAATATAGCGGTTCTTCGACGGTTGTCAACACAACACCTGAATTAAAAAATCTGTTGATCTGCTCATGAGTAAGCCGCTTGCATACTGCGACGCCTTCGAATTTCAAGGCAACTAATGCCGAGTGGAGAATCGCAGAATTTTTGGTTTGACCAACTTGGCAAAAGTTGCAAAGGGCATTTTGACCAGATCGGTATGTGTGCCGGCGTTGAAGGCAATCACCTCGTCTTCCGCCAGGCTCTCTGCCACATACACCTCGAGGCCGTAAAGATTGCCGAAAGGCGGCATCGCACCGACTTCTATGTCGGGGAAGATATCTTTGAACTCGTCCTCGCGAGCAAGCTCGATGTTGGTCGCTCCGGTGGCCTCTTTCAAGAGGTGGAAGTTGACGTGATAAGCCGCAGGAAGAACGGCCATGACTATCTTGCCATCAAGCTTGATCATAACCGATTTGGCCAGGTCCTTCCCGGAGATGTGGGTGTTTGCCGCGATCTCCTGTGCAGTGTAGGTCGGACGGTGGCTGATGGTGGTATAGCGGACATGCTGATTGTCCAGGTACTCGCGTAAACTCCTGGCTACCATGGCAGTTCCCTTTCCGGTTGCCAAAGGGCCTGAAGCTCGCTGGATGCGGTTGGTGGCTCTTCAGCTTCCATTCTCCCGGCCTGCAGGGTTGTATGTGCGGCCGTCGGATAAACTCTATTTGTATTATACCTCATTATTATTCGAATTGAACAGGCAACAGGGCAGTAAAACAAGCCCTGGTGTTCAAGGCTTGGCAGCGATGAAGATCGCTCTTAGCGGGGCGGGATAACCTTCAATAGTTTTCGTATGATCACCCGGATCGAGGTAGTCGGCTAACGACTCATAGCTCATCCACTCCGTCTGGCGTTGCTCTTCTGTACGCGTACGGTTGATGTCAACGCAAACGACATCTTTGAAACCACAGCGTCGCAACCATAACGCCAAGGTCGGAACAGAGGGGAGAAACCAGATGTTGCGCATCTTGGCATAACGCCCTTCTGGCATGAGCACCGTGCCTTCATCTCCTTCCACGATGAGCGTCTCCAATATGAGCTCTCCGCCGCTGCGCAAACAACCACGCAGTTCAAGCAGATGGTCTAAGGGAGAACGCCGGTGATACAGCACCCCCATTGAAAAGACGCTGTCAAAACAGGCTAAATCAACTGGGATATCCTCAATCCCCAGGGGCAATACAAAATGATGGTTATCCCCTGCATAGCGTTGCATTACCAGATATTGCATCACGGAAACCAGGGTTGGATCGATGCCCAGCACCAGATCTGCCCCTTCGCCGCGCATGCGCCAGCCGTGATAGCCGTTGCCACAGCCGATGTCGAGCACTTTTCTGCCTGTCAGGGGTTGAATGTACGGCAACAGACGATCCCACTTCCAGTCTGAACGCCACTCAGTATCGATTTCAACCCCGAATAAGCTGTAGGGTCCTTTCCGCCAGGGATGAAAGGCTTTAAGTTGTTCTGTAAATCTTTCCGGCCTGACAGCGCCAAGATCCTCTGCACGGCCAATTGCGACCTTCTCTTTAAGCTCAATATGTGATGGCCTTAATTGAGGCAACGCATGCAAGGCTCTTAACCAGCCAGGCATTTTCCCATGACCGGCTAAAGCCATTTTTTCTGGAAGAGTCTGCTGCAATTGCTGCGACCATAGAGCAAGACCCATTGCTTCCAACTGTTGATACAAAGGCTGATAAATATTCATTTTACGGCGACCAGCGAAGCGAAGTTAAAGCATTGGAACCACTGATCGCTAAACTCAAATCCAGCATCTTGCAAACGTTGATGATGACAGGCAAGGGTCTCCGGAATCAGTACACGTTCCAGTGCCGTGCGTTTCTGACTGATTTCCAGATCGCTGTAACCGTTGGCGCGTTTGAAATCATGATGTGCATTTTCATGAAACTGCTGTCTGTCCTGTTCTTCAAAACATAACTTTTCTGACAGTATCAGGATACCACCCGGTTTTAAACCTTGATGAATCCTCTTTATCAACACCAATCGTTCTGCAAGTGGAATGAATTGCAAAATAAAGTTCATAACCACCACAGAAGCACTTTCTATCGGGACATCCTGTATTTTGGCACATACCATGGTGACTGGAATGGTTGACGTCTTATCAGCGATCAGAAGTCGTCGGCCATGCTCAATCATTGCCTGAGAGTTATCCACACCAATAATATCGCAATCAGGTTTACGAATACGTTGCCGCATGGCAAGACTGACTGCACCTAAAGAGCAACCCAGATCATAGCAATGGCTGTCGGCTTGAGCATATTTAGCAGCCAGGGTACCGATCATTGAAATCATTGTGGCATACCCGGGCACCGAACGTTGAATCATGTCGGGAAAGACCTTAACCACCCGCTCATCAAAATTAAAATCAATGATTTCATCTAATGGTGCGGCATAAATTGCGTCTGGTTTTTTTGTCACGAATTGTGCACCTTTTTTAAAGTGATGATTACGCCAATACAGCGTTGCCAGTTCTTGGAGATAGCTGTCTCAGTGTGAGATTGTCTATCCGGTTGGCAAGGTTGTCAATAGGCTCCCGGTAAATGTCATGCTTGCAGTTAACATGATTTATCGTGCATAAAGTGCACAGCACACATTTCATTAAAAATATTCAAGCCGGATAAATTATGACATATTATCCACCCATAGATGAAAAAGCAAAATGGGGAAATTATTTGTGACGCCGCCTGCCATCGGGTATTCTCCTGAGTTTTTGATATAATGCAAGTTATGAAAACACAGGCCATCATGCGATTACCAATGATCATTTTACTTATGTTGATCTGCCTTCCTGTCTGGTCGCTCCCTGCATTCGCTGCAGAGCATCCATTTCGCTGTGAACCCACTTCGGAAGATGAGATGGGACCTTTCTATCGTCCCGATGCCGCTTATCGTACCAGTATAGGGATCGGCTACCTGCTGTTTGGTACTGTCAAATCCGCCAGAGATTGCAGTCCGATAGTCAATGCCAGGATCGAGTTCTGGATGACCGGCCCGCAAGGACGTTATGGCGACGACTGGCGAGCAACTGTTTTTAGTACGGCCGCAGGAACTTATCATTTCATGAGTCACGCCCCGACCGACTTCGGCAGCCGTCTGCCGCATATTCATGTCAGGGTTACAGCAGAAGGCTTCGCAACTCTCGTCACCCAGCATTATCCGGCAAAGGACGCTGGCGAAGCCCTGTTCGATCTGGTTTTGATTCCATCGCCGACACAGTGACAGCCTGCGGAGTTGTCTCTAAAAATCACACACGGAAATCCCCCCGGCTATGAAATCTGCAATGAAAGGCTTGTACACATATGTTTACAAACCCTGAGTTGTCCAGTAAAGTCTTGATCAGTGTTTTCGTCTGTAATATCCCAACTTTACCTTTTTGCCATGCTGATAGCGGACAGCAGGCTTGAGAGAAGCAGTCCCACTTAATCATGCAGCCTGTCGGACTATCCATGTGCCGGCTGCAAATCCGGCTGTTTGGCCCATATTTCAGCTCCCTTTTGGTCCAGAGCTACGGCTATGAACCTGCAAACGAGCTAAAATCTGTTCTCAAACATCCAAATTTTCGCTTCGGCCCGTATAGTCCGACAGACTCCAGGCCAGGCAAGATGTCTTCGCGCCGTCG
>JBPPMD010000337.1:0-2993 GCA_051305875.1 Desulfuromonadales bacterium | reverse complement strand
ACCTGAGAGGTTCTGTGAGATTTTTACTTTACAATATCTGCTACGCGACAGGTCCGTGGATGCATAACTATGCACGCACTTCGCACAAGAACCTGGCGCGAATTACTAAATTCATACGTGAGCTGGAGCCGGATCTGGTCGGCCTGATCGAGGTGGATCAGGGATCATATCGCAGTGGCGGACAGAACCAGGTCGAGCAGCTGGCAGAATCGCTTGGCCACTATCATTCGCATGCGATCAAGTACGGGGAAAAATCGATCTGGAGGCATGTCCCGGTGCTGAAACAGCAGGGAAATGCATTTTTGGCGCGTAATCGAATCCGTAACGAAACCTTTCATTTTTTTGAGCGCGGCATGAAACGGCTGGTCATCGAACTGGAGCTTGAACACCTGGTGGTTTACCTGGCGCACCTGTCACTGGGCGCCCGAACCCGGCATCATCAACTGAGCGCCCTGTATGACCTGGTGAAGAGGACCAAAATGCCCTGTGTCGTTGCGGGGGATTTCAACATGCTCTGGGGCGATCGCGAAATCGACTTGTTTCTGGCGGCGACAGGATTACAGAATGCCAACATCGATGGCTTGCCGACCTACCCGAGCAAAAAGCCGCGGCGGCGTCTCGATTTTGTCCTCCACAGCAAAGAGATTATCGTGCGGAGCTTTCAGGTGCCGTTGGTAAAGTATTCAGACCACTTGCCAGTGGTGGTTGACTTTGATGTCCGAGTTGAAGAGGATCGGCGCAAAGCCCCGCGGCCACCGCATTGTTATTGTCCGGAAACTGGCCATCTAATCGCAGTCGGCACCGATTCCTGATGTTTTCCCGGGCAACGATCAGGTTTCCGGCGACTGTAATCATTCAAATCACCCAAGGATAAGATTGGACAGTTCATCAGTATCATCATTTTTAGCCGGAAAATGCTCCTCGAGGAGTCGGCCGCAGGTCTCGATGGCCAGGCAGAGCGCGTTGCAGGTTTCGCCGCGGTGGATGCCCTCGGTGATGGTATGCACGATGCCGTCCCAATGGTTGACAGGAACGACAGCATTGATGCCGCGGTCAGCCAGGACATGGACCCGGCGTTCGAAGAGGGAAATGAGGATGAGAATGCCGGTTTCGTCGCGGGTATGATGAAGCCCCTGTTCAAGAAAGGAAATAACCGCCTTCTCCGCAACCTCCTCGCTGATTTCAGCAGGGTGGATAAGACGTCTCCGCAGCGAGGGGGAATTGCGGATAAGTAGTTTGAAGGGGAAGTAGCAGAGGGCAAAGAGCCACAGGAAATGCCAGAGTGATTCGCCGAAAAAGGCCCAGCTGAGAGATACTGCGGTAGCCAGAGAAAACAATCCGGCACCGAGAATTTCCGCACGCGGGTAATCGTAAGACTCGTCGACCACCATCGGTACAATTTCGCCGCTGGTCACTTTTTCGGCCTGCTGTACTGCCGACTCGATGCGCATTCTTTCTTCTTCCGTGAAGAAGTCTTTTGCTGCCATCATACACAACCTTTATGTTGCTCATCAGAAGTTAATTGGTTTGCATCCGGAAACTAATTGGTGCCCATCCGGAAACTCCGGATGGCACGACCGCAGTTTTCGATCTGGAAAAGGACCGTTTCCGGACGAAAACTAATTGACCTTTACCAACCTCCGGAAGACCCGCCACCACCAAAGCCACCACCGCCTCCGCTGAAGCCACCGCCTCCAAATCCGCCACCTCTGCCACCTCCACCGTGGCCGCCGATCCAGAATCCGCCACGCCGGTGTCGGCTGCTCCTGCCACCTCCGCCGAGAAGCATTAAGCCGGGGCCGAGAAAGAGGAACAGGGCCAGCAATCCCAAGGGGTTGCGTTTTTGGTTTTGGCCCGTAGCACCGGTGCCCTGGTATTCGCCCCGTACCGCCTCGGCCATGGCCGTGACCCCGGCGATCACACCGCCGTCAAAATCCCCGGTTTGAAAGTGCGGCTTGATTTCATTGTCGATGATGCGCCCGGCGAGCAGGTCGGTGAGGCGTCCTTCGAGACCATAGCCAACCTCGATACGCATTTGTTGCTCCTGCCTGGCGATCAGCAACAGGGCTCCGTTGTCCTTGCCCTTCTGACCGATTTTCCAGTTTTCTGCGACACGCAGACTGTATTCTTCAAGGACTTCTCCCTCCAGGGACTCGATAGTCAATACCACCAACTGAGTCGAATCGCTGTTCTCGAAGCCAAGCAGAAAATGCTCGATTTTCAGTTCGGTTCCCGGTGAAATCACATCAGCGAGATCATTGACATAACCGTTAAGTTTCGGCACATCGAGAGCCGCAACGTTCAGCGGCAGGAGGAGCAAAATAAGAAGGTTCAGGATGAATTGACGCACAGGCATAGTTAAAACTTCACCTTTGGCGCATTTTCAGCACCTGCTTCAGCCTTGAAGGGTTCTTTGCGATCCAGGTGCAGCAAAAATTTGTTCGTCAGGTTGTTTGGAAAGGTTCTGATCGAAGCGTTGAAAGACTGTACCGCTTGATTGTAGCGCTGGCGGGCAACGTTGATACGGTTTTCAGTCCCCTCAAGTTGATGCTGAAGATCGAGGAAGTTCTGGTTTGCCTTCAGATCCGGGTACCGCTCAACGACGACCAGCAGACGGGAAAGGGCTCCGGAAAGTGCTCCCTGTGCTTCCTGGAATTTTTGCAGAGCAGCAGGGTCGGCAAGGTCGCCTGTGCTCACCTGGGCATTACCGACACTGGCGCGGGCCTCGACAACCGCCTGCAGGGTCTCTTGTTCATGCGCAGCGTAGGCCTTGACCGTCTCGACCAGGTTGGGAATCAAATCGGCACGTCTCTGGTAAGTAGCCTCAACATCAGCCCAGGCGGCAAAGACCGCTTCTTCATTCTTTTGAATCTGGTTGTAGCCACAACCGCTGAGCAGGGGCAGAACAACAAGGGCTGTCATCAGCAACAGGGTAAAGCGTTTCAACATGGCGGGCGCTCCTTTTCCGGAATTAAGATTGCACTGGTTTTTGT
>JBPPMD010000306.1:0-2694 GCA_051305875.1 Desulfuromonadales bacterium | reverse complement strand
GGTAAGGAATTCGACTCCATTCTTTCTGCCATTCGCGAGATACGCGATCGATTCGATATCGAGCCCTCGGCATCATTAGGCCTGTTGACGCAGGACCTGGCGCAAGCTCTGGCCGATGCGGGCTGCGTCACCTATCATCACAACCTGGAAACCGCCCGTTCCTATTTCCCGCATATCTGCACCACTCATGATTATGAAGAAGACGTCAACACCGTCAGGCTGGCCAAGGCCTCAGGAATGAAAGTCTGCTGTGGCGGCATCTTTGGCCTGGGTGAATCAGACGAACAACGCGTGGAGCTGGCAGAGACATTACATGAGCTGGATGTAGACTCCATACCTTTGAATTTCCTCAACCCGATTCAGGGAACTCCGCTGGAAAACCAACAATCTTTATCCCCGATGGACTGTGTTCGTGCCATCACCATGTTCCGCTATTTCCTGCCTGACAAACCGATCAGTGTCTGCGGTGGGCGTGAAACCAACTTGCGCGAGTTGCAATCATGGATCTTCATGGCCGGCGCCAGCGGCACCATGGTTGGCAACTATCTGACAACAGCCGGCCGGGACCGGGAAGTCGACATGCAGATGTTTGCCGATATAGAGGTTAAAACGCATGGCTGCTGAAAAGCCATGCCCGGCAATCTTCATAACCGGAACAGATACCGGAGTCGGCAAAACACTTGTTGCCGCCGCCCTGGCTCGCCACTTCTCCTCACAAGGCCTGAATGTCGGCATCATGAAGCCGATTGAAACAGGCGTAAAAGATCCCGCAGGGTTAGGAGCAGACGCTGATTTGCTTCGCTGGGCTGCCGGGTCGACAGATGACAAAGAGCTTATTTCGCCGTATCGTTTTCCACAACCTGTGGCGCCCTGCCAGGCGGCCACAGCAGCTCAGGTTCAGATTGATCCGGACAAAATTGCTGCAGCCTGTAATGAGCTTCGACATGATAAAGACATTGTGTTTGTTGAAGGTGCTGGCGGGCTGATGGTCCCCATTCATGGCGGATACATCATGGCAGACCTTGCCAGGCAACTCGGGATGCCACTGCTGGTTATCACTCATCCGCGGCTCGGAACCTTGAATCACACTCTTCTGACAACCTTTGCTGCTCGTGCCATGGAGCTGGAGCTTAGTGGATTCATTATAAATAATATGCCTTCCAATCCGAACGAAGCAGAGCAGGACGCTCCTCACCTGCTCTCTTCTTTGGCCTCTGCAGACTTGCTGGGAGTCCTTCCTGAAGTAAAGGGGACCGAACGGGAGAAAGTCTTGGCGCTGGCCGGAGAGATAGAAAAAATGTCGGCTTACCAATGGTTGTTGACCGGTCTGGGTCTGCAGCCCTGATTTTTCTGCGGCGAGTCAAACGCAAAAAAGCCGGAAGCTGCCAACGGCGCTTCCGGCTGTCTTTTAAGTAGTTTTCGTCCGGAAAATGGCCGTTTCCGGACGAAAACTGCGGTCGTGCCATCCGGAGATTCCGGATCTGTTCAGACGCTTCTTTTACTCGTGCTTTTTGACGGCAACCTCAGTTTTCTGAGCAGCCAGGTCGGCGAGAATCGCCATGGATTCCTTGGCATAAACATCTTTGATCACGTTTTCTATCAACTTCTCCGTAGCATCCAGTTGATCTTCTTCCTGCTTCTTCTGTTCAACATCAAGCTCATCAATTTCACCGACGTCTGAGGCATGCGGGCCTGAATCCACGCCCAGCAAGTCGTCTCTTTCGCGTAAGACATCATCGATCAACAGCGACTGGCGCGTCTTTTTGATGCGTTCGCCTATTGCCTCAGCGACGCGCTGGATTTCAATAAAATCCTCATTTTTGGCAACTCTCTCCCGGCTTCTGGTCTGCAGGTCGGCACGATCTACCGGCGGCCATTCCTTGTGCTCTACTTCTTCAATGCGGTCCCAGGGGAGACTGTAATCCAGGTAACGTTCTCCATATTCATTGTAACGACTGCGATCAGGCAGAATGATATCCGGAATAACTCCACGATACTGGGTTGAATCGCCGCTGACACGGTAAAATTTCTGGGTCGTCACTTTAAGGGCACCGAGAGGCAGATACTCGCGCATATTCCTTAAGGTTAAACTTTTGTCCAGATCCAGAATAACCTGTACGGTACCCTTGCCGTGAGTATGCTCGCTGCCGACAATTACGGCACGGACATAGTCCTGCAGAGCCCCGGCAACAATCTCAGAGGCCGAAGCACTGAACTGATTGACCAGCACAATCATCGGGCCATGATACTCGACCTTTTTGTTGTAGCTGTACAAAACCTTGGCATCGCCATCACTGTTGCGGACCTGTACGACAGGACCTTCACCCAGGAACAGCCCGGCAATACCGACTGCATCTGTCAAGGCACCACCACCATTGTTGCGCAGGTCAAGGATCAGGCCGTCCATCTGCTTTTCGTCAAAAGCTTCAAGTGCCGCTTTGACGTCATCAGTCGAGTTTCGCCCCTCACCACCATCACGAGTCGTTTCAAAATCGCGGTAAAAGCTCGGGATTTTAACGTAACCATAACGATTCCCTGATTGTGGATCAGTCACCAGGGCGGATTTGACAAAAGACTCCTCAATAATCACAACATCACGAACAATTGCGATGACAAAAGGTTTAAGGCCCAACCGTCGCACGGTTAATCTTACCTCCGAGCCTTTCTTGCCACGGATCAGAGCGACAGCATCTC
>JBPPMD010000290.1:0-6055 GCA_051305875.1 Desulfuromonadales bacterium | reverse complement strand
ACTATCCATGAACCGGCTGCAAATTCGGCTGTTTGGCCCATATTTCAGCTCCTTTTTGCTCTATAGCTACGGCTATGGAGCTGCAAACGAGCTAAAATCTGTTCTCAAACATCCAAATTTTCGCTTCGGTCCGTATCGTCCGACAGTCTCCTAGCGGGCAGCTCCCTGCAGGGTTTTCAGGATCGGTGGATTATCCTCCTCTATGGCTAACAAGGTATGACAGGTGTTGCAGTCGGCAGAGATGGTTTTGCCGTCCGGGCTCTCATGCATGTCATCGTGACAGCGGAAACAGCCGATATCGAAGTCCGGGCCATGGCTGATATGGTTTACGTAGGTGCCCCATTCAACGTTCATCTCCGGAAAAACATTTTCAGTGTAGGCGGTAACGACTCCGGCAACAGCCTTTTCCAGCAATTGAGGCTGTTCTGCGACCAGTTGCGGATAGTTGGCTTGGTACCAGCTGGTGAGACCGTCGGTGATGCTCTCCCGCGCCAGTTCCGTGCTTGCGTAATCGGCCGTGATCAGTTCCAGTGCCTGCTGTTTGATGTAGGGAAGCTCCTGAGGAATCTTGCCTTCAGCCAGTTTGCGGTCCAGGGCCACATCCGCAGGCAGGTAGATGTGCGATGGGCGGTTGTGGCAGTCGATGCAATCCATCTCGCGAACAGTATCCTCTTGTCCGGTTTCCTGTAACAGTTCATCCGCATCAGATGTGCGGAACACTGTTTGTGTCCCATCCGCCCGGGTCAGGGTGACCTCCGGAATCACCATGCGCTTGTAATCCGTCGCCCTGTAGGTGATCTTGTTCTCGGGAGCAACATGCCAGTGAATGCCGTGCGAACTTTGTGTCCGGTCTCCGGCGCTGCCAATTTTCATCAAGAGGACATTGTACACAGTGCTGTTTTGCTCGTCCGGAAGAAAACTCCTGGTGACATTAAGCTTGTCGCCATGAAAGAGCTCGGGTCTGTGACATTCTTCGCAGGTCTCTCTTGCCGGGCGAAGTCCATGCACAGGCGTTTCAATAGGGGTCGGGTAGGTTCCGGCTGCCACTGCCAGCAACTGGCGTGCCCCTGAAATCTTCGATTTCACAAACCAGTCAGCACCAGAGCCGATATGACATTCAACACAGGCAACACGTGAATGTGGTGAGTTTTGATAAGCGGTGTGCTCAGGTTGCATGACTGTGTGGCAGAACTGACCGCAGAACTGGGTCGACTCCATGTAATGATAGGCCCGGTAGAGAAACATGCTGAATACGGCAAAGTTGACTGAAGTCAGCAGTACGATCAGAAAGACGTTTCTGCGCAGGCGGCCGAACATGTCTGGTTCGGTGAAATATCTGCGCAGATATTGAAGTGTGAAGAGATGAACATCACGATCACCGCGGAAAAAGAAGGCGCCGATAAAGATCATTGCCAGTCCGCCGAGAAAGACCGGACCCAGGGCAAGGTAGACTGCTGCGCCGAAGTAGGGGTTCTTTACGTGCCAGATCGTATCGGCCAGCATGTAGCTGACCAGAAAAGGGGTGGTGATGGTAACAAGCATGCCACCAATAAGAGATACGCGGCTGCGGCTGATGCCAAGGAAGAAGTCCTTGACCATGTCGAACTGTCCCATGGGATACTCCTGTTACTCATCGATTGATGGCGTCGCAAAAAGTCCACCCTACGGCGTTATGGCGTTTTTTCAGGACCTCGACATACCCTATGTATGCCTTCGCCCCTGAAAAAACACCAAGCCTTGTAGGATGAAATTTTTGCTTAGCCATCCCATGAGTTTTTGCGAGTGCATAATCGATTGGCAGCCTGTTAATTCTCTATCAGGACGCCTGAAAAGTTAATAAATTAAAAAAAAGCCATTAAGCAAAAAGGATTAATTGGTGTTTATTTAACAAATAAAGCTAAAAAAAACAAGAAAAAAGGAGAGGTTAGCGCTTCCTTAAAGATAATGAAGTTTTTTTAACTTATATTGTTGACATGAAATAAATTTAATGTTAAATATTTAATCAAGAAAGAGGGACAGGTTACAACCAAAAAGACAGGAGGACGTCATGAAAACTCAAAGCCGCTTTATGGATTCTGTGAAAAGCAGTTACCTGGTTCTGATCATCGCCGCGCTCGGCGTGGTGGCTTTTTTCTCGGCCGTACTGATTGCCTGGCCGGCACTTGCTTACATCGCTTCAAAATTGTTCAATTAGGAATCAGACGGTAACAACCGACCCTCTCATCTATTGAGAGAAATCATAGGAGAAATACCATGAAAACCGCAGCCAATATTGTTAATAACGTCAAAACCAGTTACACCATCGCTATAATGGGCGTCCTTGGCATCTTTGCCTTTGTCTCCGCAATCTTAATCGCCTGGCCGGCACTTGCCTATCTTGGCGCTAAAATGTTCAATTAACTTGTTTTCGTTCGGATGGACGCTAACTAATAAAAGCAGAGCCATGGTTTAATCGTGGCTCTGCTTTGTAGTATGAAAAAGGCCGCTCTTCGATGAGAGCGGCCTTTTGTTTTTTGCAAAAAAATGTCAGTGGACCTCTTCGTCCTTGAGGAACGCCGGGATGATCTTGTTAAGGAACCAGAAGATCACAAAAGGTGTGGCCATGACTGTGACTGCGCCGGCTAATCCTTCACGGAAGGTCTCCCAGGACGTCGGTATGATCGGCATGTGATAATGCATGAAGCCGGCAAAGCTTAAGGAGAATGCCTGGCCACCGATGACAACGTTCCAACGCATCATAAACACCCCGAAGATAACCAGCACGGTGGCGATGGTGGTGCGACGTATAGTTCGACCGGGGAGCACCATCAGCAGGAAAGGCAGGACGTTGCCAATTGCGTACTGCATAATGAAAATCTTGTTGAAGTCGCGTTCCATGATGACCTCACGCAGAATGTCCCAGGACTTGACCTGCGTGTAACCGCGGAAAATCAGGTCGAGTATTTCAAGGGTGAGAGCAGCAATCATGAAATAGAGCAGGTAGTTGGAGGCTGTTGAGATTTCCAAGGTCTCTGCGGACTGCAACTCTTCGACAGAGGGTGCGTTTTTGTCCTTGGCCCAGCGGCTTAATTTGCGCCTGGCCATGAACTTGCGAATCTCCATGGTCAAAACGTAGCAGAGGATGCAGAGGGCGATCCCTGAAACAACTGCGGAAAAGATGAAGATAACGGGCATCAGCGGGGTCATCCAGAGTGCGTTGGCTTTGACCGAACCAAAGATAAAGCCTGCATAGCCGTGCAGGAAGCAAGCGACCGGGATACCGATGGTCGCCAGCTTTTTAACTGCATTGTGATCTTTTTTGATGGCCTCGTCGCTGATGTCCATAGCGCCGAGGGTCAGTACTTTGAAGAAGTTCATACGCAGGGTATCGAAGCTGCTGCGTTGTGATTGCGCCGTCAGGGCCTGAGTCGTTAAGACAAAGTGGCGGCGGTATTCAAACCAAAGCTCCGAGGCGACAATAAAAGCGTAGGTCATGAAGACGATACCAAATGCTGCAATCGCCGAGGTGAAATGCGGTGTCATCATGACGTGAATGCCGCGAAGCGGCTGCTGCAAATGCAGCAACAGCGGCATCATGGCCACCGGTAACAGTGCAAAAGAGAAGACCAGCGAAAAGCGGGCAATCTCTTTGAGCTGTTTGACTCCGAACACATGGTAGAGGGATGAAAGGACAAAGGCGCCGGCAACAAGGCCTGTCATGAATGGGTACATGACGATCTGGATCGACCAGTAGATGTACTCATTGGGTAGAACGAAGAGTTCCTTGACGGTCCAGAGTTCTCCGTGAACGGTCATTGCTTGCTCAACCATGATTAACGCACCTCCGAGGCGAGGCCGATATAGAAGGCCTGGGGCTTGGTTCCGAATTCGTCTTTGAGAACACCAACACGTTCATTAAGAATGATCTTCGTGACCGGGTCATTGATATCCTTGATGTTGCACATCTTGCGCGCACTAAACGGACAGGCGTTGACACAGGCGGTTTCCAGCCCTTTGGTGATGCGATGGTAGCAGAAGGTGCATTTGTCGACGACATGCTCGGTCGGATGAAAGTAGCGGGCACCAAAAGGACAGGCCATGATGCAGTACCCGCAGCCGATACACCAGGAACGATCTACCAGCACGACGCCGTCATCAGTCTTGTAAGTGGCACCTACAGGGCAGACCTGAGTACAGGGCGGTGTTGCACAGTGATTGCAGAGCTTCGGCACAAAAAAGGCCTTGCCGACATTGTCAGCGTCAATTTCCTTGTAGCCCAGCTTCTCGCCAAGATCAATTCGCGCTTCGGTAAAACCATACAGCGCAGATTTCGGGCTGTCGATATAGCGACGGTCATCCTTGGTGTAGACGTAACGCTCAACCCAGGTGCGGCTGACATTGGCCTCGAAGGGAATGTCATTCTCGGTCTTGCAAGCTTTAACGCAGAAACCGCAGCCGACGCATTTATAGGTGTCGATCAGAAACGCCCAGTGAATATCAGGATTGGCTGCCAGAACCTCTCTCGGATCAACGAACTCGAGGGCCGAGAGAGGAACCGAGGCGCCGGCAATGACCACAATCGTTTTTTTTATAAAATCACGCCGCTTCATAACTACATATCCTCCAGTCTCGGGTTGTGCGGATTATGACAATCGACGCAAGCCTCATCGACGTTATGCTCCTTGGGATCAATGCCCGGAATGCGCTTGCGCTCACTGGTGGTGTAAGGCAGCAGCGTATGGCAGCGCAGGCAGAGATCGCGACTTCTGTCGATCACAAGAAGTTCCGGATCATCCGGATGCTCGAGAGCCGGGCCATGACAGTTTTCACAGGCGATGACCCCGTGCAGGTCCTCGGTGCGAATTTCAACTTCATCGCCGTGGCATTCTCCGCAGTACTCGTGCATCTTCTGCTTGCCCGTATCACGGTATTTGAGCGGCTGCTGCTTCCATATTTCATTATTATCCTTGTTATGGAAGCTGTACATGAAGCCGTATTCGCCTGAGCCAAAATTGTCCGGCACGTAAAACGCCCGGAACAGCAGGATTGCGGCGACAATGCCAATGACCACAAACAGTGGTCGCCAAACATGACTTTTCACGATTGTTTCCCTCTCTTCCGATAAAATTAATTTGCCTAATAGGTTCTAAAGAGCAATCCACTGTGCTTGATGAGCAGGTCTACACTCTGAAAATCAAAGCTGTGCCGTCTCATCCGCCAGCGGATTTTGATCAGATTCCCGGGCTCGCTTTGCCCGGTCCTCTTTACTCAGAAAAAACATGTTGTCACCGATGTGAAAGTCGACACCATCGTCAGCGACGTGGAAATCACCGTTCATAATCGGGATTGCA
This sequence comes from Desulfuromonadales bacterium, assembly GCA_051305875.1. Taxonomy (GTDB): domain Bacteria; phylum Desulfobacterota; class Desulfuromonadia; order Desulfuromonadales; family BM103; genus M0040. Next base: position 725 of record JBPPMD010000290.1, on the reverse strand, counting down.
ACGCGCAGCAACATGGTAAAGACAAACAACCCGGTCGCCCAAATCCCAATTGCAAGCATCATTTCCATACCCGAAGGAGCATACTCATAGATCTCATGAAGGACATCAGGGACAAAACCCGGGATAACCAGTCCCATGCCTTTCTCGATATAGACACCAATAAAGATCAGGACGCAGCCAAGCACCAGGATTGTATTGTTGCGCCGTGTTTCAGGGATCAGGAAGATCATAAAGGCCGTGACGTTAAAGATCATTGCCGTCCAGATCCAGGGAACCAGGGCATTATGACCGTGCAGGCCTTGAAGCAGGTACTGCATCGGTGCCAGGTGAACAGTATCGGAGTAGTACTCTTTAAAAATCTCGGCCCCCAACAGAAAGAGGTTAATGAACATCGCGTAAGCGATCAGCTCGGCAATCTTTTGAATAGCTTCGTCCGTGATCTTGAAGCGGGTGTACTTGCGAACCAGGAAGAAGATCAGGATCATGAACGCCGGACCGGAGCAGAATGCTGAAGCGAGAAAACGCGGGGCCAGGATCGAAGCGTTCCAGAACGGTCGGGCAGCCAGGCCGTTGTAGAGGAAGGCTGTCACCGTGTGAATTGAAATGGCGGCTGGAATCGACAAGAGCAACAACGGCGTCATGAAATTCTTATTTGGCACCCGCTTGTAATAAAGGTTGTAGAGGTAGTAGACGGCGATGGTCAGGTTGAGTACCAGGTAAAGATT
>JBPPMD010000286.1:0-3216 GCA_051305875.1 Desulfuromonadales bacterium | reverse complement strand
ACAACCCGACCATGGAAAATTTCACCAAGTCGCTGGCGACCCTGACCGGTGGCTCCGGTGCGGCCGCCGTCCTGCTCACCGATGGCTCCTTCACGCCTTCGCGACGGCCCCGACTGCTCGGTGGGGTTAATCTGGCCGAGCCCCAGCACCACACTCTCTGCCGTTGGGGAATCCAGTCGGATGACCCGGAAAATCACGTCCCTTATATGCAGACTGACGCGGTTGCGGTCATGAAGTACGGTGTGGAGCTGGGCAAAAGGACCTGGGACGCCTTTCTCAAGGAACTGGAACTGACCACGGACCGGATCGACAAGGTGATTTGCCATCAGGTCGGCGAGGCTCACCAGAAACTGATCCTGCAAAAAATAGGTATTGATCAGGAGAAAGACTTCAGCACTTACGAGTTCCTCGGCAATATGGGCACGGTGTCTCTACCGGTGACCGCCGCAATTGCCAAGGAGCGCGATTTTTTGTTGCCCGGCGATGTCGTCGGCTTTCTCGGCATCGGCAGCGGATTAAATTGCCTCATGTTAGGTATCCAGTGGTAAATCTTGTGGCCATTAATTTTTGAATTTATAACCCAAACGAAGGCAAAGACCTTTTTAAAAAAATATTAACGCAAAGTCGCTGAGACGCAGAGGAGATTGGCCCCATCAAAGGCATTCTCTCAATAATGAGCAGTGTTATCTCTGCGTTCTTTGTGCCGCGTTAAACCTTCTCTTGCGTTGTCTTTCCGTTGTTTTTTTCGACGAGTACATCAATGAGTGATCTCTACCCCTTTGAAAATAATTTCCTCAAGCTGAACGGTCTGCAATACCATTACCTCGACGAAGGGCAGGGCGATCCGGTGGTCATGCTCCACGGCAATCCGAGCTGGTCCTTCTACTACCGCAACCTGGCCAGGGCCTTACGGGATCGCTATCGCGTCATCGTCCCCGATCATATCGGCTGCGGTCTTTCGGAAAAGCCCGGGGATGAGGACTACTCCTACACTTTGCAGCAACGGGTCGACGACCTCGATGCGTTGCTTGAACATTTGCAAGTTCGCGAGCGGGTCACCCTGGTTGTCCATGACTGGGGCGGCATGATCGGCATGGCTTATGCCTGCCGCCATCCGCAACGGATTGCCCGGCTTGTCATCCTGAATACCGCGGCCTTTCACCTGCCGGCCGGCAAGAAAATGCCGCTGGCCCTGAAGATCTGCCGCGATACCGCCTTCGGTGCGTTCCTGGTCCAGCGGCTGAACATGTTTGCCCTGATGGCTGCCCGGGTCGGTTGCAAGCGCAATCCGATGTCTCAGGCGCTGCGCGGCGCCTACTGCGCACCCTACGATACAGTTGCTGACCGCATTGCCACCCTGCGGTTCGTCCAGGATATACCGCTCAAACCGGAGGACCCCGGTTACTCCCTGGTCAGTGACGTCGAGGCAGGCCTGCAGCGTTTTACTGATGTACCGATGACCATCTGCTGGGGCATGAAGGACTTCGTATTCGACAAGCATTTCCTCAAAGAATGGCAGCGTCGCTTTCCGCAAGCCGAGGTGCATGCTTTTGCCGATTGCGGGCACTACATTCTCGAAGATGCCAGTGACGAGGTGATCCCGATAATCGAGCAGTTCCTGGCCGCGCATCCGCTTGATGAACCGGTTGCCGGGTCGCTTGACGGCACAACGTAATGATCCCGGCTACCTCTGCCAATGTCGCTGCACACCTTCCGGAAATGGCGCGACTCCAGCCGGAAACACCGGCAATCTTCATCCCCAACGGCTGTGACAGTCAACAGCAGATCCTCTACGATCGATACACTTTCGCCGAGCTCGACCGGGAGAGCGGTCGCATGGCACATGCGCTCGAATCGATCGGTATCCGCCGCGGTGTGCGCACAGTCCTGATGGTCCCTCCCGGATTCGAATTCTTTGCCCTGACCTTCGCTCTTTTCAAAATCGGCGCCGTACCGGTTCTGGTTGACCCGGGGATGGGCGTCAAGAACCTCAAGACCTGCTTTGCCGAAGCGCAACCGCAAGCCTTTATCGGCGTCCCCAAAGCACACCTTGCTCGCATGCTGTTCGGCTGGGGGAAGCCGACGGTCAATATCCTGCTCACCGTTGGCCGACGGCTCTTGTGGGGCGGTGCGACCCTTGAAGGGTTGTTGACGACTGATGCTCACGACAGCCACTACGAGACTGCGCACACCGATGATGATGAAGTGGCGGCGATTCTCTTCACCAGCGGCAGTACCGGCGTACCGAAAGGCGCGGTGTACAGCCACGGCAACTTCTCTGCCCAGGTAGAAATGCTGCGCCTGGTCTATGACATTCGCCCCGGCGAAATTGATTTGCCGACGTTCCCGCTGTTTGCCCTGTTTGCCCCGGCATTGGGCATGACTTCAGTGATTCCGGAGATGGACTTCACCCGCCCTGCCGATGTCGACCCGGTCAAGATTATTGCCGCCATTGAGAGGTTTCAGATCACGACCATGTTTGGCTCCCCGGCTCTGATCAACCGGGTCGGCCGCTACGGCGAAGCGCAAGGGATCAAACTGCCGAGCCTCAAACGGGCCATTTCCGCCGGAGCACCGGTGCCGGCGGCAGTGCTCAAACGGTTTACCAGCATGCTCTCTGCCGGGGCTCAGGTCTTTACCCCTTACGGAGCCACCGAAGCCCTGCCGGTTTGTTCCATCGGCAGTACCGAGATCCTCGCCGAGACCTGTCATGCCACCGACCGTGGTCGCGGAGTCTGTGTCGGCGAACCGGTGCCGGGGGTCGAACTGGAGATCATTGCTATTGCCGATGAGCCGATCGTACGCTGGGATACCAATCTGAAGCTTGGTGTTGACGAGATTGGCGAGATTGTCGTTAAGGGGCCGCAGGTGACGCGCAGCTATTTCAACCGCCCGCAATCTACAGCCCTTGGCAAAATCCCCGATCCTGATCATGACAGTTTCTACCATCGCATGGGCGATCTCGGCTACCGCGACGAACAGGGTCGCGTCTGGTTCTGTGGCCGTAAAGCACACCGGGTCGTGACCATTGATGAAACCCTTTTTACCATCCCCTGCGAGGCAATTTTTAATACCCATCAGGATGTGTTTCGCACCGCTCTGGTTGGTGTCGGTGAGCCGGGTCGGCAGCGGCCGGTGCTCTGCATCGAGCTGGGAAAAGGTACTGATACCTCCCGACTTGCCCGCATCCACCAGGAACTGCTTGCGATCGGTGCC
>JBPPMD010000275.1:0-7992 GCA_051305875.1 Desulfuromonadales bacterium | reverse complement strand
ACAAGCCAAAGCTGTTTTGACTTCGGTTCGCTTGTAAAGTCGAGTGTGCTATATTCTCATAATTCGCCGAGTTTGTGTCGGGAGTCGCATTCGTCATTTGTGCGTTGCGCGACGAGCCTTTGTACCCTGGGCTCTCTCAAGAACAGATTCAAGAGGTTTGCAAATGTCAGGAATGCTCACATTATTCATCAATGTCTTCCTCAAAATATTTATGATCTTTACGCCGTTTTTCGTCATCTCGGCCTTCTTGTCTCTCACCAAAGATGATGCGCAGGCCGAACGGCAAAAGATTGCGATAAAAGTCACATTGGCGGTTGGCCTGACCTGCTTTGCCTTGTTTTTGTTTGGTACTTATATTTTTGCCCTGTTCGGCATCACTCTCGATGCCTTCCGCATCGGCGCCGGGGCGGTCCTGTTTATCTCGGCGGTTGCAATGATCCAGGGCAAGGCGACCGTCTCCCCCCTGGATTCAAAGGAAGACGTCGCTGTCGTGCCTCTGGCGATCCCGATCACCGTGGGGCCCGGCACGATCGGGGCTTTGCTGGTCATGGGGGCTGGCCTTAAAACCGTTCCTGAGAAAGTCACAGCCTGTTTAGCCCTTTTGTGCGCTGTTCTGGCAGTCGGTGGTCTGCTCTTTGCTGCCGGTCGTCTTGAAAGGTTCCTTGGCCAGCAGGGGCTGACGATCCTCACCAAGTTGACCGGGCTGTTCGTATCCGCCATTGCCGCACAGATTTTTTTTACCGGTCTCAAGAACTTCCTGGCTTAACCAGGGAAAGGCATAAGTCAATTGCATCCTCAGCACAAAGCAAGTCGGCCGACGAGAAAACACGAGCCAAGAGGGCTGACCCTCCTGCACGAGGACAAGGACCTCATCGTCGTGGAGAAGCCTTCGGGATTACTGACCATCGGCACGGATCGGGACAAGTCGCGAACGGTCCACTATCTGCTCAATGATTACGTCCGCAAGGGCAATCCTAAATCGCGTAACCGGGTGTATGTGGTCCATCGCCTGGATCGGGACACGTCCGGGATCCTGATTTTTGCCAAAAGCGTGCAGGCCAAGCAGTTTTTGCAGGAGCATTGGGAGCAGACCGACAAGCATTACCTGGCCATCGTCCACGGTCGGCTGGAGCCGAAAGAAGGAATGATCTCCAGCTATCTCGCCGAGAATACGGCACAGAAAGTCTATTCGACCCTGAACGCCGCCAAAGGGAAACTCTCCCATACAGAGTACAAAGTCTTGCAGGAGACCAAAGGGTTCAGTCTGGTGGACATTCACCTTCTTACTGGCCGGAAGCACCAGATCCGCGTGCATTTTGCCGACAAGGGCCATCCTGTCGCGGGTGACACGAAATACGGAGATGGTGGCGCAGTTTCGAACCGGCTCGCCCTTCATGGCCGATCGATTTCATTCCTCCATCCCTTTAATGGCAGGAAAATGACCTTCGACACCGGGATGCCGGAGGATTTTGTCCGCTTGCTCGATAAACTTTAGTTCATCTCATCTCCTGACTCCAGCAAGCATTCCCAGCACCGGGAAAAATGCGGAAAATACCTTTATCTCCTTCACAACAGAACGGCAGTGTGTTAGTCAAAGGCAATAATCACTGTCAAAAAAGGAGAAGATATGTCGGAAAACGCAAACAACAAGACCGCCAAAGTACATTATACCGGGTCTCTGTCTGACGGGACGGTGTTTGACAGCTCGCGTGAACGAGAACCCTTCGAATTCGTGCTCGGTGCCGATCAGGTGATTAACGGTTTCGACGTAGCGGTGGCCGCTATGGCCGTTGGTGAAACCAAAACCGTGACTATCCCTGTCGAAGACGCCTATGGACCGCATCATGAAGAGTTACTGCATGTAATCGAATACAGCCAGTTTGCCGAGGGTGTGATCCCCGAAGTCGGTATGCAATTGCAGTCTGACGGTGGCGAAGGTTATCCGCCGATGGTCGCGACCGTGACTGAGGTCACCGATGAGACGGTGACCATCGATGCCAATCATCCGTTGGCCGGTGAAAATCTGACTTTCGAGATCGAACTGCTGGAACTGGCAACCAGGTGAACGTTAAGATTCTGAGACGACCATAAAAAGGTCGTGCCTGGTTTCGGTATAAGTCCTCGTTGTTATTATGACGTTTGAGCCGTTACAACAGGAGCAAACAATGAGCGATGTCTATTTAAACGGTGAATTCGTCAAGAGCGATGTCGCGACGGTTTCCGTCTTCGATCAGGGCTTTTTATATGGTGACGGTATCTTTGAAAGCTTCCGTTCCATAGGTGACCGGCTTTACCAGTTTACCCAGCACTACCAACGACTGCTGCAGTCGGCTGCGGCCCTTTGCTATCCGGTGACCTTCACCCAGCAAGAGCTGGAAACGGTCCTGCTGGAGCTGCGACGAAGAAACGCTTTGCACGAAGCTTATTACCGGATCATCATAACCCGCGGCAAGGGGCAGATCGGATTTCAGCGCACCATGGAGAATGATCTGACCTGCCTGGTGATAGGCAGAGAATTCCAGGGCCTTGACAACGCCTGTTATCAAAAGGGTATCCAGCTGCGCGTGGCCGAGACCCGCAGAAACGCACCCGAAGCGATTAATCCCAAAATCAAGTCAATCAGCAATCTCAACAGCCTGCTGGGCAAACTCGAAGCCACATCCTCGGGAGCCTTTGAAGTGATCATGCTGAATAACAAGGAGCATATCTGCGAAGGGGCTTCTTCGAATATTTTCTGGACCAGGGGCCAGTGGGTCTTTACCCCCGATGCCTCGACCGGATTGCTGGAAGGAGTGACCCGCTCAACCATCATACGGCTGTGCGAAGAAAAGTTGAACCTGCGCGTCATCAAAGGTGAATTCAAGCTTCAGGATCTGAAGTTTTCCGACGAGGTTTTCATCACCTCCACGTCTCTGGAAGTGATGCCCGTGGTCAAGGTCGACGATTTCACCATTAACCAGGGTCTGGTCGGTCCGATTGCCTATGGCTTGCGGGAGGAGCTGCATCGGGATATGGGCAAGCTGACCTGAGACTGTCTGTGACATTCACTTCAGCCTGTATAGTCCGGCAGACACTGGCCGGTTAGTCATGGCTTTTTGACCGTCCGGGCTTTCTCCCGATACTCAGACTTTGAAACACATGAGTATGCCGCGGGGTTATTCTGCCCTCAGCTCCATATCGATCAGCACCTGTTTCAGTCGCTCCAGGGTCACTTCCAGAATCTTGTTGTCTTCAAAGAGAACTTCCTTCTCTTGCAGAGTGTGGGCGAGTTCCTCTTTTTTCTTGGCCAGGCTGTTTTGCTGTTGCCGCTGCTGCTCGGCGATATCGGTAATCCCTGCGGCTCTGCCCCGCCATTCTCCTTGCGGATATTTCTTCGGTAACTGTTTCAGGGTCTTCAGGTCGCGGGATTTGATGTATTGATCCACACCCATTGCGAAGAGCTCGGTTTCTTCGGCGATAGCGATGATGCCTTCGGCTCTGTCCCGCCACTCACCTCGCGGATATTTCTGTGGTAGCAGTTTCAGGGTCGTCAGATCGCGGGATTCGATATACTGGTCCATGCCTTGCGCGAAGAGCCTGGTTTCTTCTGATGTGGGCATGGTCAGCATGGGCAGACTGCTGCACCCGCTCAGCATGAGGTAAACCAGAAATGGGGAGAACCAGCGGATTACTGTTGTCATGATAGTTGCTTCCTGCGGTCAATGAGATAGTTGCTGTTCTTGAGCTGTTTCAGATGCCCTTTCATCCTTGCACAATTGTGGCTGATGGTCAAAAGGGAAGGATGCTCCAGATTTTCGGAGAGTGTGATGGCAATGGACACGGTCAGCAGCGGAAAGGTGCGCTTGATGCCATAGCGGTCAGTGCCGAGAATGAAACCCGCCTTCAGATCCTTTTCATCGTAAAGTTCCGGGACGTGGCGGTCGAAGGTGCTGATGATGGCTTTAGCGATCTCTTCGCCGCGATGCGGTTCCGTCAAGACCACATAATCGTCTCCACCGATATGGCCGACCAGATCTTCTTTGCCGCCGTGCCGTTCAACGACCTCCTGAATCAGGTTGCCGACGAGGTTGATTGCATCGCTGCCGGTCTTGTAGCCGTAGTGGTCGCCGTAAGCCTTGAAATTGTCCAGGTCGATATACAGGTGGGCGAATGGCAGTTTCTTTGCGATGCGCTGTTCCAGTTCACGATCAATCGTCAGGTTCCCGGGCAGACGAGTCAAGGGATTGGCATCCAGATGCAGCTGCTCCAGCTCCATGAGCTTATGCGCCATACTGGCAAAGTCCCGGGCAAGTTGACCGAACTCGTCATTGCTGCGGATATCAATCCGGGTTTCGAAGTCACCGGCAGCAATGTCCCGAGTGGCTTTTTGCAGAGCATTGACCGAGCCGTGAATACTGGCGATCACGGTGAGGGCAACGGGAGCCGAGAGGATGATGCCGATGAGGCTGATGATCAGCGTCAGCCGGTAGGCCTTATTACTCTGCTGTGACAGCTCGTACAGGCCCTTGTCCAAAGCGGACTGATGCTGTGCCCTGAGGTCGGTCATCTCTGCAAAGAGCTGACTGCGCAGCGGTGCTGTCGTGGTTGTGGCCATGGCCGCGGCCCGATCCCAGTCGCCCTCGGCAAAGATTTGCATGAGGAGACGGGTCTGTGACGTGTATTCATCTATTCTGGCGGGCAGGGACATGAAATAGACGGGCAGGTGAAAAGTTTTGACGTCTGCGAGCAGGTTGTCGAGATCTGCGGCGCGTCGTTCGAGCAAGCCCAGCAACTGTGGATCGCGCAGGATGACCAGTTGCTTTTCCAGGTTTTCCTGGCCCAACAGGTTCTGCCGTATGTCCCGCATCAGGGTAAAGGCCTGGAACTGGCCTCCCACCAGTTGCCCGGTACGGCGATTATGGTCATGCAGGCTGATCAGGGCATAACCGAGAGCAAGCATGCTGAACGTGATGATTACCAGATAACCAAGGGCGACTTTCCTGGTTACCGTGAAATAGGACCCCATTTCTACTCCTGTTCATGGAATCAGTCTCGATTCACGAATCGTTTATATCTACCATACTCTGCCCGCAGTGATAAGTCTCATATGTCAGGATTGTCGGTCTGAGACTGTCGTCAGCTCTTCTTGGTGATATAATTAAAAAATGTTGCGGATTATGTTCCTCATATCGCTTCTGTGGCCGATGGGAATCGCTCCGGTGATGGCTGCTGCGAATGGTCTGATTGACCAGAGACTGTCCATCCAGCTATTCCCGGAAGAACATCGACTGGAAGGGCGAGCGGTTTTGACTTCTGCTGACAGGAACTCTGAACTGCCGGAAATGTTTCGCCTGGCGGTCGGGGCCGATATCGATGCGGTGACTACCGACGGCAAGCCGACGGCCTTCATGTTTGACAAAGGGCTTTTGCAGATACTGCCGGGGAGTGGGGTCTTCAATCTGACCATCTCTTACCGGGTGCGTTTCGATGACCCCGTACCGCAGGATTTTGTAGGCATCGAGGACCCATCCTTTGGTGTTGCGGCAACGATTATGCCTCAAGGCAGCTTCCTTTCAGGTAATTCCGGCTGGCATCCGCTGCCGGTCGACAGGCAAAGTCTTTTCCACGTGACGATTGTCGGACCGCCAGGCTTGTACGGAGTCACCGCCGGCCGCCTGGTCGAGCTTGATTCCAGCACGACAAGCTCACAAACGATCTGGCAGACGCGGCTACCTCAGTCCAGTCTGTCCCTGGCTGCGGGCTACTATCAAGTCAAGCGGGAGGATCTTGGCGAGATACAACTCCTGGCCTTTACCAGTGCGGAGAATGCCGCCCTTGCAACGGGCTACCTGGAATCGTGCCGTGAATACTTGCAGCTCTACCAGGAATTGTTCGGGCCCTATCCTTACGCCAAGTTCGCCGTCGTGGAGAACTTCTACCCAACAGGCTACGGTCTTCCCGGCTGGACCCTGCTCGGCAGCAGCGTGATCAGGCTGCCGTTTATCCGCACCACCAGTCTGCCTCATGAGATTGCCCACGCCTGGTGGGGTAATGCGATCGAGATCGATTATCAATCGGGCAACTGGGGCGAAGGGTTGGCCACTTATGTCGCTGATTACTACCTGAAAGAACTGTATGCACCTGCAGAGGCGTTCGAGTATCGACGCAAGATCCTGCGTGACTATGCGACCCTGGTTGAGGCCGGTGACGACCTGCCGTTGACTGATTTTCGCAGCCGCATGACAAAACGCGATCAGGCGGTCGGCTACGGCAAGGCGGCCATGGTCTTTCACATGCTTCGCAAGCTGATCGGCGATGAAGCTTTTTGGCAGGGTCTGCAGGCCACGGCGCGTGACGGACTTGGCAAGTACTACACCTGGAGCGATTTGCAGCGGCACTTCGAGGCGGCTTCCGCTATGGACCTCTCGGCATTCTTCCGCCAATGGACCCGACGGGCCGGCGCCCCGCAACTACGATTGACGGATGTCAGTGTCATACCTGTCGATGCCGGTTGGCAGGTTTCCGGTACCATCTTCCAGGAAGAGCCTGTCTACGATCTTGCTGTGCCGTTGCGACTGGAAACTGCAACACTCAAGCATGATCAGATCTTTGACCTCTCTGGAAGCCAAAAACCCTTTATCTTCACCATCAATGATCGGCCGATCAGTCTCACCGTTGATCCCGAGAGCAACCTGTTCCGCAAACTCTACCCGGAGGAACTGCCGGCAACGGTGAATAACCTGCGCGCGTCGAAGGTGCCTCTGGTCGTTGTTTCGACCGGGTTTGACGCATTGCTCGGAGCCTCCCGCGATCTGCTGCGTGGCCTGCAATGGCACCAGGCTCCGGTGATGAGCGAAGCAGATTACCTCCGCCAACAACCGCCCGGCAGAGACCTGCTCGTGCTTGGCTGGCCCAAAAGCCTGGACCTGCGTCCCCTGCTACCGGCCGGTTTTACTGCTGCGGCAAATCAGTTTTCGATAGGTGACAAGACATATGCAGAAGCGGAAGATGTTTTGTTCATGGTCATGGCCAGTCATGAAGATAAACGTGTCACGGGATATTTTCTGCCCGGCTCGCTTGCAGCATCCCGGGACACGGCCCGCCGCATCTCTCACTACGGCCGCTATAGCTATCTGGTTTTTCGTGACGGCCGCAATCAGGTCAAGGCGACCTGGGAAACAGAACATTCGCCGCTGAAGATTCTATTCGAAAAGGAACATAGTCCATGAATTACATTCGCTCGTTGATCCTGCTGTCACTTGTCGCCGGTTTCACCCTGTCGTTCCCGACAATGATCCTGGCTCACCCGCATATCCTCGACGTCGCAGCGGAGACTGAGGTCTCCCCGGATGATCTGCTCGACGACCTGCGTCGCGCACAAGTCATCTTCCTGGGAGAATTCCATGATCATGTCGGTCACCACAGCGCCCAGTTGAGCATCATCGATGCTCTCGACGATGATGAACGACCGCTGGCCATCGGGCTAGAAATGTTCCGCAAGGAAAGCCAGGCGGCCCTCGACCGCTGGACCCGCAAGGAGATGCCTTTGTCGGAGTTCCTGGCGGTCTACAACGACAACTGGAGCATGTGGCAGGTGTACCGGGAGATTTTCAATCACGCCCGCAACGAGGAAGTGAAGATGATCGGACTCAACATCCCGCGCAGTATTACCAGAAAGGTCGCACGCAACGGATTTCAGTCGCTCTCCGAAAAAGATCGAAAGGCTCTCGGCAATGTCCAGTGCCAGGTCAATCCGTTTTACAGCAATTATATCCGCCAGGCAATGGGCGGCTATGGCGGTCACGGCGACCAATACCTCTATTTCTGCGAGGCCCAGCTGCTCTGGGATATCATTATGGCACGCAACCTGGTCACATTCCTGCGGGAGAATCCTCACTACCGGGTGGTGGTTCTGGCCGGTAGCGGCCATGCCTGGAAGTTTGGTATACCCAGGCAGATGCTTGAGGAAGCGAAGATCAGTTACCGGGTACTGCTGCCGGAATATTTTTCTCG
>JBPPMD010000257.1:0-3021 GCA_051305875.1 Desulfuromonadales bacterium | reverse complement strand
TGATGCTTATGGCGAGGCTCCGGGAATGGTCGGGGCACTGCTCGCCGGCGGCCTCACCAGTGTCGCCTTTCTCGCTATCCTGCGTGCCGTGCAGCTCATGACCGCGGCCGGAGATGGCGCCATGGCCCGCCAGGCACTGCTCGGCATGGGACTGCTGTCAATATTGCTCGCAGCCATTTTCATGGTGCGTCAACCCGACATCAAACGGCTGCTGGCTTATTCCTCAGTCGAGCACATGGGAATCCTCGCCATAGGCATTGGTATCGGTGGGCTGGCAACCTTCGGTGCCATGCTGCACCTGGTCAACAACGCCCTGACCAAAGGCTGCCTGTTCCTGTCTGCGGGCAACATCCAGCGTGCCTATGACAGCAAACGGCTCTCCAGGGTGCATGGGGCGCTCGCCACCTTGCCGATTTCCGGCGGTGTGTTTCTGGCCGGGTTCCTGGCGATTACCGGTTCCCCTCCTTTTGGTCTCTTCATGAGCGAGTTTACCATTCTGCGCGGCATTTTCGACAACGGCCAGCTCTGGATCGGACTGCTGATGATCCTGCTGCTGGCAATGGTTTTTATCGGCATGGGGGCGACGGTACTCACCGCCACCCAAGGAGAACCGGTTAAACTTGAGTCTGCTTACAAGGACAGTTTCCTATTGGTCATTTCACCGCTGATTTTTCTGCTGATGGTTCTGCTGCTCGGCGTCTATCTTCCCGAGCCATTGCAGAGGGCTCTGCGCGAGGCAGCAGCCCTGCTGGAGGTACAGCCATGAACAGCTCGAAACCACGCCGTTTCCGCAATGGCTTTGTCGTACCTCTGGCAGAACTGCCGCATCTCGATTACGCCAAATTCAGCGAGTCTTTGCTGGCAGAAGTGGCGGCCGATGCACGGATAGCCAGTTATTTCGGTCGTCCACTGGCAGACGGCCTGGAAATTTATGCAATCCTTGCCCACGACTGGAATGGGGAATTGAGCCTGTTGCGCACTCAGGTGAATGGATCTTTTCCGTCATTGACACCGCTGTGTCCGCAACTGCACCTGTTTGAGCGTGAGCTGGCTGAACAGTATGGAGTGCACCCTGACAAGCACCCCTGGTTGAAGCCGGTGCGTTTCCACAAGACCTGGATCGACGCCGCCGACATCTGGGGGCGGCCGCATGGGAAGCATCCGGTTCCCGGTGATATGGAGTTCTATCGGGTCGATGGCGAGGAAGTCCACGAAGTTGCGGTCGGACCGGTTCACGCCGGCATCATTGAACCGGGGCACTTTCGTTTTCAAAGCCACGGCGAGGAGGTTATGCACCTGGAGATATCCCTCGGCTACCAGCATCGTGGCATCGAGCAGATGCTGATCGGCGGTCCCCACCCGTCGACTATCTATTTGCTCGAAACCTCTGCTGGAGATACCACGGTCGGCCACGCAACCGCCTATAGCCAGCTTCTGGAGAGTCTTGCCGGGTGCGAAGCACCGCTGCGGGCCCAGGCTATTCGGGCCCTCGCCCTGGAACTGGAACGCTTGGCCAACCATGTCGGAGATATTGGTGCGCTTGCCGGCGATGTTGGTTTTTTGCCGACAGCCTCTTTCTGCGGCCGCCTGCGCGGCGATTATCTGAACCTGACCGCAGAGCTTTGCGGTAGCCGCTTCGGCCGTGGCCTGGTGCGTCCGGGTGGAGTCGGTTTTGACCTTGATGGAACTTTGCAGCAGACCTTTGTCGAGCGGCTCAAGATCTTGAAACGGGAGACCCGTGGCGCCATTGATCTCTGTTTCGATGCGCCTTCGGTGCTGGCACGCTTCGAAGGAACGGGGCTGGTCCGAACTGATGACGCCGAGGCACTGGGGATGGTCGGGGTGGCGGCGAGAGGCTGTGGGCTGGTGCGTGACGCCCGCCTCCATCACCCATTCGGGATCTGGCAGGGGGGCTTCGACACCCCGATAATCGAACTCGATGGTGATGTCTTCGCCCGCGGCAATGTACGCAGGCGTGAGATCAATGCTTCACTCGAGCTGATCAATCAGCTTCTCAGGGGCCTGCCACAGGGACCGATCTCTCAGCCTCTTGGTCCGCTCGCCGCCGATAGCCTGGTGGTTTCCCTCTGTGAAGGCTGGCGCGGCGAAGTGGTGCATGCGGCGATTACCGACGCGGCCGGCCGGATCGATCGGTACAAAATTGTCGATCCCTCGTTCCATAACTGGAGCGGCCTGTCAATGGCCATGCGTGGCCAGCAGATTTCCGATTTTCCGCTGTGCAACAAAAGTTTCAATCTCTCGTATTGCGGTTTTGATCTTTAGGAGTCTGTCGGACTATCCATGAGCCGGCTGCAAATCCGGCTGTTCGGCTCGTATAGTCCGACAGACTCCCAGGAGGCTCCTTATGCTGACAATTATCCGTGAACGCCTGCGCCAGGGGCACCGCACCGGCAAGTACCCAAAAGTTGAACCGGTCCTGCCGGAACGCTTCCGCGGTCTGCCGCAGCTTGCGCAGAATCTTACTCCGCAGAGCTGTGCAGACGCTGTGGCCAGCTGCCCCTTTGCCGCTCTCAGCAGCAACGGCGGAAAGCTGCAGCTTGATCTTGGCCGCTGCCTGTTCTGCGCCGACTGTCCTGCGGCTGCCGATCATGCTGCGTTGGCCTTCAGCAACGACTACCGCCTGGCGACAAGCCGGCGAGAAGACATGTTCCTCGACGATAATGTCTATCACGTGGCCGAAATGCTGAACAAGAGCATGCGCAAGCTCTTCGGCCGCTCGCTGAAGTTGCGGCAGGTGTCTGCCGGCGGGTGCAACGCCTGCGAAGCGGATCTGAATGTTCTGAGTACCCTGGTCTTCGATCTTGCCCGCTTTGGCATCCAGTTCGTTGCGTCACCACGCCATGCCGACGGCATCATGGTTACAGGTCCGGTCACCGAAAACATGAAGAGCGCTCTGCTCGACACCTACGCCGCCATTCCCGAGCCGAAGCTGGTCATTGCCTCCGGTGCCTGTGCGATCGCAGGTGGACCTTACTGCAACAGTCCTGAAGCTCATCAGGG
>JBPPMD010000255.1:0-2326 GCA_051305875.1 Desulfuromonadales bacterium | reverse complement strand
CCTATCGGCAAGGGGCGGTCATCGTAGGCGGAGGCAGCCTGCACCAGAGGCACGAAGCGTTGTCTAGGCACCTCGCGCATGGCCGCCAGTGTCACCGGGCCCTTGACGCCCCGCGCCACAATCTGCTCCGTCACCATCGCCAGACGTTCTTTGATCCGGTCGTTTCCGGCTGAAACAGCGGTCAACGGCAGCAGAACGATGCAAAGATAAAGGATGAGGACTCTGCCTGTTGCACCACACGCTATTCTCATGTCCACCGCCGGATCAGGAGTTGTCTGCTGAGATTATATCAAAAGGAAATTGTGGGTATCCATGCCAGAATTCAGCCGAAAATGTCAGAAAAAACCTGTTTGTGGATATGATTAGTTGGTTACACGTAAATTCACTGTGCGATGCCATAAGATAAGGATAACGGTTCGAGATGATTCTACAAGTGACGGTTTCGGTGCAATTTGGATCGGTCTCTAAAGACTTCCCTGAAAGACTTAATAAAGGGTATGCTCAACATTGACAACGATCTGTCGTATCGATTGCAGGCGAGAACAGCTTGACCCGCGTGTACGAGTCGGAGACGTTTCCAGCCAGCCTGCGAAACAAAAGGATTTCATCCAGGATGAGAAATGACATGACCGACGAAGAGCCAATTGTTGAATTGGAAGCCCGCCCCTTCACCCTCTACTACTTGCAGATCGTCCCCTTGTGGGACGGCGATGCCGAGTACATTGAACTGGGCAGCAACTTGCAGGAGATTATTGACACAATCGTCAGAGAAAAATCAGTAAGAAGCCTGATCGGCAAGGCCATCAAGCCGATGCGGGTTTGCATGATCGAACAGGAAGACGCCATCTACCTGCTTCGTACGCAAAAAACCTTTTACGCAAGGGAGCGGACCCCGGTCTGGAATGTGATGGTCACGGTCTCCAGCATTTTCAGTCGCGAGACGATCCTGAGTTGCATGGCCAGGAACGCCGGCGGGAATACGGAGAAGTACCAGAACGCGTTGTACCACTACCCGCAAGCCGTCGAATTCTACACCAGTTTCAACGATGAGATCCGGCCAGTTGACAATTCAGTTTTCGTCATTGAGCATCAGAGCAGATAGATTAGTGGCTGAAGGAGGGGGCTGATAAATGTGATGCCTCCGGCTCAAAAAACAAACTGGTGTCCATCCGGAAACCCCGGACGTTTTGATCGGAGTAACGGCACAAACATAGTCGACCGACACTTGCTGCGCGGTCTCATGGAGGCAGACTTGAAAACGCTATACTTGCTGATCGTAATACTGTTCTGTTCGATGCCCCTGCACGCCGAGAATGTCTCCATTCTGACGGAACTCGAACAGTTACAGGAAAAATTATGGTACCTGCAAAGAGATTTGAAAGAGAACAAGGCTTCGCATGAGAAACAGCAAAAGCAGCTCGACTCGCTGGTCTCCGCCATCGGCAAGGAAAGTCTTCAATTTCAAGAACGCCTCGCCGCATCGTCTCAGGAAACTGCAAACCTGCAGGAGATGACGAGACTGTTGGAGAACGATCTTGTCAGGTTAGGTGAGGCATTGATTGCTTTAACCGAAGAGGTCAGGAAGCAGAACAGTGTCTATTCGGATCAGGCAGGAAGGATAGAGGCCCTTGAAGAATCAATGGCTATGTTACTGGGTGAACGTGCAGCGCAAAAGGCTGACACCGGTCAGGAGCTCAGTGCTCTTCGCACGCAGCTTGCCGAGACCCGCACGCAAATGGACAAGGCCCGTTCCCAGGTTGACGCATTGGAGCTAGATGTAGTCGGCCAGATTAAACAGCTTGGTTATTGGGGGGCTGGCGTAGCGCTGGTTTTTTTCATCGCTCTCACCTTCGTTATCATCTTGTGCAAGAACAGAGAAAGGCCTCGACGTGATTCGCATCCTATCTAGTTTTCGTCCGGAAACTTTGCTTGTGTTATCCGGAGTCTGCGGATGAAAAGCGGCTGGCTTTATATTCATGCTGAAAGATGCGGGCTATTTGGGCAATGCAACCGTAACGGTCGTACCGACCTTCCTCTGGCTGACAATATCGATCGTCCCATTGTGACTTTCGACAATATTTTTGACGATTGCCATCCCCAGACCGAGGCCGCCGACTTCGGATTCCCCGGGTTGTGCACGAAAAAACTTATTATAGATCTGCCTGAGTTCATCCGTGGTCATACCGACCCCCTCGTCCCTGACTCGGATCAAGACCTGAGTCTCCTGATTAACTACCGACACCTCGATCACGTCGTGGATGTCATTTGAGTATTTGACAGCATTACTAAACAGGTTGTCGAGGACCTGGCTGATGCGAATTTCATC
>JBPPMD010000227.1:0-2450 GCA_051305875.1 Desulfuromonadales bacterium | reverse complement strand
CCTATCTGCAGATCGACATCGGGGAAATCTGCGGGAGAGATCCGGCCGGTGACGTGCAGATTGAGCGTTTCATTGACAAACAGACTTTCAGCTATATGCTGCACCAGTTCAACCGTAACGGCATCGATATTCGCGCGACTTTCGTCAAGGCTGATGCCGACATCCCTCAGGAAGAGTTCGTTTTTGGCCAGGCGCGTCATGCGGTTATCCATACTTTCCATGGAGAGCAGCATGCTGCCTTTCAGATAATCTTTGGCACTTTGCAGTTCCTCGAAGCTGACCGCTTCATATCGCAGACGGGTCAGCTCTTCAAGGATTGTTCGTGTGACCAGTGGTGCGTTTTCCGAGGAGGTGCCGGCGTAGACGATAAAAGCACCGCTGTCAGAGTGGTTGTGATGGTAGCTGTAAACCGAATAAGCCATGCCGAGATCCTCACGAACCTTCTGGAACAACCGTGAGCTCATATTGCCACCGAGAATCGTGTTGAGCAGGTAGGTGCCATAGCGGTTTACGTGATTCTGCGGCAACCCCTCCAGGCCAAGACAGATATGGGTCTGCTCAAGATCGCGCTGGACCATCTCGATGTGCCGCTTCACGACAGGGACAACAAATTCCTGCTCCACCCCGGAGTCAGTGACGCCATCAAGAGCCTGTTTGACCAGCGTAACCAGTTCTTCGTGATCGAGACCGCCGGCAGCGACCACACAGAGGTTTCTGCCAACGTATCGCTCGCTCATGAAATTGAGCATCTGCTGTCGATCTATATCGGCAACCGACTGACGCGTACCGATCACCGGCATGCCAAGTGGATGCCCGGCCCAGAAGCCGTGGGCAAACTGGTCGTGAATCGATTCCTCCGGGCTGTCCTCAATCATGGCGATCTCCTGGAGGATAACCCGACGTTCCTTCTCTATGTCATCAAGATCGAACCTGGAATGACAGATCAGATCACCGAGCAGATCAACCGCCATCGGCAGCTTTTCTGCGAGGATTTTGACAAAGTAGCAGCTGTATTCCCTGCTGGTGAAACCATTGAGGAGGCCGCCAACTGAATCGACTTCGCGGGCGACATCCTGCGCGCTGCGCCGGGAGGTGCCTTTGAAGAGCATATGTTCAATGAAGTGGGAGATGCCGTTGAGTTCGGCGGATTCATGACGTGAGCCGTTATTCACCCAGACACCGAGTGAAATGGAATGGCACCCGGGCACTTTCTCGGAAAGCACCCGGATGCCATTATCCAGCGTTGTACGTTGAATCATGGTAGGCAGCGGTTACACGCCCTCAGGCACTTTTGCGCCGAGAGCTTCTTTGCGTGACAGCTTGATCTTGCCCTGCTTGTCGATGCCGATGCATTTGACCAGGACCTTGTCGCCTTCGTTTAGCACGTCGGTGACAGCACGGACACGCTCCGTGTCCAGTTCAGAGATATGGACCAGTCCGTCGGTACCCGGGAAGATTTCGACGAAGGCACCAAATTCCATGATCTTGCGGACGGTTCCCTCGTAGAGTTTGCCGACTTCTGCTTCCTGGATCAGGTCGCGGATCATCTTGATCGCCAGCTTGGCCGCTTCACCATCAGAGGAAGCGATATGGATGGTGCCGTCGTCCTGAATGTCGATGGCACAACCGGTTGCTTCGATGACGCCGCGGACGTTCTTGCCGCCCGAACCGATAACGGTGCGCACCTGGTCGGACTTGACCTTGATGCTGGTGATGCGCGGTGCGTACTTGGACAGATCGGCGCGTGACTTATCTATCGTTTTAGCCATTTCGCCGAGGATATGGATACGGCCTGCCTTGGCCTGGTCGAGGGCCTGGGTCATGATCTGTTTGGTGACCCCGGAGATCTTGATGTCCATCTGCAGGGCGGTGATGCCGTTCGCAGAGCCGGTGACCTTGAAGTCCATGTCGCCGAGGTGGTCCTCGTCGCCGAGGATGTCGGAGAGAATGGCGACGTCGTCACCTTCTTTGATCAGGCCCATGGCAATACCGGCGATCGGTTCCTTGACCGGAACACCGGCGTCCATCAGCGACAGCGAAGCGCCACAGACAGAAGCCATTGATGACGAACCGTTCGATTCGAGGACGTCGGAGACGATGCGGATCGTGTAGGGGAAGTCCTCATGACTGGGCAGGATCTTCGAGATGCTGC
This sequence comes from Desulfuromonadales bacterium, assembly GCA_051305875.1. GTDB lineage: Bacteria > Desulfobacterota > Desulfuromonadia > Desulfuromonadales > BM103 > M0040. The sequence goes on along the minus strand of JBPPMD010000227.1, from coordinate 298 downwards.
GCTCGGCGAGCATGCCGTGACCAATTTCACGACGGCCCGGGAAAAGGCGCATGCTGGTCTCACCAACGCAGAAAGGGGGGAAGTTGTAGTGCAGCATGAACTTCTTGAAGTCCATCCCCTGGACATTGTCCATGCGCTGCTCATCGACCTTGGTGCCCAGCGTTGCTGCGACCAGAGCCTGGGTTTCACCACGGGTGAACAAGGCGCTGCCGTGTGAACGGGGCAGGAGACCTGTCTCGCAGCTGATCGGGCGGATAGTGCTCATATCGCGGCCGTCGATACGGATGCGATCTTTGGT
>JBPPMD010000226.1:0-1951 GCA_051305875.1 Desulfuromonadales bacterium | reverse complement strand
CACAATCTTTTCAATAATTTTCTCAACATCTTCCTCGCTCAACGCAGACGCTTGTGCTTCAAACTTCTCGATGGACGCGGCGGCTACAGCAGGCTCTGACTGCTCAACGACATGCGCTGACTCCTCCACGGGAGCAGGCGCTGCAACCGGGACCTGGAAAAACGGGGTCTCTCCTGCGACAGGTTCGTCCTCGGAAAAGACGGGAGCCTCTTCTGCTGAGGCAGGTTCAATGGGAGCCGCAAAATCTGGTTCGCTTTCGAAAGCAGGTTCTTCCTCGAGAGGCCCGGCGAAGATCTCCTCGACAGCGGCTTCATCGCGTGACCAGGCAGCAAGCGTCTGCTCCGGCATTATTGGTTCAAGGTCTTCTTCACCAAGGATATCTTCGTCTCCAAGGGGCATAATTTCGTCTTCATCCATTTCGAAGGCATCGAAGGCAGTCTCAGCAAATGGAGCCTCTTCTACTGGCGCGAAGTCATCAGCAGTTGCCGATGCCTCTTCTGCGAAACCGAAATCATCAATGACTTCTGTAGCATCATCTTCTGCAAAGTTGAAATCATCAGCAATAGCAAAAGCATCTTCAGCAACAGGTGCGGCAGTTGCAGGTGCGGCAGTTGCAGGCTCTTCAGCAACATCACTCCAGTCATCAGTAACAGCAAAGTCGCTCCATTCATCTGCAACGGCAGCAGGCTCTGCTTCTAATTCTGGATCTATTGCTGGTTCTGCGGCCGGGGCCTCTTCTTCAAAAGAAATATCAGCAAAAGGGTCTTCTATAGATGCAGCTATTTCAGGCCCGGCACTGGCAGATACATCGAAAGCCGTCACAGGCGTTTCGAAAGCAGCGTCGTCTGCAACATCTGCCGGCTCAACAGCAGCAAACGGCTCTGGCTCTGCAAAAGGCGTCGGGATTTCTGCTGCCGGTCGGGCAGCATTGAGCAGTTCTGCAACCTTATCGATCAGGCTCTGGGACTCAAAAGGTTTTTCAATCCAGGCATCAGCGTTACAGCTTCTGGCCTTATCTTCGTCAAAAGGTTCGAATGAACCGACCAGCAGCAACACGGGAACATGGCGGAGAGCAGGGTCCTGTTTGATGGCACTGGTCAATTCGTAGCCATTTTTACCTGGCATATAGATATCCGTCATAATCAGGTCAGGCTTGATTTCCCGGGCCTTGACCAGAGCGGCATCGCCATTGTCAGTAATGGTCAGTTCATAATCTTCATGCGCAAAGGTGATCTGGATAACTTTTTGAATCGTTATACTGTCATCGGCCAACAGCAGCTTCTTGCTCATGCCAATCTCCTTAGTCCTTCAGCCCGCAAACCGTATAATTGGGATCTTTCAATACTCGAGTCATCAACTCACACGTCAGTTCCGCAGCAGGACAAAGAGGAGTTGAAGTGCATTGGAAGATTGAACTTGCAGGGTCGAGTCTTCCCCTCCAAGCCTCGGATTGCCAGCGGAACAGCGACCAACAGGATGACATCGACACCGTTCGCTCGAGAAACGGTACACATGCGATCAGCATCAACCGTCATTCACTCCGGTCACCGGTGCTGGCAAATAGCTGTAAAGGCGCTAAAAAACTATCATATTGCCTTCTCGGGTGTCAAGCATCCCGGCAGATGCCGCAACATTTGCAGGCGACCTTCTAAAGAGTCTTCCAGGGTTGAGGGAAAAACAGCTTCTGGTAAAGGTTCATGGCATAGCGATCCGTCATCCCGGCAATGAAATCAGCGACCACAATTTCAATATTATCGTTATCCACACAGTCGCCACCGCACGCAATGAGTTCCTGTGGTTTTTCAATGAAATACGCAAAAATCTCCCTGAGTACACGACTGGCCTTGCGAAATTCATCCTCGACCGCTTCTGCACTATAGACATTGGTGTACAGCCAGTTACGGAGCTCGGTGACATGCTCGGCAACCGAAGTCGAGAGTTGCACGACAGC
>JBPPMD010000194.1:0-5651 GCA_051305875.1 Desulfuromonadales bacterium | reverse complement strand
CAGGGTACTAGTACCCTGTAACCCATAATCTTTCGCATCTTGCTGGTGCTTTGCCGCGTCAGCTGCGTTGCGACTTCATCTGAGTAGCTCCGGCTGGGCAGATGACGTCGCGCCTTGCTGACACGCCAAATCCCTGCGCAATCTTGCGAAATCCTAGAGGATACAGGGTACTAGCTCTGCATCGCAACTCACTTCAGGATTACCGGCACATGTAACCAATAATCTCATCAATAAACTCGCTGCCAAACCGCTGCAGCTTGTGCTTGCCGACGCCGCTTATCGCCAGCAGCGCCGCTTCATCGGTCGGCATTTTTGCCGCCATCTCGGCCAGGGTGGCATCGCCAAAGATCACGTAAGGCGGAACACCATCGGCATCAGCTAAGCGTTTGCGCCGCAGGCGCAGGGCATCGAACAGTTCGCTGTCGTAATCGAAATCGCCGACTTTCGACTTGCCCTTCTTCTGCAGGGTCTTGACGCGAAGGCGCGGCTTGGCCATCACCAGCTGTTCCTCACCACGCAACAGAGGTCTGGCGGCCGCAGTCAATTTCAACACTGAATAGCTGGCCACATCCTGCAGCAGGTAGCCGCGATGGATCAGCTGCCGGATCAGGCTGTTCCAGGCCTCGGCGACCTTGTCGGCGCCAATGCCATAAGTGGACAGCTTGTCGTGCTTCAGCTCCAGGATCCTCTGGGTCTGGGCACCACGCAGCACATCGACTACGTGACCGACACCGAAGCGCTGGCCAACCCGAAACACGCAGGAGAGCGCTTTCTGCGCATCGACAGTGGCATCATAGGTTTCCGGTGGGTTGAGACAGACATCACAGTTGCCGCAATCCTCTTCCAGCCGTGCGCCGAAATAACCGAGCAGCACCCGCCGACGGCAGGTCTGGGCTTCGCCGAAACCGACCATCGCCTGCAGCTTGTGCAGTTCGATGCGCTTTTGATCTTGATTGCCACCCTTTTCGATCAAGCCGCGACTGATGGCGATGTCACCGTAGCCGAAGAGCAGCAGCGCCTCGGCCGGCAGACCGTCACGACCGGAGCGGCCGGTCTCCTGATAGTAACTCTCGATGTTCTTCGGCAGATCATAATGCACGACAAAGCGTACATTGGGCTTGTCGATCCCCATGCCGAAGGCAACGGTCGCCACAACGATCTCGATATCATCACGCAGGAACATCTCCTGCACCTTCTTACGCTCCTTGTCGCCAAGGCCAGCATGGTAGGCGCAGGCCTTGAATCCGGCCGCCGCCAGACGATCAGCGATTTCCTCGACGCGTTTGCGCGAGAGAGCATAAATGATCCCCGCTGCCCGTTGGTGATCGTCGAGAAACGCCAGCAATTGATCAAACGGCTTGCGTTTTTCGACCACCATATAACGGATATTCGGCCGGTCAAACCCGGTGATGAAACACTTCGCCTGTTGCAGGCCAAGACGTTGCAGCACATCCTGTCTGGTCTGCGGATCAGCCGTTGCGGTGAGGCCGATCATCGGCACTGCGGGGAAAAGGGCATGCAACTGACCGAGCTGGACGTACTCGGGACGGAAGTCATGACCCCATTGGGACACACAATGGGCTTCGTCTATGGCAAACAGCGCAATCGGCATTTCCTTGATCCGCTCAAGAAAACCATCACTCAACAGGCGCTCCGGTGCCACGTACAGCAGATCAAGCTCACCGGCATGCAGCCTGGCCAGAACCTGACGGGACTCCTCTGCCTTGAGTGAGGAGTTGTAGAATGCGGCACGCACGCCGTTGGCAACCAGGGCATCGACCTGATCCTTCATCAACGAGATCAGCGGTGAGACCACGATGGCCACGCCATCACGATGCAAAGCCGGTATCTGATAGCAGAGCGATTTGCCGCCGCCGGTCGGCATCAGGACAAAAGCATCCTGCCCGGCGATCAGGGTTTCTACGATTTCCTGTTGTTGTGGACGGAATTCGCTGTAGCCGAAGACTTCGAGCAATGTCTGGCTTGGATCAATTGATTTTGACATGTGTGAAACAACTTTCAGAATGGGGCGGGTAGACGCCGATTACATAACAAAACGTGGTTAGAGGCTGGAGGCTAGAGGCTTGACGAAAAAAACAAAGGCAAATCTGCTTCAGTCCAAATTTCTTCCAGCCTCCAGCCTCCAGCCTCCAGCCTCCAGCCTCCAGCCTCCAGCCTCCAGCGAAACGCGCAGCGCTTTCAAGCGCTACGCGTTTTCTGCCGCATGGCCAGGTCAAGCAATACCAAAGCTGCCATTGACTCAACAATCGGCACGGCACGCGGTACGACACAGGGGTCATGTCGCCCTTTCGCCTCCAGGGTCACTGGTTTACCATCAAAACCGGCCGTTCGCTGAGGCTGGCCGATCGTTGCTACCGGTTTGAAGGCAACCCGGAACAGCACGGATTCGCCGCTGGAGATACCGCCGAGTACACCCCCGGCATGATTGGTCAGCGTACCGAGACGGTCGCCTTTCTGCACGAAGGGATCGTTGTGTTGTGAACCACGTAATTGCGTACCGGCAAATCCGGAGCCGATTTCAAAACCTTTGGTGGCCGGCAGTGACAACATGGCCTGGGCGAGCATCGCTTCAAGCTTGTCGAACACCGGTTCTCCCCAGCCGGTCGGCACATTGCGGCAAACACAGCTGACCACACCACCGATAGAATCTTTGGCGGCCAGCACTTCGCGCACCAGCTTCTCCATACGTTCTGCCGAAGGCTTGTCCGGACAGCGCGACAGGGTCGCATCGACCTGAACCCTGCTGACCGTGTCCGGATCTATCACATCGGCCTGTTCTGCACCCACGGAACTGACCCAGGCGACAATCTCCACCCCCCATTCTTCGCGCAGTATCTTTTCCGCGATCGCTCCCGCTGCCACCCGGCCAATGGTCTCGCGGGCACTGGAACGACCTCCGCCGCTGCTGGCCCGGGTTCCGTACTTGGCCTGGTAGGTAAAATCGGCATGGGAGGGGCGCGGCACCTGACTCATTTCACCATAGTCGCCGGGGCGCTGATCTTTGTTATGCACCAGCAGACCGATGGGCGTACCGAGGGTCAGACCGTCCTCAACCCCGGACAGAATGGTGACCTGATCTGCTTCCTCACGCGGTGTGGTGAGATCACTCTGCCCCGGACGTCGCCGGTCGAGTTGCCCCTGGATATCGGCTTCAGAAAGTCGCAAACCGGCCGGGCAGCCATCAACCACAGCGCCAACACCCACACCGTGGGATTCACCAAAAGTGCTTACGCGAAACAAGGTACCGAGGGAACTGGACATCTTTGTACTCCGTTGAGAGGATTTTACGCATTATATACGATTCGACGTTTCAGGGAAGCCTTACAAGGAAAAAGGTTTATGTTGTCGTCGAAACTCTAGCAGATATCTCTTTTCAGCTTCAATTTAAAGGGATCAAGTATGATGCACTCGCAAAAACTCAGAGGATGGCTAAGCAAAAATTTCGCCCTACAAGGCTTGGTGTTTTTTCAGGGGCGAAGGCATACATCTGGTATGTCGAGGTCCTGAAAAAACGCCATAACGCCGTAGGGTGGACTTTTTGCGACGCCATCAAGTTTACAGAATCGATTGAAGTGTTAATCTTCAATCAGGCGAATGTTTTTAGAATTCTTCAGAAAAGGAAAAGACGATGACTTACGGACAGGGCAGGACCTACAAAAAGATTGAAGTGATTGGCGTTGCCAGCAGCAGCATCGAAGATGCGATCCAGCAAGCAGTAAGCAGGGCACAGAAATCGCTGGACAAGCTTTCGTGGTTCGAGGTTCAGGAGGTTCGCGGCCATATTGGAGATGACGGCAAAGTTAATGAGTATCAGGTCGTAATCAAGGTCGCATTTGAATTGAAATAGAAGTCAGACTATAATTACGTATTTGCGCAGTTGGCTTTTGTGGTGTACTGATCAATAATCTACGAAACCCCACGTTTATCTTTCTAGAGGAAGTCGATATTCTTACACCAATCGAAGACCTGCTGTGAGAAGCTGGTCTGAGAGTAACCTCCTGAAGGTTAGAACCTTGCCCCGCAGTCTCCCCCCTCCTGACTGTGGGGTATTTTTTGTAAATCATCGGCATCACAATCCCCAACACCTCGTTTCTGTTGATGTGCTAAAGTACTCACATCTCATGCTCCTTTTTGTTACACTTCCCATTAGATGATGGAAAGATAAATCAGGCAAGCAGAGCTATATTGAAGAGAACCGGACCGCTGTAGTCAGCTTACGTTGACCGACGGTTTTTTCTTAATCTGGAAACACCTGGAAAGACTGATGCGATTCAATTGGATAAGACCACGTATGAACAGATGGTTGTCAGGGCTTATCTGTTTTTCTGTTTTTTGGGCTTTGACTGCATGTGTGAAATCACCTGCAATGCTGGATCGCGTCTTCGTCAGGAATGCAACAACGAGCAAGATAACAGATGTAAAAATTCACCACGAACCGTCGGATTGGTTCGGTACAGTCAATACAATTTTGCCGCAAAACTCTCTGGACATTGGTTTTGCCAGTCAACCAGTGATGACTCGAACAGCATCTGTAAGCTGGCGTGATGGCGATTCCCAGGAATGGTCATTAACCGTGGAACTCCCTGATCATCAAAACGCAGGCGTAGAAGGTCGGCCGCTGAGTTTGATTTATATCATATATTCATCCGGACGAGTCGATGCGCACTTACAAGAGTCCATAAAAGTAAAATAACTGACTCGTCTTCTCTTGGTACTCGAGGGTTCCCGGCATTTCCTCTCTTCTGAAAACCTGATTCTCTTGAAACACAAGCACAGTTTTCGATCTGCAATCGAGTTAATCAGCGACCAACACCTCGCACAATTCAAGAATACTGCCAACAGTCAGCGTCGGTTGGATCTCCCAAGGGTCGAAAACCGCCTGCGGAACACGTTTGACCCAGGCACCGCGCATACCAGCCGAAATGGCGCCTATAACATCGAAAGGATTGCCGGAAATCAGCCAGGCGTCCGCACCGCAGGCCCCGGCCTGGCGCAGAAAGTGCGCATAGACTGCAGGGTTCGGCTTGAAACTCTTGATCTCGTCGGTGCTGACCACACCTTCCAGATAGTTGGCAATGCCGGCATGCTGCATCAGGTTGCGCACATCGTCGGGCTTGCCATTGGAAAAGGCGTACAATCGGCAACCGGTGGTCTTCAAGCGTTCCAGGCCCTGTCTGGCGTCGTCGAATGCGGGCAGGTATCGATAAGCTTCCAGCAGACTGTCCCTGTCTGCGCCACTCAACTCGACCTGAAAGGTCTCACAGCAGAAATCAAGGGCATGCCGAGTACAGACGGAGAAGTCCTGGTAGTTCTGCATCAGCCCCCTGCGGAACGAGTATTCGAGCTGCTTGGACCGCCAGAGATCGGAAAATGGGCCGGCCGAGTCACCAACCAGTTTTTTAAGCGCAGCAACGATCCCGGTGGTGTCGATCAGTGTGCCGTATACATCGAATGCAAGCGTTACAGGCATGGGTTCCTCCTTAAAGAATGTTACAGATTCTGCAACCATAGAATCCTGTCGGGTTCAAAAAAAGGATCATCAAAGTGGCCAAAATCCGGGAGCAAAGTGGGTCACAGGCTCAAGTCGTTGTCATTAGCAGACCAAAACGTTACTATGACACCAATATTTC
>JBPPMD010000178.1:0-8177 GCA_051305875.1 Desulfuromonadales bacterium | reverse complement strand
GCGACGCCGAGCCTTCTGCCGCAATCCGGAGCCGGGTTGAGGCAGCCCGCCAACTGCAGCGACAACGGCTTGCTCCCTTCGGTTTATACAGCAACAGCCGCATGCAAGCCCGCCACATCCGCAAATTCTGTCCGGTTGACGAGGCGGGGCAGGAACTGTTGGAGATGGTCACCGATCGCCTCGGTCTCTCAGCGCGCACTTACTCGCGCATCCTCAAGGTGGCGCGCACCATCGCCGATCTGGCTGGCGAAGAAGACATCCACCAGCCGCACCTGGCCGAAGCGATTCAGTACCGGGGGTTGGATCGCAAGGTGGGATGAGCGGCGGGTGAGGAACCTTTCATTATAAGCTTTACGTGGCATGGGGTAAAAGAATTACAAAAAAATGTCGGGAATAAGTAACTTATAATCAGACGTACGTCCCGTATTCCTGGTGAATGACCAGTCAAAATACGACGTCCTGACTCAGGTTTTCCGTCTCGGTCATGCCTCAAAGGAGCTGAAAGAAGACATTTTTTCCTTTTTACCGACGCCGATAATTAACCTGTCATTAAGAAGTTGATGATGATCATCTTGAAGAACATGCAGATAGTGATAACGTTAAGAATAAAGGATACGGATGTTGGCACGCCATAGTCCTATGACGGCTCGCTTCCGCCGTTACATAAATCTGGTTCCCAACCAAAAACCGTATTAATACCCCCTGCTCATCAGAACCGAGAGAAGAGTTTGGTCAATCATGGGGTGCGTAATATGAGACCAGGTGCAGCCTTGGACGTCCATGCGCTGGAGGGCGAGGGGCGGATATCGAGCACCCTGTAGAAGATGAAATCGCCGCGGTTGCAGAGGTTTCCCGCCTTTTTGATTATGACGAATTGAAAAGGACCGAACAAAAATACCTGACAGTTGATAGGTAGACCATCCCGCAAAGAGGAGAGGAGCAGCGTGGCAAAGAATACAACAAAAACCCTGCCTGGTCTATTGCGCAAAGACGTTGCCACAGAGAACCTCTTTGGTGAATCAGCACGGTTAGCCGGAGTGCGCTCTGGAAGAACCTTCTGGCGATCCTGGAACTTCATGCTTTATTTGACCGTCACGCTGACGCTGCTCATTTTATTCTTGGTCTGCCATGTCACAAATACGCCATTTGCCATAATTACCCGGGATCCCCTGGCCGTGACGGATGGCCAACCTTACTTCGGTCTACTCTCCAACATCGGCATTCTCTTCTGGTGTGCAGCCACAGTTATCTGCTCCTTTTCCTGGTTTGTGACGCGGCATACCAGCCAACCGGAGACCAGAAAATTCCTGCTCTGTTCCGGAGCGCTCACCATGCTGTTACTTATGGATGACCTTTTCATGCTGCATGAAACGGTATTCCCGGAAATGATGGGGATTCGACAAAGGTACGTCATATTGACCTATATGTTACTGACGCTTGCCTGGCTGGTCAGGTTCAGAAAGACCATTCTGGCAAGTCGATACATCCCGTTACTGCTGATTGCCTTTGGCTTCTTCGTGATCTCGCTGATTAGTGATCTACCTTCGGTATTCGTTGACGGTGAATATTGGCATCATCTTTTTGAGGACGGGGCCAAGTTGGTCGGCATTGTCAGCTGGTTCAACTACTTCCTGCATGTCTGCACCCAGGCAGTCACGCAGCATTGCATGCTTAAACAGCCGCTGCATCATCTCTGAAATTTTTCTTCCGTTCGATACCCCTGGCTATAATATGATGATTTGTTATTCTTGATGACCATTTAAAGATGGAGTACCCATGCACATCGCCACCCTTTTGCTGATCATGTTGAGCGCCGGGCTTGCCAGCCAATGGTTCGCTTGGCGGATTCGCCTGCCGGCGATCGTCGTCCTGATCACTTCGGGCATTTTGCTGGGTCCTGTGAGCGGCATTATCGAGTTGGGGTTATCCCAGACCGAACTGACGGAGCTCGTCGGCCTGGGAGTCGCCATTATCCTGTTTGAAGGCGGCATGGACCTGAAGCTTGGCGAACTCCGGCGCGTCGGTCATGGTGTCGGTCGTCTGACGATTCTCGGACCGCCGCTGGCCTGGATTTTCGGGGCACTGGCGGCGCATCTGGTTGCCGGGCTGAGCTGGCCGGTCGCCTGGGTGCTGGGAGCCATCCTGGTGGTCACAGGCCCGACCGTGATCCTGCCCCTGCTGCGCCAGGCCCGCCTCAACAAGAAATCGGCGGCGCTGTTGAAATGGGAAGGGATTGTCAATGATCCGGTGGGCGTTCTGCTGGCGGTGCTTACTTTTCAATACTTCACCCTTGCCGGGAGCGGTTGGACACAGGCGATCATGGGCGTTGGCGCGGCAATCGCTGTGGCAGCCCTGCTCGGTGGTCTGGGGGGCTGGCTCACCGGCTGGCTCTACCGGCGCGGCGCGGTCCCCCCTCACCTCAAGGCCCCGCTGCTGATGGTGCTGGTGCTGGCGGTTTACTGGGCCAGCAATCTCGTCCAGCACGAGGCCGGGCTGTTGACCGTGACCGTGATGGGCCTGGTCATTGGCAACATGAAGCTGGTCGAGCGCGAGCCGCTGCGCCATTTCAAGGAAAACCTCACCATCGTCCTGTTATCGGTGCTGTTCATTGTCATTCCGTCGCAGCTCAAGGTCAGCCAGATGGAATTGCTGAACTGGCGTGTGGCGGCCTTCGTGCTGACCGTCCTGCTGCTGGTGCGTCCGCTGACCATTGCTGTGGCAACCCTGGGTGCTCCCATGCGGGGCAAGGACAAACTCCTGCTGGCATGGATCGCGCCGCGTGGCATCGTGGCGGCGGCCACGGTGGGAATTTTCGGCCCGGCGCTGGTGGCTGCCGGTTATCACGACGCCGAGGCCCTTCTGCCCATCGTCTTTCTGATCATTATTGTGACCGTGCTGGCGCATGGACTGACCCTGGGGCCGCTGGCACGGAAAATGTCCCTGGCGGCAGAGGAAGAAAACGGTCTGCTGATCGTAGGGGCCTCTCCCTGGACGCTGGCCCTGGCGCAGACACTGAAAAGTCTTGAGGTGGATGTGATGGTGGCGGATGGATCTTATCAGCGCCTTAAACCGATCCGTATGGACGGTATCAAGGTCTATTACGGCGAGATCCTTTCTGAACATGCCGAGCATGAACTGGAGGATGATCATCTGAGCTATCTGTTGTGCGCCACCGACAATCATTACTACAACGCTCTGGTCTGCAAGGCACAGGGGCATGAATTCGGCCACCATCGCACCTTCCAGCTGGCGCCCCACCAGGAGGAGTCAGGGCAGGAGCAAAAACGCCTGACTTTGCAGCAGCGCGGCTATTTCGCCTTTGAACCGCTAACGGATTTTTACACCCTGCAGCAACGCCTGAGCGACGGCTGGACGGTACAGACAACCCGCCTGAGCAAGGATTTTGATCTCGACCGGCTGAAAAGCCGTCTTGGTGAGCTCGGCAATGACTGGTTGTTGCTCGGCAGCGTGTCTCCGCAGGGTGAATTGCAGATTTATTCTAATGAACAGCCCTTCAAACCCGCAGCCGGATGGACGTTGCTCTATTTTGCGTCAGAGCAGGAAACCATGGCTCAAGTTGCTACGGTAAAACAGCCAACGGAGTCGCATGAGTCGCCGGAATGATGATGAAACCTTATCTGGAGGATCAGCAGGTTTTCGGCCGGACTGTCAGACATATCGGGGGCATCGATTCTCGCTTTACGTGCCTTGGGCAGTATGCAATTGTCTGGCGAAACGGAAAACCGGTTGTGACTGGTGAGGATGCACCGAAGTCGAGTGGTGAGCTGTAATTGTATGAATTCAGCCAACAGATCGATATTGGCGAGGTAGTCGTCGCAAAAGAAGGTAGCTGACGACGGTTGCTTCAGTCGTCTGGAGCCGCTATCATCTTCGCGAGGACATTGCCATGAATATCATTTATTTGCTGGATCTGGTCGGCACAGCCGCGTTTGCCGCCTCCGGCGCATGGGTCGGCGTGCGCAAGCACATGGACCTGTTCGGTGTGCTGGTCCTCGGTATGGTCACGGCTGTCGGTGGAGGCACCTTGCGGGATCTGCTGCTTGGTGATACCCCGCCTTTCTCCCTGAAGGATGAAAGCTACATCTACATCGCCATAAGCGTTTCTCTGGTCGTCTTTGCCAACCGCGTGCGCTTCAAGCTTCTTGAAAAACCGCTGCTCTATTTCGACGCCGTGGGGCTTGGCACCTTTGTGGTGATCGGCACGACCAAGGCTCTCGATTTTCAGTTGGGCTGGCTCGGCGCGGTCCTCATGGGTGTCATGACCGGCACGGCCGGCGGAGTCTTTCGCGACATCCTCGCCAACCAGGTGCCACTTATTTTACGCAGGGAAATCTATGCTTCAGCCTGTGTCGCCGGCGGGGCACTGCTGGTCATACTCGAGCAGAGCGGCGCGGGCCGCCTTGTCGCCGCCCTGCTTGCCGCCGGTACGGTGATTATTGTGCGTCTGCTGGCAATCCGTTACGGCTGGGGGCTGCCCAGGGCATAGTCAACGAAAACTCATCACAAGTCGAGCGATAGTGTTGACAGGGTATCTCTGTATGTGGTTCTTTATAGATAATGATTGTCAATAATGGACGGTGAGCAATGCAATTGACTCGTTCAGCAAAGCATGACCCCAAACAGCGCTTCGACGAGATTATCGTCAAACTGCGCGACCTGAACTTTCGTATTACCCCGCAACGTGTGGCTATTCTAAGGATTTTTCTGAACAGCCAGGACCATCCGAGCGTTGAGCAGGTTTACGCACAAGTCAAGGCTGATTTCCCCTCCACCAGTCTGGCCACGGTCTACAAAACGGTTCACTTGCTGAAAGAGGTCGGTGAAATTCTCGAAATAGGTTTCGCTGATTGTAGCAATCGCTACGATGGCAACAAGCCCTATCCTCATCCCCACCTGATCTGTACCAGATGCAAAAAGATCATGGATTCCGATATCGGCCTCGTAGATCAGGTCGCGAACGAACTTGAACAAACCTCTGGGTACCGAATTGTTTCGCACCAGATTGAATTTTTTGGGATTTGCCCCGCATGTCAGAAACAATAGGTCGGCGGATATATCTTTTGCTGTTTATGGATAATGATTATTACTAGATATTGACAATTGTTACTGTTGTGATAAAAGAAGAGAACCTCGGTTTGACATGTTTTTAGCGATGGCGTTTTTTTGAAGGCACTCACGCCATGACCACCTCATGGTGAGGTAAGAGCGCATGAGCAGGACCAAAGGGACCACCGCGGGGAACCTGCTGGCGGCGAACAGGAATTTGAAATGCTGAAAAGGTAAGGAGGTTGTTTGAATGGATATGACTGAAAAAATTCTTGACATTATGCGGTCCGAAGGACAGCCCCTCAACGCCGGGAAAATAGCAGAACTCGGTAATTTTGACCGCAAAGACGTTGACAAGGCAATGGCGCAGTTAAAAAAGCAAGCAAGGATTATTTCGCCCAAACGGTGCTATTGGACACCGGCTTGATCGCTAAAATCGTACGATATAACAAGCAAAATGAGTTGCAGAACTAAGCGCATCAACAACACAGTGAATAATTTCCAAAATAGGGGATAATTTATGGGTGCAGAAAGCAAGTGCCCGGTCACGGGCAAAAGCAGGCAGGTCGCAGGTGGCGGCACCTCAAACCGCGACTGGTGGCCGAACCAGTTGAACCTGAACATACTTCATAAGCATTCCTCCAAGTCTAATCCGATGGGCGAAGAATTCAACTATGTCGAAGAATTCAAGAGACTCGACCTCAACGCCTTGAAACAGGACCTCTACGCGTTGATGACCGACTCTCAGGAGTGGTGGCCAGCCGATTACGGTCACTACGGGGGACTGATGATCCGAATGGCGTGGCACAGCGCCGGCACCTACCGCATGGGTGACGGCCGCGGCGGAGGCGGGACTGGCAACCAGCGCTTCGCGCCTCTCAACAGCTGGCCGGACAACGTCAACCTTGACAAGGCGCGCCGCTTGCTGTGGCCGATCAAGCAGAAATACGGCAAAAAAATCTCTTGGGCCGACCTGGTGATTCTCGCCGGAAACTGCGCTCTCGAATCGATGGGCTTTAAGACCTTCGGTTTCGGCGGCGGGCGCGAGGATATCTGGGAACCGGAAGAGGACATCTACTGGGGTTCCGAAGAGGAATGGCTGGCGACAAGCGACAAGCCCAAGAGCCGTTACACCGGTGACCGCGATCTGGAAAACCCCCTCGCCGCCGTACAGATGGGGCTGATCTACGTGAACCCGGAAGGTCCGGACGGCAACCCGGATCCGGTCGCATCGGGCAAAGATGTGCGCGAAACCTTCGCGCGGATGGCGATGAACGACGAAGAGACCGTCGCCCTGGTCGCCGGTGGCCACACCTTCGGCAAATGCCATGGTGCCGGCGATGCCGCCCATGTCGGTTCGGATCCGGAAGCCGCGCCCATCGAACAACAGGGGCTTGGCTGGAAGAGCAGCTTCGGCAGAGGCAAAGGCGGCGATACGATCAGCAGCGGCATCGAGGGCGCCTGGAAGCCGAACCCGATCAAGTGGGATATGGGTTACCTGAAAGTCCTTTTTAAATACGAGTATGAGTTGGTAAAGAGCCCGGCCGGCGCGCATCAGTGGCTGGCCAAGGATGTCGAGGAAGAGGACATGATTGTCGATGCCCACGACCCGTCCAGGAAGCACCGGCCGATGATGACCACGGCCGACCTCTCGCTTCGCTACAACGCGATCTACGAGCCGATCGCGCGGCGCTATCAGGCAAACCCTGAAGAATTCGCCGACGCTTTCGCTCGCGCCTGGTTCAAGCTGACCCACCGCGACATGGGTCCGCGCGCGCGCTATCTCGGGCCGGAAGTGCCGGAAGAAGAGTTGCTCTGGCAGGACCCGGTTCCCGCGGTCGAACATGAATTAATCGATGCGCAGGACATCGCCGCCCTCAAGGGCAAGCTCCTCGCTTCAGGGCTGACAGTCTCCCAACTGATCTCGACCGCCTGGGCCTCGGCATCGACCTTCCGCGGCTCCGACATGCGAGGCGGGGCGAACGGCGCGCGCATTCGGCTCGCCCCGCAGAAGGATTGGGAGGTCAACCAGCCGGAGCAACTGGCGAAGGTGCTTGCAACCCTCGCGGGCATCCAACAGGAGTTCAACAGCAGCCAGTCCGGCGGTAAACAGGTTTCCCTCGCCGATCTGATCGGTCTTGGCGGCTGCGCGGCGGTCGAGCAGGCGGCGAAGAACGCCGGCCATGAGGTGACCGTACCCTTCTCTCCGGGGCGCACCGATGCGACGCCGGAGCAAACCGACGTGGAAGCCTTCGATGTGCTTGAGCCGGCCGCGGACGGGTTCCGCAACTATCTCAAAAAGAAATACTCGGTGTCGGCAGAGGAGCTGCTGGTTGATCGGGCCCAGCTGCTGACGCTGACCGCTCCCGAGTTGACGGTTTTATTGGGCGGACTGCGCGTCTTGAATGCCAACGTCGGCCAGTCCCGACACGGCGCTTTCACCAGGCGGCCGGAGGTGCTCACCAACGATTTCTTCGTTAATCTGCTCGATATGGGCACCACCTGGAAGGCGACCCCGGACGCCGACGACCTGTTCGAGGGGCGTGATCGCAAAAGCGGCGCACTCAAGTGGACCGGCACCCGCATCGACCTGGTCTTCGGTGCAAACTCCCAGCTTCGAGCTCTCGCCGAAGTCTATGCTTGCAAGGACTCTCAGGAGAAGTTCGTGCGCGACTTTGTCGCCGCCTGGGACAAGGTCATGAACCTAGACCGCTTCGACCTCGCCTGAGCGGAACAAGAAAATCCGCGCAGGCCTTCTGAAACCTGTTTCCTGAGTGTATGTGGAGGATCAACAAGCCCCGGTTCGATATCGAACCGGGGCTTGTCAGGTTCTTCAATAATTCTGAATTCACTTATGGGGCGATAAGCAGAGGCGGATCGATTAATAATTCATGTCCGACCGCGGAAACCGGGCCGCTGTTCGATCGCATCGATCTGCATGTCGAGGTGCCGGGGGTGTCGCACATGGAACAAGGATCTTGCTGATCCTCTCGACGAGTCGGGGCAGAAGCCTTTGGAGATGGTTACCGACCGTCTCGGCCTTTTCGCCTGCACTTACTCGCGCATCCTCATCTATTGGTGGATGATTTGCGCTTCAGCTCAGGCATAGC
>JBPPMD010000133.1:0-7915 GCA_051305875.1 Desulfuromonadales bacterium | reverse complement strand
GCCTTGGGCGCGTCGTTGACCGGGGTAATGGCGATGTCGAGAGTGGAGCTGACCGTATCGGTGCCATCGGTAACGTTGTAGGTGGTCTGGGGTACGTTGCCGTCGTAGTCGTCGGCCGGGGTGAAGGTGTAGGCGCCGTCGCTGTCGATGGCCAGGGTGCCAACGCCTGTGATGGTGGCGGTATCACCGGCGCTGTAGACGGTGGCATCGCCGGCCACCATAAAGGTGGTGACGCTGGCTGCGTTCGGGCCGTCGGGGTTGTCGGCGTTGTCGAGCACGTTGCCGGTGACCTGCGTGTCCTCAAGGGTCGTCACTGACTCGCTGAGGTCGGCCAGGTCGTTGACCGGTTCAGGCTCTGGCTCTGGCTCAGGCTCAGGCTCAGGCTCAGGTTCAGGTTCAGGTTCAGGTTCAGGTTCAGGTTCAGGTTCAGGTTCTGGTTCAGGCTCTGGTTCAGGCTCTGGTTCAGGCTCTGGCTCAGGCTCTGGCTCAGGCTCTGGCTCCACAATCGGTGGCGGAGGTGTCTCCTCATTCTCCACCAAAGGCGTCTGCTCATCCTCCTGCACCTGCAGAGTTGTCGCACCAAAGGGGTCCGGATCCTGGGCACCAAGCTTGTCGATACCACCAAGAGTATTGCCCATGTCATCAACGTATTGGTGGCTGCCGCCGCCCGCAGCCGAAGCACCGGCTGCAGTTTCTTCCGGTGTCTCTGTCAACGCAGTGAGGATCACATCACCTGGAACGATGCTGCCATCGACCAGCAGAAACAGAGGTGCTTGTCCCTGATCGGCTAAAACTGCAAAATCTTCAAGGACCAGAACCGCACCATTCTCAAATTCGATGCGCAGATCGTTGCCGGCGGGGACGATCGTCTGGTTGGTGAGATCAAACGGAACCTGAACAATCTGTCCAGCTTCCAGCTTTATCGTTTCGGTTTGCCCTGGAGCAGGTATCGGAAGGGTCATGTTCGCAATGGTTGTCTCGATGTCACCGGCGGCTGCCGCTGTATCTTGATTAAGAGTGTTTTCGTTGGCCATGGTCTTGCCTCCCTATGTCCTGCTACGGGTTTATATCCAACTGTTTATAAAATCAGTAATATTCTTCTGTTTTGTGATCACGTCCTGTTTAATGCATTAGTGAAGGGACTGAAAGTCATTTATCTTTGCAGCAATACCGAATTTTTCGCCATGCCGCTCTATGCGAATGACTTCACCCAGACAGTAGAGCTTGACCGGCTTTCCCGGCAGGGCGTAGCTAAGATCCAGAGAAAAGTTCAGATCCACTCCTTCTGCAAAGGACTGATCGGTCAGGAAATAAATGCCGGTCGAACTGACATCGCGCGTAACGGCTGTTTCGTGTCCGATGTAAACAGGCATCTCAACCTGAATACGCTGCGAAGCTCTTTTTTCGTCAGTACGGTCCATGGTATTCTCCCGATTGTATTGCCATTCTATCTGTTTAGCTCTCGAAGACAATTTATCTATAGGTTAAAGGGCGTATGCACTTCGTTATACCTTTGGGTGACAAAGGTTGTAAAATGCTTTTTGTGTTTGGTACAGGGCCTGGATACTTGATACTATTCCCCAGAGCCGGAGGTAACTTTCAACAGATTCCACTGTCAAGCTTTTAAAATCGCGAAATATCCGGCCACCAAGTTTGCAATTTTATTGAATCCGGAGATTTAAATGGCTGTCACGTTAGTTGCTGCAGATCCCCATCCGCTCTCTTTGCTCGGGCTGGCTCAACTGCTTAAACCCGAGTCAGAACTGACTCTCCTCGAAGTATGCACTACCGCTGCTGAAACGGTGCAAGCGGTACGGAAACATCAGCCGGACCTACTGGTTATTGATATCAATCTGCCTGACCGGAGCGGCTTGGAGCTGATTAACGAGCTGAAAAACAGTTCGCTGGAGGTTAAGATCATTATCTTGACAGTTGCCATGGATGAAGGGCAGACGATTGATGCACTGCGTTTTGGTGTCAAGGGCGTAGTACTAAAGAATATGCCCTCTCACTTACTAGTGCAGTGTCTTCAAAAGGTGGCGGCCGGTGGTCTGTGGATGGAGAAAGAATCGATCGGACATGCGTTTGAAAAGATGCTGCAACGTGAAGCCGGGATGCGGCGACTTGTCACAATCCTCACAACCCGGGAAATTGAGGTGATGCAGTGTGTGGCCAGCGGCTTGAGCAATCAGCAGATTGCCGGTAAGCTGATCGTGAGTGAAGGAACAATCAAGATACATGTCCATAATATTTATCGAAAGCTTGGAATCAATAATCGGGTTGATTTGACGTTATATGCGCAAAAGCGCGGGGTAGCCTGATTTTCGATCAGGAAATGGCCCTTTTCCGCAATCTCAGCGTCAATCCGCGGATTTGTTTGTGCGGCGTAAAGGACTACGCCTCCGCTCAAATCCTCGATTTCCTTGACCTTGCGAAAAATTGCACATTTCCAGGTCAAAATTGCGTTTGTCTGATTCTGAGTTGGCTGATACTGGCCATGATCAAAATTAAAAAAAAGGCTGCCCCATTCCGAGGCGGCCTTTAGCTTTTAAAAATACATCTCAGCGAGTAGAATCAGCCACTCATGCCGAGCATGGCCCTGTAGTCTTCTTCTACCAGTTCCAGGTGATTATGAGTCGAGACCGCATTCGCCAGGTAGACCCTTGCAATATCGGGGTCCTCCATCTTTGCAGCCATCCCACGCAGGCTTTTTTCCAGCGCATCTTCCTGCTCAATTGCAAGTTCCAGTGCTTTACGCTCGTCAAAATCCTGTACCAGCAGGCTTTGAAGGTTCTTCCACCAGGACGAATCCGTGTTCGGTGGTGCATTCATGAATCCCTCAAAAGATGTGATGTCATCTCCGGGATAGATTCTGTAAAAGGATTCGGCGTGTTGATATTCTTCACGTGCGAGAATCTCGAAAGTCTGGCGGGCTTTGTCTTCCGCCATCCGCTCTGCACCATATTTGTAGTAATCCATGGCGTCTTTCTCGGTCTGGATGGAGTCCTTGATCGCCTTTTGCACGTCAATGAGTCCCATAATATAAAACCTCCCTTGTTCCCAATTTATGTAAGATTTAGCCGGCACTTTTATAACATTTTTTAAGGCTCAGGTCTTGTCTTTTTCTTAGACTGATCACTCGCAGATCCAGGCGGATAATTCGCTGCGGGTCGCTTCTGCATCACCTGTGTTGAGTTCGATCAGTTTACGCAAGTGGGTAAAGGTTTCCAGATTCTCGCTGATGAATCTGAAGCCGTAACGGTGGTCTTCGCAATGGATCAGCACAGCCTGAAAGTCGAGAGAAATAGATGTCCCCGGCAAGGAAATGCAGAGGCTGCAACTGGTCCCAAGGGGAAGAGGCAGTGGTCTGTCAGTGCCAACCATGGCCCCTTTCATCGCAACATCAAGGAGTTCGCCTGGCCAGATATCAGGACCGATATTCAACGTCACGTCAGCCTCAAATGGAATTCTACGGAAACGGCGATTGTGCATCGGCTCTCTCTTTCGTCAATTAGTTCTCATCCGGAAACGGCCCTTTTCCGCAATCTCCGCGCCAATCTGCAGATTTGATTGTGCGGCGTAAAGGACTACGCCTTTGCTCAAATCCCTGATCCTTGCGAAAAACGGCTCGTTTCCAGATCGAAAACTGCATTTGTGCCATCCCGAGTTTCCGGACGGACACCGAACAGTTGTTGGAATTCTAACTCAGAATCACGGTGAGGCAAGCGATTGCGTCAAGACGAGCCTGGCTCTGTCGGCTCCGGCGAGCCGAAATCAAGACCACACAATTCAAAAAAGCCATGCATCAATCGATAGGTTATTCCCCACAGAAGCGGTTGCTGCTTTTCCAGCAGCTGAACCACGGGATAAGTCCGTTCTTCTCCACGATAAAAGAAAGTCCTGTGCTGCTGACGTTCAGATTCCACAAGTCTCGCAAGTGGCGACCAGAAGGTTGCGGCAACCTCATGGTTGGGCTGCAAGGTTGCCGGTTCCAGAAGCCGATAGACAAAACATGAAACAAGTACCGGCATTGTCGCTCCGTAAAGATCATTGAGGCGGCCAAGATATCTGGCCTGGGCCAGATCAAGAGCCAACTCTTCGAAGGTCTCGCGTTCGGCAGCCTGCTGCGGTGTTTCATCTTCTTGATTCAGTCGTCCACCGGGAAAAGCTATGTTCCCGGACCAGGGATCTTGAGCATGCTCTGAGCGAATAATAAAGAGGACTTCCGGAGAGAGCGAACCTTCTTTGAGGATCATGCTGACGGCAGCGTGTCCTCGGCTGCCAGCAGCAAGCACCTCGGGGTGGTGATTCGCCAGGATATCGGCGATGGCTGAAAGATTTAAACTTTTAACGGTCGTCATGATCAATGTGAGCTCTGAATATGCAGAGATTTTTTGGTTAATATTCCGTCTTGTAGTGTTCTTTCTTTTTTTCCAGCTCCGTTGCATAGCGGGCCAGAACTGCCCGGCGGGTCAGCATAAAAAGCACATGCTGGGGAGCATCATCGGCAACGACCGGTATTTCTTCCAGACCGCGAATGGAAAGCTTGCGCATCACTTCCGTGAGAGACTCGTCGGGAGTAATCGTGATGACGCGGGATATGGCGATATCTTTTGCCAGAATCAGGCTGGGGGGAAGATCCTCGGCCAGGATTCGGCGGATGTCATTTACCGAGAAGATGCCAGTCATGCGCAACTGATCGTCAACCACAGGGTAGTAAGCTCCCTCGCTATTGGCAATCTTCTCGAGAATCTGCGGCAAGGGCATGCCCTCAGCAATCAGGGTCGGTTTGCGACCATGCTCGTGCAGGTCCCTGACCCTTATGCCTTCCAGGACATCGACGATGAATTCACCGAGATGAACCGGTGAATCGATGCGGCTATTTACCTGTTTCTGATAAATCGAATTGCGCGGGTAAATGATCATGGCCACGGTGCAGACCAGCATCAGTGGTGCCAGCAGACCGTAATTGCCAGTCAGTTCGCTGACCATGATCAGGGTAGCAATCGGTGTATTGGAGACGCCGGCAAAAAAACCGGCCATGCCGATCAGGACATAGGCCCGCGGGTCGAGGACCATGGCCGGAAAGAGCAGTTCCGCAGATGCGCCGAAAGCTCCGCCGAGCATGGCGCCGATGACCAGGCTGGGGGCGAAGACGCCCCCGGAACCGCCGGAGGAAATGGTCAGGCTGGTGGCAACAATCTTGGCCAGGGCGACAACCAGCATAACCCAGAGGGCGACCTTGCCGTAAAGGGCGGCCTGCACCATGCCGTAGCCTGAGCCAAGCACTTGAGGAACCACCATGGCCAGCAGGCCGAGCAGGAAGCCGCCGACAGCGGGCTTGAGCATAACCGGGAAATCCCACTGTCTGAAAAGGTCCTGGACTCCGTAGAAACACTTTACGTACAGTTTTCCGAGCAGGGCGCAGATTATGCCGAGCAGCAGGAAAAATATCAGCTCCTGAGGGCGCTCAAAGGTGAAATGCGGCGTTGCCAATAACGGCTGCCACCCGGTGGTTGCGCCGAATAGTGAAAAAGCTGTAATCGACGAGATGATCGCAGGGATCAGACCCTCGTGTTCGAATTCCGGGTTCTTGTAAAGCACCTCAACAGCAAACAGGGCGCCGCCCAGGGGAGAGCGGAACGTTGCGCCGATGCCACCTGCCATCCCGGCTAGCAACAGTATCCGTCGGTCCGCAGAGGTTAACTTAAGTTTGCTGGCGATGAATGAACCGAAACCGGCCCCGATCTGCGCAATCGGACCTTCGCGGCCGGCAGAGCCACCGGTGCCGATCGTCGCCATGGAAGCCAGACCTTTGATGATCGGGACCCGCCCCCTGATGATGCCGCCCTTGTTATGAAAGGCGTCAATTGCTGCATCAGTGCCATGCCCTTCGGCCTCCGGAGCAAATTTGAAGACCAGAAATCCGGATATCAAACCGCCAATGACCGGGACCAGAAAAAGAAACCAGCGGTGATCCATGGCCAGGGTGTCAATCATCTGATCACCCATGGCAAGCATCGCCTCTGCGCCCTCTCTTGGCGGATGATAATCAGCCAGGTCGCTGAGGAAAAGGTGCTCGATACTATTGGTGGCGAAGTAGAAAAGGACTGCGGCGCTGCCAGTGACCAAGCCGACCGCGATGCTGAGGATGACCGGGCGCGTCAACAGTCGCCAGTCGATTTTTTTTAGCTTGTTGAAGAGAAGGTCAAGATTAGTCACGATTACAGAACTTTATCTCTGGTGGATTTTTGCATGTCAGCAGGCTTTCACCGGAACGATTAATAGCTTTCTGATTGCTTCTGCAGGACGGCCCTGCTTTCCTCGATCCACTTTGCGTTGATCAGATTGACTTTTTTCAGGTAGCCGGAAGAAATCATCTTGCTGTCTTCACGGGTCTTCATGAATGAACAGACCATAAAGTTTGAATAGTCGATATCTCTCCAGATCCGCTCTTGCATCTCTTCGGAAATGGGATAGCCCTGCTGCAGTTGGGCAAGCAAAAAGGCCTTGTGGTCTTCAACTTGCGGAGTTGTGTAATTAAGGTAAACCAGGCCGACAACCAGAGCAAAAAGAATGATACGGGTAAACATGATGTTGACTCCTTGCGCGTTCAAGTAAGTTGCCGGCCAAGATAACGCAAAAAGCCATCTATGAACAGGTTTCTATTGTTTCGTTTGAATCTGATAATTTCGCCAGTGAAGTCAGCGAACTGTTGCGTCGAGTTCGACCCGGGCGCGAGTGACGATCTCCTGGTCTGGGACCGCCTTGATGTCTGACTTCATTAAAAAGACTCTCTCTCTGGCCAGCTGTCCCTCTTCAACCAGGAAGTCCTGTACGGACAGCGCACGGGCCTCGGCGAGATCCGCCAGCTGGTCCTCGGTGGCCGTAGTGTTGGCATAGATCAGTTTCTCCATCTCTGCTTCAGGAATTTTCTTTGTCGTTCCGATGAAGCTGCGAGGTTTTGGAAAATCTGCCTCGCGGTACACTTTCCAGAGGTAGTCGGCATATTCTTCGGCAGTGACGGTCACGTCCTCCTCCCTGGTGCCTTCGAGCAGCTTTGCTTCCTTGACCAGGTCGAGGAACTTGAGACGCTTGATCTGCATGACCAGCTGTTCCCTGCGGTAACCTTCGGCATCGTTGTCCGGGTCGATATAACCGCTGATTTCAACCTCGAGGCTCGGCCGGTTTGCCATGGCCTGCGCCATGCGCTGCAGCTTGTCCTTTTCTGCACTGCTCAGACGTGCAGAGCCGTACTCGAAACTCACGATGCTGAAGTCTTCATCACCTGCCCCGACCAGGGCGCCGAGCAGGGCGAAAGGCGAGGTGGCTGCCTTGACCAACAGGTTCTTGATGACCGTCCAGACCACTCCGGGGATGCTGAACTGTGGGTCATCAAGGCTGCCGTACACCGGGATGTCGAGGTGAATCTCACCTCTTCTGTCCTTGAGCAGGGCAACGGCCAGTTTGACCGGCAGGCTGATCGCCTTGTCACTCTCAACGGCTTTGCCAAAATTGAACTGGTCGAGGAATATTGCGTTGCGGGCCTTGAGTTGTCCATCTTCGATGTAATATTCCAGCTCCAGGTTAAGTTTGCCCTTCTCGATCAAATAGCCGGCATAGGTGCCGGAATAAACGGATAGAGGGCTCAGCTCGATATCCTCAAATTTCAGCTTGAGATCGAGGAACAGATCTTCCGCCAGGGGATTGATGACGCCGCTGATCTCCAGAGGTGATTGGTTACGCAAGCTGCCACGCAGGTCGACCGTGGCGCGGGTCTCCGGTGCTGAACTCAAACCCATTATCCGGCCGCCCAGTTCCCGTATGTCGGCGTGAAACGGTCGCGGCAGGTTGCGGTCGGTGAAGTCAACGCGGCCGCCCTGCAGGGTGACGGTTCCGATGCCGATGTCTGCCG
>JBPPMD010000128.1:0-2550 GCA_051305875.1 Desulfuromonadales bacterium | reverse complement strand
CCGATCATGTTCACGCCGACAATCCGGTCAAGGACCGTCGGCCCGCCGAGGGCCCGCACCAGTGTAAGAAAGATCAGCATCACCAGGGCTATGGCAACCGAGAGAAACACCTGACTCATCATGCTTCCTCCGGTTCCAGTGCACGAGCGATGCGTCTTTCCATTTCACCGGGCAGGCTTTCGGCGGCGCTCCTGGTAAGCGCGTAGACCGTCATTTCGTCATCCTGCAAGCTGACCGTAATGGTGCCGGGCGTCAAGGTGATTGACTGGGCAAAAGTCACTCGGGCAAAATTCGATTTGAGTTTGGTCTTGAAACGGATCAACTGCGGTTCCATCTTGTCGAGCATCTGCGGATGCAGAACGATATAGGCGACTTGCAGGCTGGACAGCACAATTGCCCACAACAACCAGGGCAAGTAGGCGAGCATGCCGAAGGCTTGCCTGGGCCGCACTTCAACGCGCAGGCCCTCGAACAACATCCCCCCTGAGAAGATCGCAACCAGCAGACAACAGATCACCCCGAGGGACAGATGAAAGGCATCGAACATGCCAGACAGAATGGCCCAGAAACTCAACATGACTGCAAACGTGGCAAGCTTCGCTTTCATAATCCTCTACAACCAGGTGAGCCTTTCAGTGAAGTTCGACTGCAAAGGCAGATTAAGAATGGAGAGATATAAAACATGAATCTAATTATCAAAACGCTACATGTCTTAGCATGATTACTTCCGGTTGGTCAATAGTATCAGTGCATTGCAGAGATTTCTTGTCTGCCCCCCCGACCTCGCTTATAATTATGCAAATAGCAGATTTCTCATTAAATCTTAAGTAACTATAAAACGTTGTTTGTTTTGGGGTGATCATGAAAAAAAAACTGTGCGCGGCAGCCATTCAATTCAATATCACTCTTGGCGAGATAGACCGGAACCTGATGACAGTTGAGGCGGCTCTGGACCGGGTTGCAAAACAGAACGTGCAGCTGGCTGTTCTTCCGGAAATGTGGAGTGTCGGTTACGATTACAAGCGATTAGCAAAACATGCTGCTCAAACTCCACGGGTGATTGAGGCCCTCTGCCGACAAACGGCTGAGCTCAGCCTGGTGGTCGTCGGCAGCCTGCCGGAGCTGGATGAAGGCAAAATTTACAACACCGCTGATGTGATTGATCGGGGTATATTTGTTGGCAGCTATCGGAAACTCCACTTGTTTTCAACCATGGGTGAGGACCGGTTTCTCGCGGCGGGTGACCAGACTCTCGTAGTGACAACCTCGGCGGGCCGTCTCGGCATCGCGATCTGTTATGATCTACGCTTTCCGGAGTTGTTTCGCAAGATGGCACTTGAGGGGGCCGAGATCGTCTGTCTGCCGGCAGAATGGCCCAAGCCCCGCCAGGAGCATTGGCGGACCCTGCTGCGCGCCCGGGCCATGGAAAACCAGTACTTTGTGGTCGCGACCAACTGCTGTGGTATCCAGGGCAAATTTGATTTCTTCGGTATGAGCCTGTTGCTGTCCTCCCGGGGCGAAGTCCTCGCCGAAGGAGGCGAGACAGATAGCGAGTTGCTCGCAACCTTTGATTACCAGGAGATGCTTGACTACCGGGGGCAGATCCGCTGCTTCGATGACCGGCGGCCGGAGATTTACGGAACCTTGCTGTGATGCGTAACGCGCAAGGTTTAAAAAACTCTCCCAACACGTAGAATGCATTGCAACAACTTGAATCTGTTGTTACGACATCTCAGCTTTGTCACGCCTCACACCTCACTCCTTTCGGTCTTACTGCCCCATCGGCTGTGCCTGCCCGCGATATTTGTCAGGAACCTCATCAAGCGAATCAGTAAAGTGCAGCTCACCCTTGCTGTCGGAATAAAGGTAGCGCTGTGATTTGCCTGCCTGGAGGTTGCTTGCGGACCTGGTCTGCTCCTGGCCAGACTTTTTGATCTTCTGTGGCATCGTTTCCCGGGTGCCCTGCTGCTTCTCTATCACAGCTTCAATCGACTTCGGTGCGGCCTGCTTCTCGTTGGACACCAGATTGATCAGGCGACTGCGAAAATCCCGGTAGAAATTACTGGCGGCGGCATGGGCCGGATGAACAGGAGGGACCTGCACAAGCAACTGGTCGAGAGCCAGTATCATAATTAGAAATAGGAAGGTCCAGAAAATCGGTTTGATCATGCGAAGCATAAGTCCTCAGTGCGAATGATAGTCGTTTTTGTGGTCATCGGCCGATTTGCGGGGGCGATGTCTGAGTTGCTGGATGACCGGTCCGGTCATGCAACTTGAACACTCTCCCTGAAGCGTCGTTTGCATTATGTGATAATCCTGGTACAGCATCTTTTCGAGCGTACCGATAATCTCACCCTGACGCAATTGGTACTCCGGTGCAAGGTCGATGTGTGCCGACAGGGCTGTGATGTGTGAGCAGATCGACCAGACATGCAAATGGTGAACGTTGTTTACGCCGGCAACAGCGCGCATCTTGCCGACCAGCTCATTGATGTCAATGTGCACCGGCACACCCTCCAGAAGGATATGGCCGGCTTCACGCAGGATGCG
>JBPPMD010000105.1:0-14184 GCA_051305875.1 Desulfuromonadales bacterium | reverse complement strand
TCGGGAGCGTTGTCGATCTGGTCGAAGGCCTTGAACACTGCGCCGCCCTTTGAAGACAGGACCTTTGTGATCGCTGCCGTCAGGGTCGTCTTGCCGTGGTCAACGTGACCGATCGTTCCGATGTTAACATGGGGCTTAGTCCGCTCAAACTTGGCTTTGGCCATTGCGTTGTCCTCCCTTACCTGTGTCTTCTCTTTTAAAGATACCTGCGTTTATTCGCCGGCGGGCTGATCTCTTTCGACAAGCAGATACCCGCACACCCACTTTTGAAACGAACCCGATACCATCAACCGCCTCTTGCCGTGCTGATTATGAGATGGAGCCCACAATCGGATTCGAACCGATGACCTCATCCTTACCAAGGATGTGCTCTACCTACTGAGCTATGTGGGCCTGCAAATCATCCGCTTCTGAGGCAGTCAAGAAATTGGAGCGGGAAACGGGATTCGAACCCGCGACCCTCAGCTTGGAAGGCTGACGCTCTAGCCAACTGAGCTACTCCCGCATAAATCGT
The DNA here is from genome assembly GCA_051305875.1 of Desulfuromonadales bacterium. Taxonomy (GTDB): domain Bacteria; phylum Desulfobacterota; class Desulfuromonadia; order Desulfuromonadales; family BM103; genus M0040. The sequence goes on along the minus strand of JBPPMD010000105.1, from coordinate 13,670 downwards.
TTCGTTGGGCTTTATGCTTAAACCTTATGAAGTTTTCGTTGTGGAGTCCAGCTGCGCCATCCTCGCAGTTACTTCGGCTACCAACCTCCTGCGACAAACAGCCCTGCTTTTCTCCGGCAAGTCATAAATGGTGGAGGGGGGAGGATTCGAACCTCCGAAGTCTACGACGTCAGATTTACAGTCTGATCCCTTTGGCCACTCGGGAACCCCTCCAGGGGACATCTTTTATTCAGTTTTAAGAGGAGCCAAGCTCCCCGGTAGCTCAATGGAGCTGGCGAGAGGAATCGAACCCCCAACATCCTCATTACAAGTGAGGTGCTCTGCCTATTGAGCTACGCCAGCACAAGGGGCGTTATATACAACAGCGCCAGACGAATTGCAAGAAAAAATTTGCGTACAGCCTGATAACGCCATCACAAGTGGGCAGTTATAACGAAAACAAAGAACCATGTCAAACAACAAAACCTTTTTCAAATAAAAAGGTCTCCACGGAAGAGCTTCGCCTTGACAATTGTGACTAATTTTGTTATTTATAAAGAACCACAAAAACCCATTTATCGGGATGTCCTTCTCCCTCCTGAGGACATCCCATTTTTTTGTCTGTCCTCCGACCTCAAAAACCCTCGCGAACATTCAGCCAATCCTGACGACCCGTACCCCGTGGACAATCAGACGATAGCGATCTAATCTACCGCGGTATTCCAGTATTCGTTGCAACCTTTGCCGATACCAGACTGACTCTTGGTTTACCCATCAGGGGATTTTCATCTACCAACAGGGTGCAGCCATAACTTTGCGACAGCTGTTCTCCAGTCAAGACCTGCCGCGGCGTACCGACCTTTTCGACTTCACCATCCTTAAGTAGCAGTAAACGATCGGCGTAGCTGGATGCCAGGTTCAGATCATGAGAGACCATAACAATCGTAATCTGTGCCTCATGCCTCAGCCGCTCCATCAGATCCATGATCCTCAACTGGTGGGCGGGATCAAGCGATGCAGTCGGTTCGTCCAGAAGCAGAACTTCCGACTGTTGACAGATAGCTCTGGCGATAATGACCCGCTGTCGCTCGCCGCCGCTGAGTTGATTGAGCCGGCGATCCGCCAGGTGATTGGTCTCGGTAAACTGCATTGCCTGCTCAGCCAGTCGCAGATCCTTTTCCCCTTCAACGGCCAGCCATCCCAGATGAGGATAACGCCCCATAAGTACAGTTTCAGCTACAGTAAAGGGAAAGTCGGCATTGATCTGCTGAGGGACAAGGGCCAGGATGCGTGCCAGTTCTTTCCTTGAATATCGACTAAGCAGCCGCTGGCGGACCTGGATACTTCCCTCTGCTAGCGGGTGTAAGCCCGCCAGAGCTTTAAGCAGGGTGGTCTTGCCGGCGCCGTTCGGACCAATAATAACAAAAAACTCCCCTCGTTCAATCTGCACGGAGACATGCCTTATTACCGAGCGGTCGCCATGCCGAAGGCTGACCCCGCTAACCTCGATCAGACTCATCGCCTTCCCCTCCAGAGCAAGCAGATAAAGAGAGGCGCACCAACCAGGGCCGTCACGATCCCGACTGACATCTCACCCTGACTCGGCAGGCTACGGGCCAGCAGGTCACAAAGGATCAGATAAGAGGCTCCCGTAAGAACAGAAGCAGGGATCAGAATGCGATGATCGGAGCCCAGGACCAGTCGCAAGACATGCGGAATCGTCAAGCCGACAAAACCGATCAGACCCGAAAAACAGACGGTCAGACTCACCATCAGGGAGGCCGTCAAAAGAAGTACAAAGGTAACCGCCGCAACGTTAACACCCATGGCCGAGGCGCTTTCACGACCGGTCAGTAACAGGTTCAGTGGCTGCGCAAGCAGAAAAATCAGCAAGAAGCATGGGAGGACTCCGAGCAGCAACGCTAAGTTGTCGACGCCGACGGAGGAAAGATCCCCCATCAACCAGAAAATTATTTTCTGCATCTGCGCGGTTTTACTGACAGAGATCAAGAACATGATGATCGCGCCGCAAAAGGCGTTAACCATCACTCCGCCCAACAGGAGGGAATCGCTGTTACTCTCCTTGCGACCGCTCAATAACAGAACCAGCGACAGGACCGCCAGCGAACCGACAAAAGAGCTCAGAGCCAGGCCAGGAAAGAGGCTGAACCCGGCCAGTATGCCAAGGATTGCCCCGACCGCCGAGCCCCCTGAAATCCCGAGGATATAAGGTTCTGCCAAAGGGTTGCGCAACAAGGCCTGGAACACCAGTCCGCCAAGAGAAAGGGCTGCGCCGACAGTCGCCGCAAGGATCACCCGCGGCCAACGCAGTTGCCAGACGATCACCTCAAGAGTTGCATCCGCTTCACCCCATCCCAACAACAGCCGCCAGGCCGCGCCGATGTCACCGGATGAGCCAATGGTTAATCCGAGCACCATAGTGCCGAGCAACAGCAGGCTGAGAAACAGCGTCACTGAGATCAGCTTTTTGTAAACAGGGTTGCAACCAGCGATTCTCATGGTCACTGTCTGCCGGTTTCTGCGAGTTCGGGATGAAGCAGCTCTACCAGATGCTCCAGCGCATCGATCGACCGCGGCGAAGGGCGGTTGAAGAGATCTGCGTCAACAACAAGCAGACGTTTATTGCGCACCGCCGGAATCTGCGGCCAGGCTTCCCATTGCGCGCGCAGTTGCTTTTCAGAATAGCCGCCCCCCATCGAAACCAGAATAACTACATCAGGCTTGAGATCCAACAGTTCTTCCCATGAGTAGCGTGGATAACCGCTGCGATCTGCCGCCAGGTTGATTGCTCCGGCACGCGTCAGCAGCTGGTGCAAAAACGTGTCCGAGCCGGCAGAAAACACCGGCTGGGCATCAACCTGAAAGAAAACCCGCGGACGTTCAGTGACTCCTGCAATTTTTCGGGCAACCCGATCGAGCCGCTGCCGGTATCCTGTCAGCAGGAGATCTGCCTGCGCCTGTGTCTGGAAAATCTCTCCCAGTCGCGCCACCGTATCAATCACAGCCTCGAGGCTTTGCGGATCGAAAGCGTAGACCGGAATACCCAGGGCCTCGAGCCGATCAATGGCTTCTTTCGGATTGCCGTCCCGGGCGGCCAGGCAGAGCTGCGGACGCAGCTTGACGATTTTTTCGATATCAAGAGCGACATACGAGCCGACCTTCGGCAAGTCGGCCGCTGCCGCGGGGAAGGTTGCAAACCGGGTCACCCCGACCAGAGCGTCCCCGCCGCCGACCTCGAAGCTGGTCTCAGTCAGGCTCGGAATTAAAGACACTACCCGCGTCAGGGGCTCCGCCACTTCAACCGTACGACCAAGCTGATCGATCAGTTCCCGGCTCTGTGCGGGGCTGGTCAGAATCAACACTGCCAGCAAAGAGAGCACTGCGAATATGCTACTTTTCATTGGAAAACCGGGTCACACAAAAGTGAAGCGCCATCGCCAGGGGCTACCCTGGCGACAGCCTGGCTTTAATCGCCTGTCATGCAGGCATCGATGTTACTTAGAACGCAAAATTGAGTCCCGCCACATAGTTAATCCCAGGAGAAGGATAGAAACCTTCTTCTCCCATAAAATTCAGAGCGCCGTATTCGGAATACTCTTCATCAAGGATATTGTTAACGGCAATAAAGACCGAACCTCTCTCCAGCAAGTAAGAAAGCTTGCTAGTCAGGTAGATGTAATCATCCAGCTTGTTGTGGCTATTATCAAAATCTGAGACAAATCGCCGCTCGCCGACATAAGTGCCGTTCAGACCAAGCAGAATATGTTGGCCGAACTGCTTGCTTGCGCCCAGGGTCAATTGATGCTCCGGCACATTGGGCAACTCCTTACCGTCATACTGACCACCATCAATCTCGGTATCCCTGAAGGTATAGCTGCCGTTGAAGAGGATATCGTAGATTTCTTTGCTGGCTGACAATTCTATTCCCTGCCTGATACTCTCACCATCAAGATTTTCATTTGCGAAAGTCGCCGGGTTGAAAAAAATCTCATTCTCTGTCACAACCCGAAATAGATTTACGCTAAAGGCTAATCCCGACTCAAACTTATGGCGCAAACCCACCTCATAATCATCAGATGTTTGTGCACCCAGATCACTGTTTATTGAATTTGTAAAGAAATTGAACATTTCATCAAGCACAGGATATCTGAAACTTTTCGAATAGCTTGCATAAACTGAAGAGTTGTTCAGAAAGTGGTAATTAACCCCAAGGGTATAAAGATCCTCACTGATCGTATTTGAATCTGACGACCCGGCATCAATCGATTTAAACTCAAACTCGGCACGATCTTTTCTGAACCCGCCGGAAACGGCAAGGTCTTCCGTAAGGGAAATGTCTGCATGGGCAAAATATCCGTAACTTTCTTTGCTTAGCTCATAAGATGCAACAGAAGGAAAGCCGAAGAATATTGACTCATTCAGGATATCCTCATCGCTCTTCTCATAATCGATGCCCAACAGGACCTTGGTGACATAGCCGAAAAGTTGTTCGTTCAAAACCAGCTGAGGAGACAACATCAGAGTATCTATCTCTGTCTTGCCGACAAACTCGCCGACATCAAAAAAAGAGAAGAACTGTGATTCTCTCTGACGGGCTGAAGCGTTCATATTAAAGTAGCTGTCACCTGTGAGAAAAAGTTTCAAACCGCCCTGCAGATACCAGTCCTCTGTATCTGCATAGTCATCGGGATGCAGAGTATCAGTTCTCGATATGCCACTGTCCAGCTCACTCTTGGTTAAAGCACCGGGAAGACTCGTCTCATCATCGTGATAAGCACTATCGAGGTTAAGAGAAAGTCTGTCTGATACAACATACTCCAGATTGAGGCCAACCTCTTTGGCCAGGGAATCACTGTTGTCACGGTAGCCGTCCGAAGTTCGGTAATTACTGTTCATGGCAATCGACAGATTGTTTATAGCCCCGGCTACCGAAGCATTCCCCTGAAATGTTTCATAGCTGCCTGCAAACAGGGTTCCCGTAACAGTTGGTTCCTGAGTGCCTGTTTTCGTTATGATATTGATGACGCCGCCTGTAGCATTATCACCGTATAAGATGCTACCTCTACCACCACGGACAATCTCGATCCTCTTGACCCGGTCTTTGGGTATAAGAGACCAGTCCACCCCGCTCAAATCAGACTGATTGATGCGTCGGCCATCGACCAGCACCAGGGTGTTCAGCGACGCCGTCTCACCAAAGCCTCGCAGGTCAACGGTGTAATGCCTGCCGTTGCCGGCGATATCGTTGACCAGAACACCGGCAACGCCCCTGAGCAATTCTGGCACCGTTTGTGCCGCCGACTGAGCAATCTCGGACTCATTGATGACCGTCACATTGGCGGGTATCGTTGAGATCTCTTCCTCCTGCCTGGTCGCAGTCACCACGACCTCCTCCAAAACCGCTGCAGGCTGATCGGCTTCCGCCGCAAAAGCCGTACTGCAAAACCACAGACACAAAAACAATCCCAGCAGACTTCTATACATTTCCGACTCCTGTTACACAAGGGACCGTGAGAATGTAATTAAAAATCCCCGGTCAATAAAAATTGATCCGGGGATTCCCTGTAATATCCACGAATTTTCCGGCAACTATCCATCAACCACGAGGACAGTAGCGCAACTTCTTTCAGACAGGTCTTCTGACTTCCGGTTCGTCCTACTGATCGCGCCTTCCCAACCCGGTAAAGAGTCAGTGGCTTCCATGCGATGTTCGTCCCCGGTTACAGCGGCGGGCCCGTCCCGGATTTACACCGGGTTTCCTTTCAACCTGAGTCCACAGCTAAAGCGCGGATTGAGATTGAAGCCTTGCGGCATCTGAAAATTATTGTGTTACCTTATCTAAACCTTTCTCGTAAAGTCAAGCAGCACCTGACCCTCTATTTCGAGACAGCCGCCAGTTGCTGCCGCACCACCTCGAACAGGGCAACCGCACTCGCCGAAGCCGCATTCAGGGAAGCAATCTCACCGACCATCGGAATCTCCAGAAGACCATCACAGAGTTCTCGGGTACGATGGCGCAAGCCTTCGCCTTCACTGCCGATCACCAAAGCCAGATGGCCGGAAAGATCCGTCGTAAACAACGGCTGTGCGCCGTCTCCGGCAGCCAGACCGTAGATCCAGAACCCGCTTTTTTTCAGCAGCTCCATGGTCCTGGCAAGGTTGGTCACCTGGCAGATGGCCAGATGCTCCACGGCACCTGCCGAGGCACGATCGACCACATTGGTGATGCCGCAGCTGCGATCTTTGGTCAAAATCACCCCTTGACAACCGCATGCATCAGCGTTGCGTAGAATAGCTCCCAGATTGTGCGGATCGGTAATACCGTCAAGCAGCAGAAAACGCCCGACTTTTCCGGAACTTTGCCACACCGACAGCAGGTCTTCGATCTCCGTATAGGGGAACGGCTCCATGCTTAAAACCACGCCCTGGTGATGAGGCTGGCCGGCCATGCCGTCGAGGTCCTGACGTTTTCTTTGCCGGGCCGGGATGCCACGCTCACGCGCCAGGGCGAGCAGCTCATCGACCCGCTGGCCGGCGCCCTTTTCATCCACAAACAGTTCGAGGGGTTGACGACGACCGCGCAACCCCTCACGTACCGGGTGAATCCCGTACAGATAATCGTTTTTCACGTTTTTAAGAACCTTTCAAGGCAGTTTGCATTTCTTCGAGAACCATTTTCGCCGCCGCGACAGGGTCCGCCGCCGCCGAAATCGGTCGGCCGATCACCAGGTAGTCGGCGCCGGCACGCAGAGCATCACCGGGGGTCATCACGCGTTTCTGATCGTCCTGGGAGGCAAATGCCGGGCGCACCCCGGGGGTGACGATGGCGAAATCCGGACCGCAGGCCGTGCGGATCAGGTCAACCTCCTGCGGTGAGGCCACCACGCCGTCCATGCCGGCATCCTTTGCCAGCCTGGCCAGCTTCGACACCATCACGCTGACCGGCCGATCGATACCGACCGCGCGCAGAGTTTCTTCGTTTGATGAAGTAAGGATCGTGACCGCCAGAAGAACGGGACGAGCCGGGTTGCCACGCGGACAGACCTTGTCAATCTCGGCCACCAGCCTGGCCATCATCTCGAAACCGCCCAGGGCGTGAACATTGAACATCTTGACACCGAGTCGAAAAGCCTCGAGACCAGCCATGGCTACGGTGTTAGGAATATCATGATACTTGAGATCGAGAAACACATCGCCACCACCTGCCTGCACCAGGTTGACAACTTCCGGACCGCACCTGGTAAAGAGCTGCTTGCCGATCTTGAACACACCGACCTGCCCCTGAAGTTGCTCAACCCAGCGACGTGCCTCGTCCAGGTTGCCGACATCAAGAGCGAATATCAATTTCTGCCTGGCATCATGCATAATCACGTGTCCCTATCAAAGTCTGTACGCGTTGAGAAACTTCCTGAACCCGCTTGATGAGTTCTGCAGAATCAGCCGCACCCAGTTCACGACGTGCAGCGATACACTCCATATAAACCAGTTCACTCAGGGAATCCGAAAGCAGTCGCAGTTTATCGCCTTCCTCCAGACCCGCCAGGTTGGCAAGCACACGCCCGCCATCCACTGAGCCGTCTTCCTTGAGGATGGCCTGTCTGAAAACATAAGAAAACGGTTGCGGCAGATCACGCAGGAAGCTGGTTGCCTCCTCGCGGAACCGTGGGTTTTTGGCTGACACTACCTGATGCATGGCAACCAGGATACCGTTGAAGATATTGATGACCTCACCGAGGACTCCTTCAACGGCCACCGTCGGCGCTTCTTCGATAATGACAACACCCCGCTCAACCATTTGGCTCAGAAGTCGCAAGGCATCGAACTCACCGGAACCTGAACGACGAAGCAACTCCTTGACATCACTGACACCGGCCTGAATCAAGGCAATCATCTTCTGAGAGACGCTATCAAGGTCGTTGGGGATTTTGTCGGTCACGACCGGGATAGCATCAAAGGACTTGACCTTCTGCATATAGACAGCGCGCTCATCGACTCTGCGCAGACCTTCCATGATCAGGTTCTGGGTGTTCATGGAGAGGCTCACCACCTGATCTTCATCCAGGGAGCTGTCCACAAACACAAAAGAGCCGTCCTGAAATGCAAACAGGTTATAAACGATCGTTTCGACCTGGTTTCTGGTCGCCGCCCAAAGGTCCTTGGCAGTAATGATGTTCTGGCTAATCAGGATTTTGCCAAGCGGCAGCTCACCATTGGCAAACTGACGAGCCCCCTGCAGGACTTCCCGGTCGAGCTTACCGAGGCGATAAAGGATTTCACCGATCTCTTCTTCGAGAAAGGTACTTGTCGCATAAACAATCTCACCTTTCTGGAAGCAAAGCGTCTTGTTGCCGCCCGACAGGATGAAATGCAAGAGACCTGATTTGCGGAACATATTGAAGAATGAAAGCAGGTCGACTACCCCGCCCTCGACAATCAGGCCAGTCATCTGCACCCTGTCATCGCAAGCAGCAGATTCCAGCAGGAGATGGCGACTGGAACAGGACGACAATCGCAGGGGCTGTCCTTCGAGTATCCGTGCGACAGCAGGTGGCAGAGTCAACCGGCTGCCTTTTTCAATCCGGATTTCCTTCATGAATCGATTCCCTATCCGGCATCGAGTGCCGCGCGAACCTGCGCAACGATTTTTGCACCAGCACCCTCTATCGGCAACATGATTCTCTCGCCGCTGCGCCGTTCCTGCAGTTCGAAAGACTGTTCTTTCAGGCCGCGGGCCCCGACATTGACGCGCAGCGGGATGCCAAGCAGGTCAGCATCTTTAAACTTGCTGCCGGGACGCTCATCGCGATCATCGAGAAGCACCTCGACGCCTTGCTCAAGGAGTTCTTGATAGAGATTCTCTCCTGCGGCGAAAACCGCCTCGTCGTTCGGGTTCAGCATGGTCACAATCACCTGGAACGGTGCCAGCGGCATTGGCCAGACGATACCGTTCTCATCGTGGTTCTGCTCGATGGAGGCAGCTGCCGTGCGGCCGATGCCGATACCGTAGCAGCCCATGATCAAGGTGCGGTCCTTGCCCTGGTCGTCAAGCACAGTTGCCTTCATTGCCTCGGAGTACTTGGTGCCCAGCTTGAAAACATGCCCGACTTCAATACCCCGCCAGGATTCCAGTTTGCCCGCACAGCGTGGGCAGGAATCTCCCGCTTCGGCCTGACGAAGATCAACGAAAGCTTCGACCTGAAAATCACGGCCGTAATTAGCGCCGGTGAGATGGTAGTTCGCCTCGTTTGCTCCCAGGCCGAAATCGCTCATGACGGCAACAGCCTGGTCAGCGAGAACCCGGCAGGACAAACCGATCGGGCCGGTAAAGCCCCGTGGCGCACCGGTTAATTTCTCAATAATCTCTTCATCGGCAAGCTGCACATGATTGCAACCGAGATAGTTGCAAAGCTTGATCTCGTTGAGCGTATGATCGCCACGTATCAGTACGGCGATCACCTCATTGTCCTCATTCTGCAGGAGCAGGGTTTTGATCATTTTGCCTGGTGATTCTTTGAGGAACGCAGCGACCTCATCAATACTTTTCAGGTTGGGCGTCTCAACGCGCTGCAGAGGCAGGGTCGGCGCAGGCGCCTGATCCACTTCAGCACGCACTTCCGCCTTTTCGACGTTCGCTGCATATTCACAGGAATCGCAGGAAACGATGGCATCTTCACCCGTTTCGGCCAGAACCATGAATTCATGCGAGAAGCTGCCGCCGATAGCACCGGAATCGGCCTCTACCGCGCGAAAGTCCAAACCGCACCGCTTGAAAATGCGACGGTAAGCTTGGTACATCTTCTCGTAGGCGATATCCGCACCGGCATCGTCAATATCAAAGGAGTAGGCGTCCTTCATGATGAATTCACGGCCGCGCATCAAACCGAAACGGGGACGAATCTCATCGCGGAATTTGGTTTGGATCTGATACAGATTCAAGGGCAACTGCCGGTAGGAGTTGACCGTGCCGCGAACAATCTCGGTGACCACTTCCTCGTGGGTGGGTCCGATACAGAACTCGGTGTCTTTGCGATCCTTGAGACGCAAAAGTTCTTTGCCGTACTGCTGCCAACGTCCCGATTGTTCCCAGAGATCAGCAGGACACACGGCTGGCATCAGAATCTCTATCGCGCCGGCCCGATCCATCTCTTCACGAACAATCGTTTCAACCTTGCGGATCACCCGCAGGCCAAAAGGCAGATAATCGTAGATACCGGCAGCAACTTTGCGAATCATCCCCGCGCGGGCCATCAACTGGTGGCTGATGACTTCCGCATCGCCGGGAGTCTCTTTCAGAGTCGGCAGAAAGTACTGGCTGTAACGCATTTAATAACCCCTTAAAGTGAAAGGCATGCCCGGATTCAATGGCTTGAAAAATGGCTTATGAAATTAGCGTATTTCTGCGGGGATTGCAAGCGAGCGATGATGATTCAGAATCGGTGTTCTGCCGCCAACAGCAAAGCTTCAGCAACCAGGGCATCAGCAAGCTCATCCTGTGGTATTTTGCGCACCACCACACCCTTACGGAAGAGCAAACCCTCCCCCTTGCCTCCGGCAATGCCGAGATCCGCTTCGCGGGCTTCGCCGGGACCGTTGACCACGCAGCCCATCACGGCGATGGTCAGCTTGACCGGCAGGTCGTGCAGCCGCTTTTCTACCTCTTCGGCCACCCTGATCAGATCGATCTGGCAACGGCCACAGGTCGGACAACTGATAAAAACCGGGCCGCGCTCACGCAATTCAAGGCTCTTGAGGATCTCCCAGCCGACCCTCACCTCTTCGACCGGGTCACCGGTAAGTGAGACACGTAGGGTGTCACCGATGCCATCATAAAGCAGGGCGCCGAGACCAACGGCGCTTTTGATCGTACCACTCCAGGTCGTTCCTGCTTCGGTGATCCCGACATGCAGCGGGTAGTCGACCTGTTCGGCAAGCAGTCGATACGCAGCGACCGTACGGCGCACGTCGGAGGATTTGAGGCTGACTTTAATCTCCCGGTAGTTGAGATCTTCCAGAATGCGGAGATGTCTAAGAGCGCTGGCCACCATGGCCTCGGCAGTCGGATGTCCGTATTTTTCAAGCAGCTCCTTGTCGAGAGAGCCTGAGTTAACGCCGATACGGATCGGCACCGAGCGTTCGGCGCAGGCGCGCACCACCTCTTCGACCTTCCAGCGCTCGCCAATATTCCCCGGGTTCAGACGCAAACCCGCGACACCTGCCTGAAGCGACAGCAGCGCCAGGCGGTAATCGAAATGGATATCGGCAATCAAAGGGATGCGGCTTTGCGCACAGATTGGCGCAAGAGCCTCTGCGGCGGCTTCGTCAGGCACTGCGCAACGCACGATTTCACACCCGGCGACTGCCAAAGCCTCTATCTGCGCAGTCGTCGCGACAATATCCCGGGTATCGGTACTACACATCGACTGCACCGAGATCGGCGCATCACCGCCGACGGCCACGTTTCCAACCTGTATTTTACGCGTTTGACGCTTCATATCTATTCACCAGGCAACAGCAGAATTTCTGACTGCGCGAGTTTACGAATGGATACATCGCATGTCAAGAAGAGCCTGCTTGCCAATATTAAGAATCCCATATATAGTGTCTCAAATTTCAGCCTGAGGTGCTTATGAGAACCATCGATTGCCGCGGCCAGCAATGTCCGCAACCCGTCATACAAACCCGCAAGACAATGCTGGCAGAGCCCGATATGGCGTTGCAGGTTTTGGTCGATGATCAGGTCTGCATGGACAATGTCTCGCGTCTGGCGACGACCCTGGGCTACGCAATCAAGATTGAGAACATCGGAGAGATCATCCGGCTTGAATTGACCCCGGGAGAAGCACCCGCAAAAGCTGTTGCCGCTGACGTTGTTTCAGGTCCAACAATCATCTTCATCGGCTCCGATCAGATGGGCCACGGAGATTCCGAACTCGGCCAGATCCTGATGAAGAATTTCATCTTCACCCTGATCGAATCTGACACCACCCCTGATGCTATCTACTGCGTCAACAACGGTGTCAAGTTGACGATCGGTGGATCCGATGTGATTGAGCCCCTGGCAGAGCTCGCCAATCGCGGGGTCGACATCGCTTCATGCGGACTCTGCCTGGAGTTTTTTGGCGCCAAAGAATCATTGGCTGTCGGCAGGATTTCAAACATGCTGGAGATAGTCAACACCCTGCAAGGGGCCGGCAAAATCATTCGTATTTAATTCAAGGGAGTAGTTCGTAGCCTGGTGGCGCGCTCGGTCTTCAAAACCGATGGGGGGCGTATCCCGTCCCTGGTGGGTTCGATTCCCATCTATTCCCGCCAATCAACAATCCACTAGACTCCAATGCAGTACATGGAACCCGCTGAATATGCGGGTTTTTATTTGCAGACAACCCAGGACATATCCTTTTTTCGAGATCTTTCAGACAATTTTCGCAGTCTTCCCCATTTTGGCGAGTCTGTCAAAGCCGATTTTATGGTTTGGCCAGTGGAAGCTTGTCACCAAAGCCATCCTCGCTCGCATCGCCATGATGCCTTCATGTCGTCAATAAGCAGTGTATAAAAAATGATCAGTAAATCCCTGTTGTTTCACTTCAATTTGGGACCTGCCCCCACATCCCTCACACATTCCCAATGGTTAACTCATCAACCAGCTCTTCTTCCCCCAAATCCTCAGCAATCTCCCGAAACTGCGCCAGCGCCGCCTGGAGATCTTCGACGATCTCGGCGGCAAGTACTCCCGGTTCCGGGAGGTTGTCAGAGTCCTCCAGAGAGTCATCTTTCAACCAGAAGATATCAAGGCTCGCCTTGTCGCGAGAAGTCAGCTCCTCGTATGCATAGGCGCGCCAGCGGCCATCCTGGATGTCGGCACTCCAGGTCGCTGTGCGCTGATTGCGGTTGGTTGGGTTGTAAAGCTGCACAAACTCATCGAGGTCGCTGCGTTTGAGCGGGTTGGTCTTGAGGGTAAAGTGCATGTTGGTGCGCAGGTCGTAGATCCACAGCTTCTTGGTCCACGGCGTTTCGCTGGCTGGCTTGCGATCAAAGAAGATAACGTTCGCCTTAACACCTTGGGCGTAGAAGAGGCCGGTAGGCAGGCGCAACAGAGTGTGCACATCACATTCGTGCAGCAGTTTGCGGCGCACCGTCTCCCCTGCCCCACCTTCGAACAAAACGTTGTCCGGTACAACCACGGCGGCGCGGCCATGTTGTTTGAGCAGGGTTTTGACGTGCTGCACGAAGTTGAGCTGTTTGTTTGAGGTGGTCGCCCAGAAGTCATCGCGCTCGATGATCTCGGTCTCACGGGAGACCTTGCCACCCTGTTAGCCCGCATTGAAACACACCCATTTTCCATCACTCTGGGGGCGTAACCTTTTGAAGCCCATTTTGAGCTATTCCAAGTAATTCTTGACAAATATTGCAGATCGTCTACTAAAGTCCAATATAGCTGTTGATTAAGTACGGGGAATGACTCTATAGAAAAGCGTAACTATCTTACATTTAAGGTGAATTTTCATGCCCAGTTTGATTGTGCTGGCCTAAGGCGAGGTCTGCTCTATCGACATCCTTTTTGAGCTTTTGTGTTAGTGACACGCCCCCAGAGTGATGGAAAATGGGTGTGTTTCAATGCGGGCTAACAGGGTGGCAAGGTCTCCCGTGAGACCGAGATCATCGAGCGCGAT
>JBPPMD010000065.1:0-12017 GCA_051305875.1 Desulfuromonadales bacterium | reverse complement strand
GTGGTAACGGCAACGCTGCTTTACCTCTACCTGAGTCACTGTCTCCAGATGTTACAAAACCGTGAAGAGGCTCTTGAAAAAGAGCGGGACAAGGCCCAACAAGACATCCGCGATCGCTTCAAACAGCTCAACACCCTGTTCGATTCAATGGGTGCCATAGTCTATGTTGCAGACCTTGAAACCTATGAGCTGCTCTATGTCAATCGTTTTGCCACAGAGTTTTTCGGTCGGGATTGGCATGGCCTCAAATGCTATCATTATCTGCAGGAGGGCATTGAGCAACCGTGCGGTTTCTGCACGAACCCAAAACTCATCAACAGTGACAAATCCGGCGACCCGATCAGCTGGGAGTTTCTCAACTCCAGGAACAATCGTTGGTACGAATGCTTCGACAAGGCGATCCGCTGGACAGATGGCAGACTGGTAAGGCTTGAGATTGCCTTGGACGTGACCGAACGCAAGCAGCTTGAACAGATCAAGGATGATCTGCTCTCCTCGATGAGTCATGAGATGCGGACCCCCTTGACCGCGATAAGCGGATTTGCCGAACTACTTATTAATGATCCGGAAATCCCGGAACAGCATCGTCGGCATATCGGAATTATTTACCGGGAAGCCGAAAAGCTGACGGACCTCATTAACAGGTTTCTGGATGCACGGCGGCTGAAAACCGACCGGACACGTATTAATTATGAGCATTTCCCACTTCAAGGACTCTTGAAAAAAGCGAAGGAAGGTTGTCGGGATTGCAAAGAGCATCATGATATCCAGGTCGAATGCCAATCAGGTTTACGCGTCTACGGCAACCGTCAGGAACTTACTCAGGTCGTTACTCAACTCCTCGATAATGCTTGTCGCTACTCCCCCCGGGGTGGGGGAATTTCTCTCATTGCTCAGTCTCTCTCACAAGAAATCTCAATCCAGATAACTGATCAGGGGATAGGCATACCGCGACACGAACTGGAGGCGATATTCAAACCGTTCCATCGACTTGACACCGGAAACAATCGCAGCACAGGAGGCGTTGGCCTTGGCCTGTGCGTGGCGAGAGACATTATCACGCTGCACGGTGGTCAAATTCAGGTCAAGAGCACTCCAGGCCTGGGCAGTACGTTTACGGTTTTGTTACCTATACCAATCGCAGGACAGGATTTTATGGACGACAAATCCGTAGACACCGCGCAATCATGACAAAACACACACCAACAGTCAGATCATGGAAACGTTTACTGCTATTTTCGGTACTGACAGCAATTACCCTGGCAGCAGTCTGGGTTGCCCACTTCCTGATCAATTTCGATCTCAACAATTATCGACAACAAGCAGAAGCAAGGCTCTCTTCATTGCTGTCGCTACCCGTGAAGGCCGGTGACATACATTACAATATTCACGACACCAACCTGGCCTTGCACCTTGCCGACCTGCAGATCGGTGACGATGACTCAGACGTACAGGTGGATGTCCCTGAAATCTTGATTAATCTACAATGGTGGGAACTTCTTGCACGCAAAATAAATTTTGCCAAGATCATCCTGATTGAACCGCGCATCAAGGTAAGAGTTGCGCTCGATGTGCAAGCCAGTGAGGATCACCCTCAGGAAAAACCAGTCCGGACATTGACCAATCAGGCGCTGCTGCAGAACCTCAGCATTGACAAGCTGCAAATAGTCGGCGGAACAGTACGTATTGAAGCGCTGCGTCCTGATCAACGGACACACCAGATTGACCTTGCAGAACTCAATGGCGAGTTGATCGACATAAAGTTGAACCATACGGCTCAAATCGCCATGAAAGGCAACTTGAAAATCCCGGGGCAACAGGGACAGAGTCTTTGGCAATTGCAGGGGGAAAGTGCTCTCGTAATCAACGAAAATAACGTTCTGGAACCACGTTTCAATCTTGACCTCAACGCCAACGCTCTGGATCTCAGTACAATCGGGACTTTATTCACCGGAGAGGCTGCCGATTATTCCATAAAGGGCACAAGCGGCCTGCAACTGCATATAGAAGGGTCGCCAAATAGAAACATTGATTTCCAGGCAGGACTGTCGTCCAGCGACACGATGCTTCTCGCCACCACCCCCTACACAGGCCCCATCCAGTTTCAAACTCTGCTGGGCAGCGGACGCCTGCAAACTTATGGAGATCAGCCAGGCATCAAGGACCTGTCATTACAGCTAGACGAATCCCGCTTGGCAGGAAGTATCGGCTGGGCACCAGACGGACAACCATTCTCGGCGACCATTACCCTCCTTAGCGGCAATCTGGATATAGCCAAGGTCAAAAAATGGCTGCCCGATAACCTGGGAGCATGGCAAGCGATTCGGCAGGATATTCTGGACCAGGGCTCCATCCAGATTGAACTGGCAGAATTCACTCTGTTCGAGAACTCGACGTCACAGAGAGAATGGCGGATAGACCGGTTAAAGGGAGAATTGCGGCACGTTTCCTTGAACCGTGAAAAGGCTCCTGCCATAGAGATCTTTTCACTGCCATTCAACTCCTATGGAAATCTTTGGCAGATCAACAATGCACGGGGGCGATGGGGTTCCCTGCAACTGGCTGTCCATGGGACAGCAGAGCATAACGAAGACGGCATTTTACTGATGTCACTTGATTTTGCCGGTGATGCCCTGCCAGGTGCGCTGTCAGATGAATGGCATCTCCCTCAACCTCCAGTTTCAACACATGGCAAGGTGGGTATCAACGGACACCTTGAGGGTTCACTTGACCAACTCTCCCTGGACCTGCATGCGGACCTGTCTCAACTCAGCATAAGCCACACCGGCGGGTTGACGCTCAAACCGGAGCCAGGGGACAGGTTGACTGTGCATGCCACCCTGTCTCCGCAAAAAATCAGCCTTGATCACGGCACCCTTAGCTGGTCAGTGGCAAAAGGACACATCTCCGGCACTTACCTTATGAAAAATCCCGACAGCCTGGCGATCGACGCGTTGCTGACGATTAGCGATATGACCAGACTTGCCGATACCTGGCCGTTGTTGAAAAAACTGCAGCTGCACGGCCAAGCTGAACTGGGTCTCAGTCAAAGAGGGCTGCCTGAAAATAACCGCCCGGAGATCGTTCTGACCTTGCGCGATGCTGGGCTTCGCGCGACCAGACACATTGCCGACCTGAGTCAAATCAATGGCCGCGTTCAATTGACCCCAACCGGGCTGGTTGCCGACAATCTGCGGGTTCACCTGGGTGAATCTCCTCTGCATGTCCAGGCAAGGCTCGAAGACTTCAGCGACCCACGTCTGTTTCTGGATGTCAAAGCGTCATCCATTCGAGCCGACGAACTGATCTTCTATTCTGGCAAAGCCTTGCTCCGCGATGTTAACGGCCATTTGGAGATTGATCGCGACGGCCTCTCCTTCGCTCCGGTCGACGTACGCCTCGATGGCGGCACGCAAGCCTCAGTGCGCGGCACAATTGCTTTTCATGAGCCCTTTGACGCGCAACTCGACATAACTTCCGAGTTTCTCCGCGTCGGCGAAGTGATCAGCCTGTGGGCAGATCGTTCCGAGGCATCGAAAAAACGTTCCGTCTCCAGAGGAGACAATATCGACGGCGCAAGGTCAAAAGCAGCCATCAAGATCAACGCCCTGGTCAAACATGGAGACTTGTACGGGATGAGCTTTCATGATGCTTCCGGCCTCATCGTCCCGAATCGCGAACGCCTGAGCATTCACCCCCTTGACTTCTCAGTCGGTGAAGGTTTCTGCAATGCCCAGGTTCTCACTGATTTTTCCAGAGAAGGGCCAACCCGGTTACGCATTTCCGGACACGCTCAAGATGTGGACGCCCTGGAGGTTTATCGTGAGCTTCTCAAACAGAAGAACATTGTGCGCGGCAAGTTACGTGGCGATTTTTACCTGACCGGAGAAATCGGTTCCAACTTTCTCCCCTCATCCTACGGCAACTTCAGTATACAGGTCATCGATGGTGTGTTGCACCAGTTCCCGGTTCTGAGTAAAATTTTTTCTCTGCTGAACGTATCGCAGATATTCGCCTTGCAACTGCCTGACATGGATGTTGAAGGGATGCCATTTGACGTTTTGTCGGCAAACTTCCGCCTGAAAGAGGGTATTCTCACGAGCGAGGATTTAAGGATACAGAGTAAGGCAATGAACCAGTCGTATATCGGCGAATTGGACCTGATCGACAAAGAGGTTGATTTTTCCGTGGCGATACACCCACTCGGCACTGTTGACAAGATCATTTCACGCATTCCGGTAGCAGGATGGCTGTTAACCGGTGAGAACAAGGCGTTACTGACCGCGCATTTTACTGTCAAAGGAAAGACCGGCGACGTATCGGTCAAATCCATGCCACTCAACACACTCACCGAGCCGACAATCGGCCTGCTCAGGAGAACCCTGGGCCTGCCTTTCAAGCTTGCTGAAGATCCGCAGATTCTCTGGGGAGGGAAAGGTGGTAAGGAGTGACTTTGCGGGGGGATAAGTCAGGCGCCGCGCGTTCCGACATGGACCGCCGCAATCCCGCCGGTCAGATCATGGACTCTGACATCAGTAAAACCAGCCTGTTCCATCATACCCTTGAAGGTTTCACGATCAGGAAATTCAAGCACTGAGTCAGGAAGGTACTGATAAGCGCTGCGCTGTGAAATCAGACCGCCCAACCAGGGCAGTACGCGCAAAAAATAGAAATAATAGACCGCCCGGAAAAAGCGATTGCGTGGTGTCGCAAACTCCAGGATGACAGCCCGACCGCCTGGCTTGAGTACGCGTGCCATCTCGCACAGCCCTTGCTGCCGGTCAACCACATTGCGGATGCCGAAGGCGATGGTAATCCCGTCAAAGATGCTGTCCGGATGGGGCATTGCTTCGCAAGGGGCATTCACCAGTACAATCCGGTCACGGTATGGTGAAGCATCAATCTTGTCCCTGCCGAGAACCAGCATCCCCTGAGTGAAATCCGAACCGACAATTTTCACCGAAGCATCTGTCTGGCAACCTATCTCCAGCGCCACATCACCGGTTCCCGTAGCGATATCGAGCACCTTGCCGTTTTTCGGTATAACCAGTTGCCGGACCGCGAAACGTCGCCAACGTCTGTCAATACCCAGCGAAAGAACCCGGTTAAGCAGGTCGTAGCGCGGCGCAATGTGATCAAACATATCGCGGATACCGCGACCTTTGTCAGTAAGTTCAGTCATTTGCCCTCTTATCCATCAATAGAAAACGCCGGTTATGTAACATGCCGATGCAGTTCATGTCAGTAAAAATGTCGGTGCCAGGTTCGACAGCCAACATTCTTGTTGTCTTATCAGGTTAATGCAACGTCAAATGATGGCCGCAATGATTTCAGCTAAGAGCAGTTTCCGGACGAAAACTGTGCCTGTGCCTGTGTTATCCGGAGTTTCGCCTGCGGACTGATTTTCAGTGGTGTCTGGCTGAGCAGTTATCGCAGCAGGGCTACAGGCGTACAATCGAACATGATATTCTTTCTCTGAGCTACTATAGTGAAAAGATTAAAATGGTGTACGGGAGAAATGGCGTTTGGTGGCATCCTGAAGTTTTGATACAGCCTGAAAGGATTCTTTCAGAAGATCCTGCTCGGTTTTGCTTAAGGCATGAGGATCGAGGAAATGAGAAGGGGTTTGACCGGCTTCGACCAGATCGATCTCATGACGCAGCCGCAAGAAAATCAATGCTTCAAAAGCAGCCCTGATGTGCTCAGCAGTCTCCATCGCGAAAACGTTTTCGGCAACCAGTGCCTGAAGGCGCTCCATCGTAGAGATTGCCTGGAGGCCTCTTTCGAGGGCAAACATTCTGACACAATCGACGATATAGACGCAGCCGCCATACTTGAGGGAGAGCAATCCCGCGTTATCACCTTCTTTTTCAACCTGGAAACGCCCCAAAAGACCGAGCGGCACTTTATAGCGCAGATCGAGTGTCATCATGTGATAAATGAAGCCCTGGTGATTCGCAATGCCCTTGGTGACCATGTCGCGCAATTCGTGAGCCAGCTCAACATCGCCGACCAATGGCAGAAAATCAAAAAATATCGATGAATTCCTCACATGAGCCGGTTCTGGATCAAGTAGCCAGTTATTGAGACGCTCCTGCCAATCAACGAGTCGACCTCGCCATTCTTTATTGCTTGCCATGACATCGCCATCGCAGAGAGGATATCCCGCTCTGGCCAGGGCCGCGTTGAGCTTTTCACTGAAGGGCACGAAAAAAGCGTCTACCTCAGACTGGCGATCGTCTGGGAAATTCTCGAAGATAAAGCCGTTGTCCTGATCCGGATACAGCAGCATCTCCCTACGGCCGGCACTTCCCATGACCAGGAAACAGTGACGAATATCCGGCATCGTTAAGCCATCAGCAGCCATCTCGTCAAGACAGATCTGGTAGGTACGCCGCATGATCGCATGGTGGATATGGGATAATATTTCCATGACCTCCGGGGTGCTGCGTGTCTCGGAGAGCAACGCGCGGGCAACCCGGACGAGCTCTTTGCGAATTGATGCCAGTCCCTCAATACTTTCCTCTTCCTTAATATTACCGAGCAGCAGCAAGGCCTTCTGGGAGCGGTATCGCATCAAATCACGCGGAGTGACCACACCGACCAGTTGATTGCGATCAACAACCGGCAGGTAATTAAGGTTATGTCTTGTCATAAGCGCCATGGCTTCATACATGTAGGTTTCCGGAGTCATGGTGCGCGGCCTGGCACGCATGACCTCCCGGGCTGTCATCGCCTGGGCATCGACATTCTCTGGAGCAAGAACTTTTGCCACCAGATCACTGCCGGTAATGATGCCTACCGGTTCGTTCTCGGTATTGGTCACAACCAGAAAGCTGATATTATGTTCGGTCAGTTGGCGGGCAACTGTACCGATGGACGTCTCGGGGCTGCAAGTCACTGCTGGCGAAGTCATGATTTCAGAGAGACGCTTTTTAAATGGATAGGCCTCCATCTGGGTCAGCGCTGACCCGGAATGTTCCGAAACGATTTCTGAATACAGCTTACGAACCCGGGAGAGGACGGCGCTGGTAAAAAAACGGCCGATCTGGGGGTTGTCCTTTTGCAGCTTATGAAGAATGTCTGCAGGAATAAGATAGCACAGTGTAGGCTTTACGGTACGAGCACCACCAGCATAAGGTTCTCCGGTAAAAATTGGTGTTCCTCCGAAGAACTGCCCTTCTTTACGATAATCAACCACCATATCTATCCCCCCTGGAGAGACCAGGGTAATGGTCACCAAACCTTCTTTAATCACATAGAGATAACCGGTTGGCGGGTTGTTTTGCTGGAAGATATCGTAATTGGCCGGATATTTCTTCTGGATCGCCGCCTCGCGTAATTCTGCAAAGACAGACTCAGGAAGCTGACTGAAAGGCTCGGTTTCCCGTAAATGTTTGATTAGCGGCATAGGAGAAATAGTGTTGTAGCTGGCTAGGAGTCTTACATTCGGGAGTTAATTTATCATCAATCGCACAGAGAGAGCAATCGCATTAATCACAAAAGCAGGGTTTGAGCTCGTCAGAAAACTGGAAACGAGGAATTTTTCGGGAGATCAAGAAAATCTGGCTCTTGCACGGAGGAAGACATCAGTACACCGCCCAGGGAAGTGAACTAATTGGCACGGAGATCGCGGCAAAGAATCGTCTCCGGATGAAAACTAATCAGGAGAACTTGTGGGGGGTCTGGGTTGAATGCCAGCCCAGCTTAGAGGATATAATGCCGCATGTATCGAGTAATGGATTCAGAACCTGCTTTTGAATAACCTCCTGCGAAAATCTGAATTCTGGCCCGACAATACAAAGCACGCCATGAAGTTTGCCACCACTGCCGAAAAGCGGTGCCGCCACACTGATTATGCCATCGCCCAGTGCATTAAGGTCCAGCGCATAACCCTGGCGACGAATCATGGCGAGATGGTTGATATCTGCTTGCGCTATATCACCGTCCTGAGTGTTCCGGGTATTGCTAAAGGCCAACAGGGCCTGACCGGCGGCGGTTGAATCGAGAGGATAGCGGTTCCCGACCAGAGGAACAATTTTCACCTTCTGAGCAGTATCTGCCATGTCAAGAAAAAGCACTTCCTGACCACGGCGGACAGCTATATAGACGGCTTCATTACATCCCCGCGCGAGTCGTTCGACAACCGGACGTGCATGCCTCAACAAAAGCATACGAGAAAGGAACTTCTGACCGATCTCATAGGCAGAGAGACCCAAACGATATTTTCCGGAAAGCTCTTCCCTTTCAACATAGCCACGATTTTCAAATGTCGCCAAAAGTCGAAAAACGCTTGTCTTGTTCATGCCAAGCTTTTCACTTAATTGACTGATGCGGACGTCATCTTCAATTTCACTGAGAGCTTCCAGAACATCAAGAGCATTTTCAACCGCTTGTATAGAATAAGATTCCTTATCTCTGGAGGGCACCGATGACTCCTTTAGAATCAGGCAAAAAACCAATACAAAACATGAGAAACAAAATAATACGGCGTTTTATTAATGTCAACATTTTGCGGAGAGGAGTGAAAGAAAAATCATGATAACAGGTTATATAAATTCAGATTAAATTTGCATTTCACTTTTAAGGAGCATTTAACACGGGCAGAAAACCGATTCTAATCGAATTGCCTCGCTGGTAAATGTAATTTTAAAAATACTGTTTTAAAAATTCGAATTGCTCAAGATGGGTGGTATTGATTTTTTCTAAAACTCTTCAAACGGCAGATTATCGGTTGGTCGGCGGGAAGAATAGAGAAATCCGTCAGTTCTCGTGGATGGACCCAGCGATGCTCGGCAACCCCGATATTACGGAGAATGTTTGTGAGAAGTTTGCAATTATAAGCAAGGATCAGCACCGGTCCCCAATCGTAACGATAAAAAGCCACCTCAAAAATCCCTGCAACCTGAACTTCTGCATCAAGCTCTTCGCAGATTTCGCGGTATAAGGCTTCTTCAGGGCTTTCTCCAGGATCCACTTTCCCGCCTGGGAACTCCCAGAAACCGGCATGACTCTTGTTGTCCGGCCGTCGGGTGATAAGGACCCTGTCTCCATTGAAAATAACCGCAGCGGTGACCAATAATGGCATGACAGCGTTCTCTGATTCGTGCATATCTCTCATAGGGGCAACGATAACAGATCTGACCTCACAAAAGCTATCGGGATGGTCGTCGCACCAGACACCCTTTATCAATTCCCTTAATCAATTGATCGTGATAATTTGTCATGTTTTTTATACAACAAAACACTCATGATATTCAGGAGAAAGCTGTGTCTGTCTATGAAATAAAACACCCGCTGGTACGGCATAAACTGGGACTGATGCGCAGGGAAGGGATCAGCACCAAGGACTTTCGCGAACTCTCCTCAGAAGTTGCACGGCTTTTGACTTACGAAGCAACCAGCGACCTGGAGACGGAAAAAGAAACCATCGAAGGATGGGCCGGCACGGTTACGGTTGACTCCATCAAGGGCAAGAAGATCACGATTGTACCGATTCTGCGCGCCGGACTTGGCATGATGGATGGTGTTCTCGACTTGATCCCGAGTGCCCGGGTCAGCGTTGTCGGCCTGTATCGCAACGAAGAGACGCTGGAACCGGTCGCCTACTTTCAGAAATTCACCAGCCAGATGAGCGATCGGACTGCGATGATTCTCGACCCGATGCTGGCGACCGGCGGTAGCGTCATTGCCGCTGTCGACATGCTCAAAGAAGCTGGCTGCAATAAGATCAAGGGGCTGTTTCTGGTGGCGGCTCCAGAGGGGATCGCCGCTTTACAGGCTAAACACCCGGACGTCGACATCTATGTGGCGTCAGTCGATGACAAATTAAACGAAGCCGGTTATATCCTGCCAGGTCTCGGTGACGCCGGGGACAAGATTTTCGGCACCAAATAATTTCACTCCTGGAGGAATCTCAATGTCTAAAAAACAGCTGGAGTACCGCTTCAGCTTCAATCCGAGAGAGATAGTCATCGGTGCCCAGATGCTCTTTGTCGCTTTCGGCGCCCTGGTATTGGTCCCTTTATTGACCGGTCTCAACGCCAACGTTGCACTCTTCACCGCCGGTGCTGGCACCCTGCTGTTTCAGGTTATTACCCGCGGCAAAGTGCCGGTTTTCCTGGCCTCAAGTTTCGCCTTTATCGCACCGATCATATACGGAGTGCAGCAATGGGGGATACCCGGGACCATGTGCGGCCTTGCTGCGGCGGGACTCCTTTATGTCACCATCAGCTTCACTATCCGCATTTTCGGATCGGAGATCCTGCACCGCATCCTGCCGCCGATTGTCACCGGGCCGGTGATCATGGTGATCGGACTGGTCCTGGCTCCGGTTGCCGTGCACATGGCCTCCGGCCGTACCGGCGATGGTACCGCCTGGCTGGTCCCACAACCGACCGCCTATATGATTGCCGGTGCCGCCCTGGTGGTCACTGTGCTGGTTTCCCTGCTCGGCAAAGGTCTGTTCAGGCTGATCCCGATTCTGTGCGGTGTTGCCAGCGGCTATGTGACCGCGCTGATACTCGACGCTGCAGGGGTTTCTGCTTCGGTTCAGTCCACGTTTGAACCCGGCAGCCTGCAGAACTGGACCGGTCCGGCATTGATCTCGATGCAAAACGTTTTGGCTGCCCCCTGGCTGGCCATGCCTGAGTTCAGCCTGCCAGTCTGGAATCTGCAGGCCATCCTCTTCATTGTACCGGTCGCCATCGCTCCGGCGATTGAACATTTCGGTGATGTTCTGGCTATAGGCAGCATCACCGGCAAAGATTATGTTGATGATCCCGGCATCCATAAAACCCTGCTCGGCGATGGCCTGGCCACGACCCTGGCCGCATGCCTTGGCGGCCCTCCCAATACGACCTATTCCGAAGTCTCCGGAGCTGTTGCCCTGACCCGTTCTTTCAATCCGGTGGTCATGACCTGGGCGGCCATAAGCGCTATCCTGCTTGCCTTCGTCGGTAAATTGGGAGGTTTTCTCAACACCATTCCGACACCGGTTATGGGCGGCATTATGGTGCTGCTCTTCGGCGCGATTGCTGTCATCGGCATCAACACCCTGGTCCGGGCAGGTACCGACCTGATGCAGCCGCGCAATTTGACGATTGTGGCCGTGATCCTGGTCTTCGGTATCGGAGGCATGAGCTTCGATCTGGCCGTGGCTAAGCTCGGCGGCATCGGCCTGGCAGGTGTCGTTGGTGTATTCCTCAACCTGATCCTGCCGCAGGGACGAGAACAATAACCGTTTCAGAAAACAACTTGCAGCAACTAAAAAAAGGCCGGAGAAAATTTTCTCCGGCCAGACAAATGTTACCTAAGTTAATAACTATTTAGCCGCATTGCGAGCGGCTTCAAGCCATGAATTCCAGGTCTCCTGATTTTTTTTGATCCATGCCTGGACATGGCGTTCGATATCTTTCTGTGATTTTTCACCCTCCTCCATGAGAGTGTTCTGCGCATTTATATCACCCAATGGCAGAGTAAATTGCTTGAAAAATTCTTTCGCCGCGGGATTCTCGGCGAGGAACTTTTTGTTGGCGACAATCTGGATGTCGGTGACCACGAAGCCTAGCTTGATCGGATCGCTGACCGCTCCGATGATACCGCTGGCAGTCATACGATCGACCATATCTTTCTGCGCCTCGGTAGGGATGATTTCGGGAACATTAATCCAAACCACATCTTCACCTGGCTTGAACTTGAAGATGGTCCAGTTCGGCGCCCATGTGTAGAAAAACACAGGCTTACCTGAGTTGTAGCGTGCCAGGGCATCGGCCATGCTCGCCGAATAGGCAGCCTTGATCGGGTTGATATGTTCATTGAGGCCATAGACCTCCAGGTGATGCGTAATGGTTTGTTCACATCCCCAGCCAGCAGGGCATGCGGTCAGGTCGGCCTTGCCGTCGCCATTTGCATCAAAAGCCGCCTTGACTTCCGGGCGTTTGAAATCATCAAGTGATTTTATATTGAATTTATCCGCATCTCTTTTTGACACCAGATACCCTTGCAGACCGCCTGAT
>JBPPMD010000061.1:0-3045 GCA_051305875.1 Desulfuromonadales bacterium | reverse complement strand
AAGGTCGAGGATAGGTCCGGGCCGTAGCTGGCACCGGCGGCTCGACCGAGTCCGGCTTTGGCGATACCGTGGCAAGCCAGGCAGGGTGCCCCGCCGCCAGAAAAAGCGGTCGTTCCAATAAACAAGGCTTCCCCGCGAGCAGGATCACCGGTTAATTCGGGAGGGGCAACTTCGACGGGATGGTGCGCAATTTCCTCTGGATGCGCGAGATACGTCAGCAGGGCGTCCATCTGCCCCGGTTCCAGTTTCTGGGCGGGCATCTGCAGGTTGGGGAACTTCTGTTGCAACTCCTTGGCCAACGGATCCCCCGACGCCAGGAGCTTTTCGGGATTCGTGATAAAATCGATCAGCCACTGTTGGTCGCGACGTTCCGTTACCCCGGCAAGATCGGGGCCTGTTACCCGGTCCCCCTGGCCGATGGTATGGCATGCGATGCAGCGCTGGTTAAACAGGCCCTCCCCCTCTTCTGCCAACTTTGTCAGTTGCTTCCCGGTCGGTTGCGCCGCAACCGCAGCAGTGGCGGCAACCAGCAGCGCTGTCAGCCACGTGAGACATTTCAATAGCCATAGTCGTTTTGTCATCGGCTCACCTCAATTTGGCGAATGGTAAAAAAGTGCGTGCATCAAGAACATCTAGAATGTACATAGGTTCCGGATCGCGCGTCATCCGGGCGCGTCATCCGTGAATAAACAGTTGGAGAGATCCTGACAAAACCAACCGAGCACTAGAAATCTAACAGTTAAAATGAATAAATCCAGGCGCATATGAAAAATAATACAATGTTCTATTCATTAAATTGACTCACATCAAAAATACTGGAGATTATTAGCTCCCCTGTATTTAAGTTGTAAGTGCAACTCTAATAGTTTGGTTTGAAGCAGAACATCTATGTTATGGCCGTTACAGCCATCAATCAGGAAGAGGAAGGTGAAGTTTTCATGCTGGGGAACTATCGGTAAAGCAGGAGATTGTCTACTCTTTGAGTAACCCGTTCCGCAACCCCTGATAGAAAAGAGACTTTAAGCTCTCAGGCTCCAGAACCTGTACGTGCGGCAGATAAGAATAGATCCATGCCAAAATCTCCTTTTCACCACCAGCATCAAAGGTGAGGACCAGCGAACCATTCGCCTCTTCGATCAACGCCTGGCTGGGATGCCAGACCCGCTCACGGATCAGATGACCGATTTCTTCATCAAAACGGACTTTAATCGTCTGCTGCTGTTCATCAATCAGGCCGAAGGCTGAACCGGTCAGATCTCCAGCGGAAAAATCCTCTGGAACTTCAAACCGTTCGCCAAGAACCGTCACATTTTCGATACGGTCAATGAGGAAAAGTCGCAGAGCTTGGCGATTGTGGGCATAGCCGCCCAGATATAGCGCACCTTCATAAAAAAGCAAGGTATAGGGGTCAAATCGATAAAGCTCTGTGGCACGCCGCGCCGGGGTGTAAGAGAGATCAAGACGATACTGGTAGAGCAGCGCCCGGCGCAACTCCTTCAGAAGTTCCTTTTTCGCAGCATAATCACGTTCTCCCTGAAACTTGGGCGATGCCGTTTCGGCAATCCTCTGCAAATGGGCCACGCTGCGTGGTGGCAGACTCGAGTGGATTCGCCCGAAGATGTCGTCGAGGTCATCCTGAAAAGGCGTACCGCGCAAAAAACCAAGCTGACCGCGACAGAGGTAGAGTGTCATCAACTCTTCAAGAGAGAAGGTGATCGGCGGAAGTTTTTTAAAACCGGTGATAAACCGGTAAAGGGTTTGACCATCGGCCTCAGGCTCAGACATCAAAGGGTAGCCGGCATCACGAATCGCGTCCAGATCACGATAGACAGTTCGCCGGGTGACACAGCACTCTTCAGCCAACTCATCGACCGTTGCCCCGTAGCGTGCCTCGAGAATGCGAATCACATCGTGCAGCCGCGCCGCCTGACTATATTTCCTGGCTGGTTTCCCAGGCTTTTTGGTGGTTTTTATCAGCATTTTTCCTCCAGGAATTTTCGGGCGATAAGAAAAGACAGAGACCTGCCCCTTGTAACTGGGCATAAAATTGTCATTTCGGATAAAAACCCGACTCAAGAGCCAGTGCAGGGGAAACAGGTCACGAAAAGTCTATCATGCATATCGGTCTGGACGTCCACAAAATTCCGAAGCTGATAGACTTTGTTCTCGTCCTGTTCAGACAGCTGTTCAAGTTGCCCAAAAGACTCCCTGCTGTTGAAAAAGTGTCTGCCTTTTGTAGAGTGAAGTTATACAAGGGGGGGCTTATGAATCCGATACTGTTCAGCGGTCGTTCAAATCCTGGTCTTGGCCGCAAGCTGTCTGCGGCACTCGGCCTGGAAGAAGGTCGTTGCCTGATCGAAGACTTTGCCGATGGAGAAATCAGGATCGAGGTGAAGCAGGCGGTCGCTGGCAGCCATGTCGTGATTTTGCAGTCGACAGCAGCTCCTGCCGGTCAGAATCTGCTTGAGTTGTTGCTGCTTGCTGATGCTATCCGCCGGCGGGGAGCCCGGACCAAACTCAACGAAGTAGAACAGCTGGCTGATCCGTTGCTGGCTTATCTGCAAGCCGTCAAGGGCGTTAAAAGAGTGGTGATCGCCGGCAGCTATCGGCGACGCAAGGAAACGGTGGGCGACCTTGATGTACTCGTAACCTGCAAATCCGACAGCCCGGTCATGTCGCGATTTACAGAATTCGAGGATGTCGTCGAAGTCCTGTCCAGCGGTAAAACCAAATCCTCGGTGCGCTTGCGCGGCGGTCTGCAGGTTGACCTGCGTGTGGTTCCGGAGGTCAGCTATGGTGCCGCGCTCTACTATTTTACCGGATCAAAAGAACATAATATCGCCGTCCGCAAGATCGCAGTCGGAAAAGGGCTCAAGATCAATGAGTATGGTGTCTTTCAGGGCAAAGGCGACGATGAAGAGCGCATCGCCGGAGCCAGCGAAGAGGACATCTTCAAGACCGTCGGCCTGCGCTACATCGAACCGGAGCTGCGCGAGAACCACGGTGAAATCGAAGCGGCGCAACAAAGCAACCTACCGCAACTTA
>JBPPMD010000057.1:0-11312 GCA_051305875.1 Desulfuromonadales bacterium | reverse complement strand
CAGGCCCTGCTTCCAGGAAGAAGCACTGTTATTGCCAACCCCGACGGGACCGCACCGGGATTCCATTTGCAGAGCAACCGCGCTGATCTTTATTTCCTGCCTGGAGTTCCCCTGGAAATGCTTGCCATGCTCGATGAATATGTAATCCCCTCATTATTGAAACGTTTCCCCAACCCGCCAGCGCGGGGCCAACGGGTGATGAGCGTCTTTGGCTTGTCGGAGCCCGAAGTCGAGGCTCGCATCAACGGCAGCGGCCTGCCCGACGGGGTCGAATTGGCCTTCAATGTCGATTTTCCGATGGTGCAGGTTAAACTGCGCGCCAGAGGGGAAAACCTCCAAAAGCTGCTCGACCGTGCCGAACTGGTGGTGCAAAAGACGCTGGGCGATCATGTTGTCGGTATCGACAGCGGCACACTGGCCGGCACTACGGCACGCGTCCTGTCAACAGCCGGCCTCACAATCTCTCTTGCGGAATCATGTACAGGCGGCCTGATCGCCAAGCTGCTTACGGATCAACCTGGGTCATCGGCGTTTCTGGAACGCAGCATCGTCACATATGCCAACTCTGCCAAGGTAAATTGTCTGCATGTTGCCCGGAAGATTCTTGATCACCATGGGGCTGTCAGTGCCGAGTGTGCCGCGGCCATGGCCAAAGGTGTACATGCAACAGCTCATACTGACATCAGCCTTGCCGTAACCGGCATTGCCGGACCCGGGGGCGGCACCGTCGACAAACCGGTCGGCACGGTCTACCTGGCCATGACCAGCCCCTGGCAAGAGCGCGTTGAGCGATTCAATTTTTCAGGAAATCGTGACCAGATCCGTTTGCGTACAGCCTGCACGGCCCTGGACTGGCTGCGTCGTCTTGCAATGTCCCGACTTTCCGCTGAAGAACAGGAGCGTTGAGTATGGAAGCGCTTGTCCTTGGTTTTGCTGGGATCTTCATCATTATGGTCAGCGTCTGGGCAAAACGAAAACAATACCAGGCGAAACAGCTGCAAAAGAAACTGCTGGTCAGCGAAGAGACCTGCCAACAACAGGCTGATCTGCTTGAGAATTTCCGCAGCCGCGACCGACAGTTTATCCAGAACGCTGGCGAGGCTCTGTTTATCTTTGACCAGGAAGACGGTTCTCTGATAGAGCTCAATCGCCAGGCGGAGGGCCTGCTGGGCTATACCCAGGCGTCATCGACCCATCTCACCTTCAGAGTGCTCTTCTCGCGTGAGCACCAGCATCGCATATTACGCATGGTCAGCACAGTCGTTAAACAGGGTGAAGCTGAGATCAGCGAGATCAGGTTTCGGCGTAAAGACGGCAGCCAGTTCATTGGTGATATCAGGGTGAGGACCGGGCGGATAAAAGAGCGCCAGATCATTTACGGCAGCTTCCGGGACATTACCCAGACAAGCAACCTGCAACTCGAGCTGAAACGCCATAACCGGCACCTCAAGCTCCTGAACGAAATCTCTCAACGGGTTGCCGAAGGACATGACCTGCCACACACCCTTGAGATCACGCTTGATGAAGTCATCAAAAGCCTTGTCATCTCGGGGGGAGGAATCTTTCTTCTGGAGCAGAGCGGCACGGAGATGAAGTTGGCTCTCCATCGCAACATTCCCGAGAATGTGGTTGAAGAGCTTGGTCGAATACAACCTGGGATGGGACTGGCAGGTAAAGTGGTCGAAACCGGTCGCCCGCGCATGTCAGCCAATCTGCAAAAAGACCGTCGTCGAATCTCCAGAGCTGTGTTTGCAGACCACTGGCAAGCATTTTTGGCTGTACCTTTTATTGCCGAAGAAGAAACCCTGGGCGTACTCTTTATCTTCGACCGGGGCAGCCGGGTATTCAGTCGCGAAGACGTGCGGCTTATCCAGGCGATCGGCAGACAACTCGGCCCGTTGCTGAAGAATGCTGAACTTTTTAATGAACTGCAGTGGCAGCACCGTATCAACTTTGCCAGTATGCGTGAACTGGAACGCTCCCGTTCGACCCTGCGTGACAATCTGCAGCAACTCGAACAACATCACCGCGCCCTGCAAAGCCTCAACCAGATGAAAAGCGCTTTCCTGTCACTTGCCTCGCATGAACTGCGCACACCTTTGACAGCCATCCTTTCCGGCGCAGAATTTCTGCAATGTGAGGCCGGGGATGTTGTTGGAGAAAACAGCAAGCGCGCTCTGGATGTCATCATGCAGGGCAGCCTTCGCCTGAATCACATTATTGACGACCTACTCGAAGCAGCCCGGCTCGAAGCAAAAGTTCTCTACATGGCTCAAGAAGCGTTCAGTCCCTTGCCGATGATCAATGAACTCCTCGCTGATGTCAGACCAAATTGCGAGATACGCAAATTGCATCTTGGCCTGCTGGAGTTTCCAGACGACGTCATGATTCGCGGCGATGCACATCACCTGAAACGCGCCTTCGGCCGGCTGATGGAGAACGCCATGAAGTTTACACCGGAAGGAGGCCGAATACAGATTGCCGGTCGAGTCTTGCAACAGCAGGAAGTTTTCGCCCTCAGTGAAAAGCTGAGAGCCTTCTCCGAAAGTTTTTTTGAAGGGGTTCTCTCAGAGAGCTACCTGCAAATCTCAATCAGCGACAGTGGCATCGGCCTCGAACAGGAAGACCAGATCAGGATTTTTGACAAATTCCATGAAGTCGGGGACATCTCCGAACATTCGACGTCTCAAGCACGGTTTGGCGGCAAGGGCGTCGGACTCGGCCTGGCCCTGGCCAAGGGCATTATAGAAACCCACGAGGGTCTGGTCTGGGTGGAAAGTGCCGGTCCGTCCCAAGGCAGCAGCTTTTCAGCGCTTCTGCCGCTGACCAGCCATGAAGAGGGGAGATATGTCCTCGGTTAGAGCCTTTCTGGCTATACCCTTGCCTCAGCAATTAAAGGATGCTGTCAAAACCCTGCAGAGGAATCTCCAGGCACAGATACCGGATGCCCGCTGGGTCCGTCCGGAAAACCTGCACCTGACCTTACATTTCTTCGGTGACGTCGAACAGGAAACCCTTGAAAAGATCAAGGTTTCTGTGCTATCCGTTAAAGGCTGTAAACGGCCTTTCCCGGTCGAGGTCAAAGGACTTGGCGCTTTCCCCAATCGGCACCGGCCCCGCATCCTCTGGCTCGATCTGGAGCCCAAAGATCAGCTCCGGCAACTTTATGAAAATTGCCGGGAACAATTGCAGCACGTTGGACCAGTCACTGAATCACGGCCTTATTCTCCGCACTTGACGATCGGTCGATTGCGACAGCGGAAGTCGTGCTTGACAGACCTGAACGCGCTGACCGCCTCAATCGGAGGCAAACGGGTTGGCCGGTTTTCAGTTGACAGGCTGATTCTTTTTGAGAGCCGTTTGCGTGCAGACGGTGCAGAACATATCCCATTGTTAACGGTGAATCTCGATGAGAGTAATCACCTGTAGCAGACAACCGAAGGTTGATACGCTCGCAGAATATCTTGGGATGGCTAAGCAAATAATTTGTCCTGCAAAGCTTGCCGGATTTTTGCGATACCATTAATGTTTATATTGTGTGCATTAGCCCTGTAAGGAGGGAACACTGATGGCAGAGAGTGATCGCAACAGAGCAATCGAACTGGCCATGGGCCAGATTGAAAAACAGTTCGGCAAAGGCAGCATCATGCGTCTCGGCGAAGATGCCATCCTGCCGGATATCAAAGCAATTTCGACCGGGGCCTTGAGCCTGAATATCGCTCTCGGTGTCGGCGGAGTACCATGCGGCCGGATCATCGAGATCTACGGCCCTGAATCTTCAGGGAAGACCACGCTGGCGTTGCACATTGCTGCCGAGGCACAGAGAACAGGTGGTGTTGCTGCCTTTATCGATGCGGAACATGCCCTTGACGTCCATTATGCCAAAAAACTCGGCGTCAACACTGATGAGCTGCTGATATCGCAACCGGATACCGGAGAGCAGGCCCTTGAGATCGTCGAGGTTCTGGTGCGCAGTGGAGCCATCGATGTCATGATTATCGACTCGGTTGCCGCCCTTGTTCCCCGCGCAGAGATTGAAGGTGAAATGGGCGACTCACACATGGGTCTGCAAGCCCGGTTGATGTCGCAGGCTTTGCGGAAATTGACAGGAACCATCAGCAAATCGAACTGCTGCGTTATTTTCATCAACCAGATCCGCATGAAGATCGGCGTCATGTTTGGCAACCCCGAGACCACTACCGGCGGCAACGCACTGAAATTTTATGCTTCCGTGCGCATGGACATTCGCCGGATCGCTTCACTCAAACAGGGCCAGGACGTCATCGGCAACCGCACCCGGGTAAAAGTTGTCAAAAACAAGGTTGCCCCTCCCTTTAAGGAAGCTGAGTTTGACATCATGTATGGTACCGGCATCTCACGTGTGGGAGATCTGGTCGATTTGGGTGCTGAATGCAATATCGTCGAAAAGAGCGGTTCCTGGTTTTCCTACGGTTCAGAGCGTATAGGTCAGGGACGCGAGAACGCCAAACAGTATCTTACCGAACACCCTGAAACCGCTGCTGAGATCGAAGCAAAGGTTCTTGAGCATTATGGTCTTAAACCTGCGGGCGCCGCATCTAGAGGGAAATAATTCATGGAACTCAGTGAAATCCTGTCAATTGGTCTGAAATCCGGCGCTTCCGACATTCATCTCAAAGCCGGTTTGCCGCCGATCTACCGTATCGACGGCACTCTGCGGCCACTGCCGAAGGCGCCACGGATCACTCCGGAACAAACCGAACAGATCACTGCAGAGATCATGAATGACATGCAGAGAGAGCGTTTTGAGAAAGCCTACGAGGTCGATCTGGCTTATGGAATTCCGGGTTTGGGGCGATTCCGTGTCAATGCCTTTACCCAGCGAGGTTCGATTTCTCTGGTGTTCCGCGCCATCCCATTTGACATCAAAAGCCTCGACGACCTGCTGTTGCCGGCCGTCATCAAGAAGATGGCCATGGCCAATCGCGGCCTGATCCTGGTGACCGGCGCCACCGGTTCAGGTAAATCAACCAGCCTTGCAGCGTTGATCGACTATATCAACAACAACCGCAAAGCACACATCGTCACGATCGAAGATCCGATCGAATTCCTTCATCGTGACAAGAAAAGCATCATCAACCAGCGTGAAGTCGGATCCGATACCCAGGGCTTTCAGCCTGCCATGAAATCAGCTCTGCGCCAGGATCCCGATGTCATCCTGGTCGGTGAGATGCGTGACCATGAGACCATCGAGACAGCCCTGACAGCAGCCGAAACCGGTCATCTGGTTCTCTCTACCCTGCATACGATCGATGCTACGGAAACGGTCAACCG
Source organism: Desulfuromonadales bacterium (assembly GCA_051305875.1). Lineage (GTDB taxonomy): Bacteria > Desulfobacterota > Desulfuromonadia > Desulfuromonadales > BM103 > M0040. The sequence continues at coordinate 5,999 of JBPPMD010000057.1, read as the reverse complement.
GATTATCTCGGTCTTTCCGCCGTTCCAGCAGCGGCAGATACGCATCCAGCTGGCGGCGGTGCTGCGCGGCGTTATTTCCATGCGCCTGGTACCCAGACTCGACGGCAAGGGCCGTGTTCCTGCCGTGGAGGTCATGGTAGCCTCCGCCCGGGTCCGCCAGATGATCGACGACAAAGACCAGACCAAATCGTTGCCCGAAGCAATCCAGCAGGGCTATGAATCTTACGGCATGCAGACCTTCGATCAATCGCTGATGGGCCTGCTCAAGAAGAAAATGATCAGCTTTGAAGAAGCCTTGAGACAATGCTCCAATCCGGATGATTTCAAGCTCAAGATGTCCGGTGTCTCATCAACCTCAGATCTCTCATGGGATGCCTTCGACGGCACCGACGATAAAGGTGACGAATAAAGCCGGGCCGGGAGCAGTCCGGGTCGATCCCTGGCCGGCAGCGCTGCGGTTATTGACAGGCCGCGACTACAGCCTGTCTGAGTTGCGTCGAAGGTTATTGGATAAAGACTTTGCCCCGACAGACGTCGAAGCGGTGTTACAACGCTGCCTTGAGTTTGGCTATCTTGATGATGCGCGCTATGCCCTGAACCGCGCAACCAGCTTGATGAACCAGGGCCGTGCAGTCGGCCCCCGCATTCTGGTCGATCTGCGACAGCGCGGCATCAGCGAAGAAGTCGCCTGTCAGGCACTGGCCAAAGCCCGTGAGGCCTGCGACGAAAACGACTTACTGACATCGCTTTTGGAACGACGGTTTCCTGATTTCAACTACAGCTCGGCGCCGGCAAAAGAACGGCGTCGGGTTGTTCATTTTCTCCAGCGACGTGGCTTTTCCATCGGCCACATCATGGATCAATTGACACGGAAAGGCCTTGAAACACACGATGAAGACCGGTAGTGAAATACGTCAGCTTTTTCTGAAATTTTTTGAAGATCGCGGCCATACAATCGTCGCCTCATCTTCTCTGGTTCCGCACAATGACCCGACTTTGCTCTTTACCAACGCCGGCATGAACCAGTTCAAGGACTGCTTCCTTGGCCAGGAAAAGCGCGCCTACGTACGCGCCGCCTCCTCACAGAAATGTGTGCGTGCCGGCGGTAAACACAACGACCTGGAAAATGTCGGCCGCACCGCCCGCCATCACACCTTTTTCGAAATGCTCGGCAATTTCTCCTTCGGTGATTATTTCAAGAAAGAGGCGATTGCCCACGCCTGGGAATTGCTCACTGTTGACCTGGGGATCGACAAGGACCGCCTCTATGTCTCGGTCTACACCGATGACGACGAAGCCGCCGCCATCTGGCATGAACAGGAGGGGGTCCCGCGCGAGCGGATCTTCCGCTTTGAAGAAGATAACTTCTGGTCGATGGGTGACACCGGCCCCTGTGGCCCCTGCTCGGAAATCTTTTACGATAACGGACCCGAAGTCGGTTGCGGTTCTCCTGACTGTACCGTTGGCTGTGACTGCGACCGCTACATGGAGATCTGGAACAACGTCTTTATGCAGTTCAACCGCCAGCCTGATGGTGAGCTGGTGCCGTTGCCGAAGCCGGCCGTTGACACCGGCATGGGCCTGGAGCGGATCACCACTGTGATGCAGGGCGTCCAATCAAACTACGACACAGACCTGATCCGGGACATTATCGGCTATATCGAACGACTTTCAGGGAAAAGTTATGGTACCAGCTCTGACGATGATGTCTCCATGCGGGTCATGGCCGATCACAGCCGGGCGACCGCATTCCTGATCGCTGATGGTGTCATGCCAAGCAACGAAGGGCGCGGTTATGTGCTGCGCCGCATCATGCGCCGGGCCATGCGTCATGCCAAGATGCTCGGGTTTGCCGATCCGGTGCTCTACAAGACAGCCGTTTTTGTTCTCGAATTTATGGTTGATGCTTACCCGCAGGAAGCTGAACGCAAGGGTTTTGTCGCTAAAATCGTCGAAAAGGAGGAGGAGCGCTTTATCCAGACCCTGGACAATGGTCTGCGCATGCTCAACGAAGAAGTCGAACGGCGCCGCCGACAGCAGTCAACGGTCATCCCCGGCGATGTGCTTTTCAAACTGTATGACACCTACGGTTTTCCGACCGACCTGACTGCTGATATCGTTGAAGCCGAGGGCTTCACTGTCGACGAAGACGGCTTTCAGACCTGCATGGAGGAGCAGCGCAAGAAGGCCCGTCAACATTGGAAGGGGTCCGGTGAAGAAGCGATCGGTACGGTTTATCGCGAGCTGGTTGAGCAGGGCAACAAAGTGAACTTCAGCGGCTATCATGAGTTGCAGACAACCAGCCGCATTACGGCGATCCTGCACGATGGTGAGCAGGTCAGCCGGGCCAGAGTCGGTGAACAGGTAGAGATCATCACCGAAACGACGCCTTTCTACGGCGAATCGGGCGGCCAGGCCGGTGATATTGGCACGATCAGCGCGCCTGGTCTCAAGGTCGACATTTCGGAGACCAGAAAACCACTGCCCGAACTGATCGTTCATAGCGGCCAGGTGAGCGAGGGGACCCTGCAGATCGGCCAGGAGGTGCATCTCACTGTCGACTCCGAAGCGCGCCGGGCAACAGCCTTGAATCATACTGCGACCCATATCCTGCAGGCTGTTCTGGTCGAGGTGCTTGGCGAGCATGTCAAGCAGGCAGGGTCACTGGTTACCCCGGATCGTCTGCGCTTCGATTTCAACCATTTTTCGGCAATAACCAATGATGAACTGCGCCAGATCGAAATCGAGGTCAATCGACGCATCCGTGAAAACCAGGCTGTGGAAACCCACGAGATGGCCGCCGATGAAGCGATTGCCGCAGGGGCAACAGCCCTTTTTGGCGAAAAGTACGGTGAACGAGTGCGGGTCGTCAATCTTGGTGATTTCAGCATGGAGCTCTGCGGCGGGACGCATACTGCCGCTGCCGGCGACATCGGTCTCTTCAAAATCATCCAGGAATCAGGGATTTCCGCCGGTGTCCGTCGCATTGAAGCCGCTACCGGTGCGCGGGCTCTGAAACTGGTGCAGCAGCAGCAGGAGTCCATAGGCCGCTTAGCCGGCCTGGTGAAGAGTGAGCCCTCGCAGCTGGAAACCCGTCTGGCTAAAATGGTGGAACACCAGAAAGAGCTGGAGCGTGAACTGGCCACCCTGGAGAGCCGACTGAAAGCTGTTCAAGCTGATGACATCATGAGCAAAATTCAGGAGATTGACAGCATCAAGCTGCTGGCCGCCGTGGTAGAATCAACGGATGGCAAAGGCTTGCGTGAAATGGCCGACAAACTGCGCGACAAAATCGGTTCCGGAGTGATTGCAATAGGCAGCCCCTATGAAGGCAAGGTCAACCTGCTGGTTGCAGTCACTGCCGATCTGACCGCTCAACTGCATGCCGGTAAACTTGTGGCAGCCCTGGCTGCTGATGTTGGAGGACGTGGTGGTGGCCGGCCGGACCTTGCCCAGGCAGGCGGCAGCCAGCCGGAGCACCTTGCCAGGGCCTTGGGCAAGGTTGCCGATCTGGTCCGCAACACTCTTAATCTTAATAACTAGTTTCCGGACGAAACTGTGCTTGTGTTGTCTGGAGTTTCCGGATAGACACTAGCGAGTAGTCTGTCGGCCGGTATAGCCCGACAGACTGACAGAAAAAATGCACCCTGACGCGTTGCTTTGCTACAATTGCAGCATACGGTTGGAAACGCGGGAAGTGAGCCGTTATTGCTCGCAGGGTTACAGAAAACTTTGAGAAGAGGTTCAAGATGTTCAAGGGAACAACCATTCTTTGCGTGCGACGCGGCGCTGAAGTCGCCATGGCCGGTGACGGCCAGGTCAGCCTCGGCAACACCATCATGAAGCATACTGCCAGAAAACTGCGGCGGGTGTATGATAACCAGGTGATCGCCGGGTTTGCCGGCAGCACGGCAGACGCCTTCACCCTCTTTGAAAAATTTGAGGCCAAGCTGCAGGAGTATCGCGGCAACCTGCAACGGGCGGCAGTTGAGCTGGCCAAGGAATGGCGCAAAGACCGCATCCTGCGCCATCTGGAGGCCCTTCTGATTGTTGCTGATCGTGAAACAACCCTGGTACTCTCCGGAGTCGGTGATGTGATTGAACCGGAACACGGCATTGCCGCGATCGGCTCCGGTGGCACATTTGCCCAGGCGGCTGCGCGTGCCCTGACCTGCCATACAGAGCTGTCTATGGCCCAGGTTGCCGAGGAGTCCTTGAAGATTGCCGCAGAAATCTGCATTTACACCAACGACCGGATTATTGTGGAGACCTTACCTTGAACAACTTCACCCCTCGGGAAATCGTCTCTGAGCTTGATCGTTATATCGTCGGTCAGAACAGCGCCAAGCGGGCGGTAGCCGTAGCTTTGCGCAACCGCTGGCGTCGTCAGCAGGTTGATCCGGACCTGCGAGAAGAGATTGCGCCGAAGAATATCATCATGATCGGCCCGACCGGAGTCGGCAAAACCGAAATTGCCCGACGCCTGGCGCGACTGGCCCAGGCTCCATTTGTCAAGGTCGAAGCCAGCAAGTTCACCGAGGTCGGTTATGTCGGCCGAGACGTCGAAAGCATGGTGCGCGACCTGGTCGAACTGGCTATCTTGATGGTCAAAGCCGAGGAGGCGAAGAACCAGCGGATCAAGGCAGAGGATCTGGCCGAAGAGCGCCTGCTCGACCTGCTGCTCCCCGGCGATACAACCAGCCAAGCCACCGAAACCAAGGGCGAAGGGGGAACCCGCGATAAATTACGCCGGTTGCTGCGCATGGGTGAACTCGACGAACGTATGGTCGACATAGAAACGCAGGACAACCAGATGCCGAGCATGCAGGTTTTCGGTCCCCAGGGACCTGAAGAAATGGGCTTCAACATCAAAGAGATGTTCGGCAATATCTTTCCGAAGAAAACCAAACATCGCCGGATGAAAGTTTCCGAAGCCAGAGAACTGCTGATCGAAATTGAGGCTGAAAAGCTTGTGGATATGGATAAGGTCCAGACCCTGGCCAAAGAACGTACCGAGCAAAACGGCATCATTTTTATCGATGAGATTGACAAGATTGCCAGCCGTGAAGGAGGCCATGGCCCGGAAGTCTCCCGTGAGGGGGTGCAGCGCGACATACTGCCGATTGTCGAGGGGAGTACGGTCAACACCAAATATGGCCCGGTGAAGACCGACCATATCCTCTTCATTGCGGCCGGCGCATTTCATGTCGCCAAGCCGTCGGACCTGATTCCGGAATTACAGGGCCGCTTTCCCATCCGGGTAGAGCTCGACAGCCTCGAAGAAGCCGACCTCTTCAGAATCCTGACGGAACCGCGCAATGCACTGATCCGTCAATACCAGGCCCTTATGGCGACTGAAGGCATCAACCTGGAATTCAGCGAAGGTGCGATTCTGGAGATTGCAAAAACTGCAGCCAGGGTCAATGAACGCACAGAAAATATCGGCGCCAGGCGTTTGCACACAATCATGGAAACGCTGCTGGAGGAGTTGTCTTTCAGCGCTCCAGAGCAATCTGCAAAGCGCTTCAGTATTGACGAGGCTTTTGTGCGCGGGCGACTCTCGGCGATTGCTGATAACGAGGATCTGTCGCGCTATATTCTCTAAACGTAACTATTCAGTTTCCTTACTCAACGGCACAGCATGTGGGCTGCAGCTGTTGCGGGAAGTTAAGTGACAACGTTGGACGCAGGCAATGGTTGCAGACCACATGCCCTCGCATATGTGCTGAATAGTTACCCCTAAACAGGATAAACCATGCAAGAGCTGATCAGAAAAGCCAACGTCCTCATGGAGGCGCTGCCCTATATCAAGCGCTTCGCCAACAAGACGATTGTCATCAAGTACGGCGGCAATGCCATGGTGGAGGAGAGACTCAAGGAGTCCTTTGCCAAGGACATCATCCTCATGCAGTACATCGGACTGAATCCGGTCGTCGTGCACGGCGGCGGCCCGCAGATCGGCAGCGTCATGGAGAAGAGGGGGCTTGAGTCCCGCTTCG
>JBPPMD010000047.1:0-3452 GCA_051305875.1 Desulfuromonadales bacterium | reverse complement strand
GATACTCTGCCAGTCGGGTTGTGGACCGGAATGACACCAGCCTCGGACTGCTGATTGCGTTCCAGGATCTGACCGAATTCAAGGAGCTCGAGGGACAGCTGCAACGCGCCGACCGCCTGGCTGCCGTCGGCAGGCTCGCTTCCGGCATGGCTCACGAAATCCGTAATCCGCTGGCATCGATCAGCGGATCGGTGCAGCTTCTTCTGGAGGACGATAAAGTCAACACCGAAGACCGGCGGCTGATGAACATTGTCATCAAGGAGGCAGATCGTTTAAGCTTGTTGCTCAGTGATTTCCTCACGTTTGCCCGGCCGGCGCCGCTGCAGATAGAATCGATCGATGTCGCTTCACTGCTTGATGAACTGATTGCGCTTTTGAACGCCAGCGGCCAGTTCCAGAATGTGATCATTGAAAAAGCGTATCATGGACCGAATCGCATGAACGTCGATCCCCAGAAGATGCACCAGGTCTTGTGGGACCTGCTTCTCAATGCCGGTGAGGCCGCCAGCCCCGAAGGCAGGATACGTGTCGAAATCAACGGCGGCCAGGGTGAGATCATTATTGAGGATACCGGCTCAGGGATTGCCGAAGAGGATCGGGATAAGTTGTTCGAGCCCTTTTACACCACCAAAGACACTGGCACGGGGTTGGGGTTGGCCAACGCCTATGCAAACATAGGGTCGCACCGGGGGCGGATTACCGTTGAATCCGGCAGTCTCGGTGGTGCCAGGTTTATTATTGAACTCCCCGAGCAATGCCGGGTGGTTTAGGGAGATCGGGGATTTATACATTTCGAAGGAGTTTTTGCAAATGACTGCCGTACCGAATAAATATCGCATTTTGATTGTCGATGACGAAGAAAGCATGCGCGATTTTCTGAGCATCATGCTGCACCGCGAAGGCTATCAGGTCGATACGGCCGTTAATGGCGCCCAGGCGGTCAATCATTTGCGTGAGCATAGCTACGACCTTGTGATCTCCGATATCAAGATGCCTCGTATGACCGGACTGGAGCTGCTCGCACATATCAAGCAGCGCACGCCGGAAACGGTGGTGCTGATGGTCACCGCGTTTTCGTCGACGGATGAGGCCGTCGATGCCATGAAGCAGGGGGCCTACGATTACATCACCAAGCCGTTCAGGAATGAAGAGATCCGCCTGATCGTCAAGAATGCCCTGGAGCGACGCGAACTGCGTCAGGAAAACCAGGCTCTCAAGGAAGAACTGGGCAAGCGCTTCTCTTTCGAAGGGCTGATCGGCAAATCGAAGGCCATGCAGGATGTGTTCACCATGGTCAAGAAGGTTGCGGCAAGTCCGGTCAAGGTCCTGGTCACGGGTGAATCCGGGACCGGCAAGGAGCTTGTGGCCAGGGCCATTCACTACAACAGTGATCGACGCGAGGGGCCTTTCGTGCCGATCAACTGTGGAGCCATTCCGGAAAACCTGCTCGAGAGTGAACTCTTCGGCCATGAAAAAGGCGCATTTACCGGAGCCATCCGGCAGAAGCCGGGTCTGTTCGAAACTGCAGCGAATGGCACGGTCTTCCTCGATGAGATCGGTGAATTACCTCCCCTGATGCAAGTCAAATTGCTACGCGTGCTGCAGGAGAATGAATTTCGCCGGGTCGGCGGCACCAAGAACATTCAGACCGATGTGCGTGTGCTGGCGGCGACCAACCGTCACCTCGAAGATGCCGTTGCCTCCGGCAGCTTCCGCGAAGACCTGTATTATCGCTTCAACGTCATCCGCGTCGATCTGCCGCCGCTGCGTCAGCGTCGCGAGGATATCCCGGTGATGATCGACTTTTTCTGGGAGCGCTTTACCGGGCAGCCGGGGGTAAAGGTCTCTGAAGATGCCATGCGCCGCCTGATCGACTACCAGTGGCCGGGCAACGTTCGTGAACTGGAGAATGTCATCGAGCGGGCCACGGTCCTGGGTAGAGAAGGTGAAATCACCCTCGATTGCCTGCCGCCCAACCTGGTGACCGGCATGGCCTCTACAGTGACGCCTCTCACCGATATCCCCGACTCCGGCATGGATCTCGATGCCTATCTTGGCGAGATAGAAAAGGAGATCCTGCTGAAGGCGCTGGTGCGGACCGGTGGTGTACGCAAGAGCGCCGCGGGGCTACTCGGCATCACCTTTCGTTCGATCCGTTATCGGCTTGCCAAGTTTGGATTGGGGGATGATGATAATGGTGAGGAGTGATTGGGGGTTTTGAAGTGAGGTTTTGCTGTCGATCACACAAGAATCAAAATCTTAACACCGGCGGGTCGCGTCCCGCCAGACGCCTTACTTTTTGCAAGCCGCCAAAAAGTAAGCAAAAACCGGCTTTCTCCTGCGGAGGGCACTTCTTGCTCAGAGATTTATGGCATTTATTGACACTGCTGAACTGGAAATGGATTTGTAGATGTTAACGCTGCGGCCTATTTTAACGGCCACGTTGCTCTGGTGGATGACTACGAGTTTACACCTTTAAACCTGAAGGGCAGTCCCCATTCGGGGATAGCTCCTGTAAACCAGCGCACAGGGTACTGGATTGACCTCCACCGGACCTTGTGGTACACATGAAGTTACAAAAACAATTACTTTGTGTGGACCTTTCGATGCAACCGATCAAGAGATTGAACCAGCTTCTCGAACGCTTTGCCAGCGCGGAACATTATCTGTTTGCACTGGACGATTTACGCTGTGCCTTGCCGGATGTCACCCCGGGGGCATTCAAGGCGTTGTTGAGCCGGGCGGAGAAGTCCGGGTTGTTAAAAAGAGTCTGCAAGGGCATCTACCTTTATCCCCGGGTGCCTTACCCGGCCGGGCGGGTACTGTTGCATGCGGCTGCGCGGTTGCGAGCCGATGCGTTTAATTACCTGAGCCTCGAAACGGTGCTGAGCGACGCGGGCGTCATTTCGCAGATTCCGTTGAACTGGGTCACCCTGATGTCATCGGGGCGCAGCCATGTCGTGAACTGCGGCGGCTTCGGGCATATTGAATTTATCCATACCAAGCGGCGGCCGACAGAGGTCGCGGCGCACTTGAGCTATGATCCTGATTGTCACCTCTGGCGGGCCTCGGTGGCGCTAGCCCTGCAAGATATGAAACTGACCCGTCGCAGCACCGATCTGATTGATTGGAGTACGGTTGATGAGCTTATTTGACCAACTTGTCGATGAAGCGCTGCGCAGCCTGCCGCAGTTTGCGCCGCTGCGTACGGTGGTTGAAAAAGAGCTGTTGCATCATGATATCCTGCGGGAGATGGGCCATGCCGGATTTCTCCGCAATCTGACCTTTATCGGCGGCACCTGCCTGCGAACCTGCTACGGGTCGCAGCGTCTGAGTGAGGATCTCGACTTCACTGGCGGTTCCGACTTTGCCAAAGAGGCATTGGCCGATCTCGGCAAAGTCCTGGTGGACCGTCTCGAGGTGAAATACGGCTTGCCAATCGAGGTCAGTGC
>JBPPMD010000024.1:0-4297 GCA_051305875.1 Desulfuromonadales bacterium | reverse complement strand
ATGTCCAGTGACCTGAAACGCATTGGCCTGGAAGCCTGCGTACTGATTGCCTTCGGTGTGCTGATCGGCCTGAGTCTGAACCACCAGTTGCTCCTGGATACCTTCTCCGGTCATCTTGTTGCCCAGCCGCGGCAAACTGTACAGGAGAGCGTTCCAATCGCTCTGCCGATGCCTGCTCTGATTGATGAAGTGCAGCAGTTGGCGGCTTCCGGCGGGTTGACCGTTGATGCGCGCAGCCCCGAGCTGTACGCCGCGGGCCATATCGACGGTGCTGTGTCGCTGCCGCTGGTTGAGATCGATGCCGCGCTGCCGGATTTCGTTGCCCGCGTCGACAAAAACCGGACCCTTGTTATTTACTGCATCGGTTTCGGCTGCCCGGACTCCTTCGATCTGGGCGTACGCCTGATCGAATCGGGCTACACGGATGTACGGGTTTTCGAAGGTGGCTATCCGGAATGGCGAGATGCCGGCCTGCCGGTTGCGGGTGACGAGCAATGAAACGCTTCTTTTATCATCTGGCCCGCCTGACCCTGGCGTTGGTCTTTGTTTATGCCGGCGCAGTAAAGATGCAGGATGTGGTCGCCTTTGCCGGTCATGTTGCCGCCTACCAGATTCTCCCTTATGCCATGAACTACCTGGTTGCGGCCACTTTGCCATATGTGGAGTTTCTTGCCGGGGTCATGCTGCTGCTCAATACCCGGGTGCGGCCAGCCCTGCTGGTCATCGGCGCTATGACTCTGGCCTTCATGGCGGCCCTGGTCTCCGTGCTGCTGCGTGGCCTGGCGATTGACTGCGGCTGCTTCGATCCGGGCGGCGGCCAGGACGTCACTGCCGGTGTCGCTCTGCTGCGCGATATCGCCCTGATGGCCCTGGTTGTAATGGTCTGGTGGCTGCGCGTAAGAAGTGAGGTGTTAGGAGTTAGGAGTTAGGAGTTAGGAGTTAGGGGTTAGGAGTTAGGGGGATGTTCCCGTGCCGAGAGAAAGCGAAGTATCATGACCTGGAAAATTCAGCTCAGCAACAGCCTGGTTGCACCGGAACAACTGGCCGCACGTTTCGGCATCGACCCCGCGCCGCTGCGGGCAGTGGCGGCCCGTTATCCGCTGCGCATCACACCGCACTACCTTAGCCTGATTGAAAAGCCGGGTGATCCGATCTGGCGGCAGTGCGTTCCCGACCTCTGCGAACTGGCGATGGACGATCTTCCTGAAGACTCCCTGAATGAAAGCGCCTTCTCGCCGGTACCGGCGGTGGTGCACCGTTACCCGGATCGGGCTCTGTTGCTGGTCTCGGGGCAGTGTGCTGGCTATTGCCGTTTCTGCACCCGCAAGAACCGGGTCGGCACTGCCGCCCTGGCATTTTCCGCAGAACAGGTTTCCGCAGGGATTGCCTACATTGCAGCCACACCCGCCATTCGTGATGTCATTCTGACCGGCGGCGATCCGTTGCTGCTTGATGATGACCGGCTCGAAGAGATCCTGGAGCAGCTATATAACATCTCTCACGTAGAGATGATCCGCATCGGCAGCCGGGTGCCGGTCACCCTGCCGGAGCGCATCACCCCGCAACTCTGTAGCCTGCTGGCGCGTTTTCAGCCACTTTATCTCAATACCCACTTCAATCATCCCCGCGAGCTGGTTGCCGCCAGCATCGGAGCCTGTGCGCGCCTGGCCGACGCCGGCATCCCCCTGGGCAATCAGACGGTTTTGATGCGTGGAGTCAATGACGACCCCGGGGTGATGCTTGAACTCTGCCGCGGCCTGCTACGGATGCGCGTGCGCCCCTACTACCTGCATCATCTCGACCAGGCACGCGGAACAGCACACTTCCGGGTGCCGGTGGAGCGTGGTCTGGAAATTATTGCAGCGATGCGCGGACAGGTTTCAGGGCTTGGTATCCCGCACTACGTGGTCGATCCGCCAGGTGGTCAAGGTAAGGTGCCGTTGCTGCCTGAGAACTTACTGCAGATGGGGGAGACGATCAAGGTGAGAACTGTCGGCGGCGTTGTTGAGCTGCCCAACCGTTCATTCCATGCGATTTAGTTCAACGTTTGCGCCTGATATCGGAATAACTTTTAGCGCGCAGGCTGACCTGGTCATTGTGAATCTTGAGACTCTGCGAAATCTGATCGGCCACTGCCTCTGTCAACAATCCCTTCTCAATAAAATACTGGCCGATGCGTTGCTGCAGGGAGCGCTGATAGTGCAGCAGCGCCTCCACCTGGTGCGGCTTGAGATAGCCAAGCTCGACGGCTTTTTTACCGAAGCGCAGGGAATGGCCGCGATGGCCCATAATCTGCGCCACTTTAGCACCAGACAACCAGCCCCAGTTCTGGGCAATGACACCGAGCATTGGCCGCTGTCGCCTCTGCCAGACCAGCGCTTCGATCAGTTGCCGGTATGATACTCTGCCCTGATAATAGCTGAACATGCCGAACTCAAGTAGAATCGCCGGTATTGATGACGGCCGCGGCTGTGGCTTCTGCTGCGCACGCCGGCGGGTTGAGCTGTGGCCTCGATGGGATGTGGTTTGTGAAGGCTTTGCATTGGCAATCGTCTGACGGTTGCCGTGGCGCTTTTCGAGGAAATCAATAACCAGATCGTAGGCCTGACGAATTTCCCGAAAGCGCTCCGTCTGTTGTTTGCGGATCTGTGCCGATGAAGTGGCGTGGGCGTCAGGATGATGAGCCTTGGCCTGGTTGCGAAAGGCCGTCCTGGCGCCGCTCGGCTGAAGATAATTGAGAAATTCGCGGGACAGGTTTATCTCTTTGCCGAAAAGGGTTCGACAGGCATTGAACAGGGCTGCTTCCGATTGAAAGTACATGGTCACCAATGATCTCTGTGGAGTGTCTGTCCCTGCCTTTTTTATAGCTTGCTGAGCGGATAAAAAACAAGGCTTTTACGGCCGCAGCGAGATTATTTGCGAGAATTGTGCTTAAAAATCGTCGGGTGTGAAAGCCACCACGTCATTGATATTGTCGCTATCAGTGAGCAGCATAATCAGGCGGTCGAGGCCCAGGGCAATGCCGGCTGCTTCCGGCATGGTTATCAATTCGGCCAGGAACTTTTCCGGGAGCGGATAAGGCGTCTTGCCAGAGGCGCGTCTCGTCTCTTCAGCTGCGTCGAAACGACTGCGCTGTTCGTGCGGATCGGTCAGCTCCGAAAAGGCGTTGGCCACTTCCAGTCCGTCAATGTAGAGTTCGAATCGTTCGGCAACCAGAGGATCACCCGGTTTGGTGCGGGCCAGGGCCGCCAGGCTGGTTGGGTATTCAATCAGGAAAGTCGGTTGGTGCCTGCCAAGATGCGGTTCGACTTCGCCGGTCAGGACCTCTTCAAAGCTGTCCGCGGTGAGGGCAGACTGCAGACTGATTGAAGCATATCGTGAGAAAGCTTCAGAAACCGTCAGCCGTTGCCATGGCATGCTCAGATCGATCATGCGCCCCTGCCGGGACAGCTTGCCCTCCGGCACCAGAACAAAAAACAGCTCCATGCATTCGTTCATCAGGGCATGGTAGTCAACCCCCGCCCGGTACCATTCGAGCAGGGTGAATTCGGGGAGGTGGTACTGGCCGCGCTCACCTTCACGCCAGACCCGGCAGAGCTGAAAGAGCTGTTCGTAGCCGGCGGCAAGCAATCGCTTCATGGCCAGCTCCGGTGAGGTGTGCAGAGCCCATGGACCGCTGGCGACGATATCAATGTGCGTTTCTGGAGCATTGGCCGGAATGCGGTGCGGGGTCTCCACTTCGAGGTAGCCGCGATGAATGAAAAAATTGCGGATCTCCTGAATAATCCGGGCTCTTTCTGTCAGCACTTGCCGTTTGCGGGCCAGAGCCCAGTTTGGTTCTTTCATGATTGTTGGTCGTCCGGTTCTGGGCCGAACCATCTGCGTATCAAGCGAAAGAAATCCTCTACCAAAAGGTAGAGACTGGGAACCAGAATCAGGGTGATCACTGTGGCAAACAGGATGCCGAAGCCCAGCGAGAGGGCCATCGGGATCAGGAAACGGGCCTGTCTGGAGGTTTCGAAGATCATGGGCGCCAGGCCGCCGAAGGTGGTCAGGGTGGTCAGGATGATCGGTCGGAAACGGCGGGTTCCGGCGGCACAGATTGCTGACGAAGCGGAGGCGCCCTCGAGTCGCTGGCGGTTGGCATAGTCGATCAGTACCAGGGAGTCGTTGACCACGACCCCGGAGAGGGCAACGATCCCCATCATGCTCATCAGGCTGAGGCTGTAGCCCATGAGCAGATGGCCGAGAATGGCACCGACCACGCCGAACGGGATCGCCAGCATGACAATCATCG
>JBPPMD010000020.1:0-2900 GCA_051305875.1 Desulfuromonadales bacterium | reverse complement strand
GATCGGGCAATCAGTCACCCCAACTTAAAAACTCGAAAATAATTTTAAGTCATTCAAGAGGTGGCGGCAAGGGAATTGCAGCTTAAAGGGCGGCTTAAAGGGTCAGATTTAATTCTTTTGTAGCTGATAGTGATCGAGTGTTTTTGCGTGGGCGACCCCGCGCGCATCAGACACCAGGTTTTCCCGTCCACAAAAAGTCCAAGAACGTGTGTTGCATGAGTTCCTTGGGCGCCTGTCTTTTTTAATCCTTAAAACGAGAAAAGACCACCTGGGTGCGGGTGGTCTTTTCAACATTTTCCGGTGATCGATTCGGCCGATCAGCTGCTGTTTATGCCTTGGTCCGTCGGCTCAGAGCGAACAGCTCATGTCCTCGCCACAGCACATCGGCGACTTGATCTTGCCATGCCCGTTCGGGCATTTCGAAACTTGTACATTCTTGCCGTCGCCCAAAACCAGGGAGTCATTTTCGAGAGGACTATCGCATTTGGCGCAGGTTGCATTGACTGCCATTCCGCATTTTTCACAGGTATAAGTGGCCATGGTAAACCTCCTTCATTTGCCGATAACGGGTTAGTAGAATTGGTTTCGTTGATCTTCCATCGGGGCAAACTGTCTTCTTGATTTTTACAGTAGCCGGCAGGACCTGTCAAACGCAGTCACGACTTTTCTTTCAGCCGGACCCCTTCACCTGTCAACTCGACCAGGTCAGCTTTGTACAGTCCACCAATACCTTTCTTGAAGAGCTTTTTGCTCAAACCGAGCATTTCCTGAATCTGACTGGACGGACTCTTGTCGTGCAGCGGCAGAAAACCTTGATTTCCCAATAAGGCTTGCATGATTTTCTCTTTGGCGTCGTCTCTGTCATCCCTGGTGCCCATGCTCAGGGTACAGTCGATTTTTCCATCAGCGCGAATCTGGCGGATATAGCCATGCAACTGATCACCGTAGTTGAGACGATCACCGATTTCGTCATGATAGAGCAAACCGCCAAAGCGATGATTGATGATCACCTTGGCGCCGAGATCGGTAAACTGCCAGACGATCAGGTCTACCTCCTGGCCCTCGCCGATGGTATTATCGGCGCTGGAGAGACATTTATCGATACGCGCCGTACCGATCGGTCGGCCCTCGCGATCTAGGCGGACGTTAACCAGGTAACTTCGTCCCGGCTTCATCACTTCCGGCTGTTCTTTAAGCGGAACCAGGAGGTCCTTGGCCAACCCCCAATCCATGAAGGCGCCATGGACAGTGACCTGACTGACGCGCATCAAGGCAAACTCGCCGACTTCGGCCTTTGGTTTACGAAGGCTTGCGACCGGATGCCCGGAGGAGTCGGCATAGACAAAAACATCGAGCATAACGCCGGGGGTGATCACTTCCGCCAGTTCACGCTTCGGCAGCAGGACCTGCTCCCGTCCGGACTGCAGCCAGGCACCATCTTCATCAATCGCATGCACTTTGAGCCGGTTCATGCGGCCAAATTCAAGCATCTAAAGTCTCCATGTAAACAGGTTTTTTCTGCATGTCAGTTTAACACTAAGATTCTCTTCTGAAGAAGAAAATCTACTAAAGGCTGTTTTGTGGGAACAGAACCCTCCTATTGCCGTTTTACATTGCATCGCGGTAAGCTTCTGCCATAATCCTTCATCTATTCAGGAAATAACAACTATGGCATTAATCAATCTACGCAATATCAGCCTGGCCTTCGGCGGGCCACCTCTTTTTGAGGACGTCTCCCTGCGCATTGCCAAGGGCGAGCGCATCTGCCTGCTCGGTCGCAACGGCACCGGCAAATCGACCCTGCTTAAAGTGATTTCCGGAGAAATACCACCGGATGGTGGTGTCATCGATCGCCGGCTGGGGTTGCGTGTCGCCCGCCTGGAGCAGGATATCCCCCGCGACCTTCAAGGGACAATCTATGCATCCATCGCGCAGGGCATCGGTCCTATCGGCCAGCAACTCAGCCGTTATCACAACCTGAGTCTGCGCATGGCACAAGGTGAGACCGATCTGCAAGACGAGTTGTCGGTTGTACAGCAGAAACTGGAGAATGATGACGGCTGGGCGCACCAGCAACGCATCGAGCAGGTCCTCTCCCGTCTCAAGCTGCCAGCCGACCTCCCGGTCGCAAGTCTCTCCGGTGGATTGAAGCGTCGCGTCCTGCTGGCCAGGGCTCTGGCCGTCGATCCCGAGATCCTCTTGCTCGATGAGCCGACCAACCACCTGGACATCGAGTCGATCATCTGGCTGGAAGAGTTCCTGCAGCGCGAGAACCTGACCCTGGTTTTTGTCACCCATGACCGTGCCTTCCTGCGCAGCCTGGCAACCCGTATCGTCGAGATCGATCGTGGTCGGCTGTTCGATTTCGCCTGCGACTACGATACTTTCCTGGAACGCAAGGAGGAGCTTCTGCACGCGGAATCCCAGGAGAACAGCCGCTTCGACAAAAAAATGGCCGAAGAGGAGATCTGGATCCGCAAAGGCATCAAGGCTCGGCGTACCCGCAATGAAGGCCGCGTACGCGAGCTGAAAAGGATGCGCGAAGAGCATCGCCAGCGACGAGAACGTCTCGGCACAGCCCGCTTCAACCTGCAGGAGGCTGAAAGCAGCGGCAAGCTGGTCGCCGAGGTAAAGGAATTGACCTTCGCCTACGATGATTTACCCGTGGTCAAAAACTTTTCAACGACGGTGATGCGTGGTGACCGCATCGGCATCATCGGTCCGAACGGCGTTGGCAAAACCACCCTGCTTAAACTGCTGCTAGGCGAACTGTCGCTACAGCAGGGCAGCGTCAGGCTCGGCACCAACCTGCAGATTATTTACTTCGACCAGATGCGCGAGCAGCTGGATCCCGAGTTGACCGTTCAGCAGAACCTCGCCGGAGACCAGGATACTGTGGT
>JBPPMD010000311.1:0-3167 GCA_051305875.1 Desulfuromonadales bacterium | reverse complement strand
GAGTGAACTCGACATCTCAGAGCGGCGCATCCCTCAGGATGGTCGCTTCAAGGTGCGCATGGGCAGCAAGTCAATCGACTTCCGCGTCTCCATCATGCCGAGTATCTTCGGTGAAGATGCCGTTATCCGTATTCTCGACAAGGAAAGCATCGCCAAGGATCTGCATGGCCTGACTCTTGATGTGCTTGGTATCGAGGGCCACGAACTGGCGCGATTCCGACGCATGATCCGCGAGCCATACGGCATGGTGCTGGTTACCGGTCCGACCGGCAGTGGCAAAACGACGACGCTCTATGCGGCGCTGACGGAGATCTATAACGAGCAGGAAAAGATCATTACCATTGAAGATCCCGTTGAATATCAGCTCAAGGGCGTAGTGCAGATTCCCGTCAATGAGAAAAAAGGTCTGACCTTTGCCCGTGGCCTGCGTTCCATTCTGCGGCATGACCCGGACAAGATCATGGTCGGCGAGATCCGTGACCCGGAGACTGCACAGATTGCCGTGCAGTCTGCTCTGACCGGACACCTGGTTTTCACAACGGTGCATGCCAATAACGTCTTTGATGTGCTTGGGCGTTTCCTGCATATGGGTATTGATGCCTATAACTTTGTCTCCTGTCTGAACTGTGTTGCTGCTCAGCGTCTGGTGCGCAAGATTTGTATCCACTGCAAACGGCCCGTGACTTACGAACGCCAGGCATTCGAGGAGTCCGGGCTGGATTACGATCAACTGAAAGGCCACGCTTTCTACGAAGGGGCAGGATGTCGTGAATGCAATGGCCAGGGCTACCATGGCCGTACGGCGATTTTTGAACTTCTTGACCTGAATGACGACTTGCGTGACCTGATTATCAGCAAAGCATCGGTCAGTCGTCTCAAGGAGGCGGCACGTGCAGCCGGCACGGCCTTCCTGCGTGATTCTGCTGTGGAAAAACTGCTCAAAGGGGAAACGACCCTCGACGAGATCAACCGGGTCACTTTTGTTGAACTGGCAGGTGGGCGACAATGAGCAGCAGAGTTTTCGTCGGTGTCGACATCCAGCCCGGGGGGCTTTACCTGGCAGCCCTGCAGCGCAGCCGTTCGCACACAAGACTGGTCGGACTGCGCTTTGAAAAAATGGAAGATGTTTTGGAGATCTCCAGTCGCCAACCGAACATTCGCGATGCCCGCCGTTTTATTGAAGGCTTGCGTCGCGGGGTTGATGCCCTGGCCGGTGGAGAGGAGCGTATCGCTTTGAGTTTGCCGGATCGTGCCGGCCGGATTTATCTGACGAGTGTGGACACGCCATTCAAATCACACCAGGAAGGGGTTGACGTCCTCAAGTGGCGCCTTAAATCAAGTCTGCCGGCGCCTCCGGCTCAGATTAGTCTCGATTACCAGGTGCTCGACAAACGCGATGATGGCCGTCAGCGCTGCATTGTCGCTGCCATAGCCAAGCCGGTTCTCGAACAATATGAAGATCTTGTCAATGAGGCCAATCGCCACGCGGTCCAGATCGATTTTCATTCGCTGAGCATCTATAATTACTACCGTCCGCGTCTTGACCTCGGCGATGAATTCATTCTGGTCGGATTGGAGCCGGGTCTATTGAGCATCCAGTATGTGTTTGGCCACAGCCTCTGCTATCAGCGTGTTAGTGAATTCAAAGCAGATTCGCAACGGACTTTTCACGAAATCAACCGCACCCTCGTCGAAGCCTACAAGACATTTCCGGCAATGCAGCGATGCATTGTCCTTGCGCATGTTGATCCTGAAATGGAAGCTGATATGGACAAACTGCTGACTGCCGCATTTGAACGTGAAATTAAATACCTGGACCCCTCCCTGAAACGCTTTAGCGACGCAGGGAAAACCGCTGGGTTGCAACCTGTCGGCCCTGTCATTGCCGCTCTGGGCGCGGCAGAACGCATGATGTGAAGCCAATGGAGATCAATCTCAATCTCGCAAGCAAACCTTACCTGAATCGACAGAGCGTCCGCCTCTGGTTGCTGCTCACCTGTGCATTCATGTTGCTGCTGCTGGTGATCAACTGTTCTTACGGCTATCAGGGCTGGCGTCAACTGAGGTTGCTTGACGAGCGTTTCCAGGAACTGGAAGCTCAAGCCTCTGATGGACAGGGTGCTGCGACGGATTACACACCTGAAAAATATGCAATGATCATGAGTGAAGTTGCTCTGGGAAATGAGATTGTCGCCGCTGATCAGTTCCACTGGACAGCTTTACTGGGCAGGTTCGAGGAACTGCTGCCTGACGATGTCAGTATCCAAAGCATTCAGCCTGATTTTAAACAGCGTTCCGTGCAGCTTGCCTGCCTCGGCCGCGATATTTCTGCGATGACGCGATTTATTGACAATCTCCTGACTTCAGAAGATCTCAATCAGGCTTACCTTCAGCGTCACGGTGAGGTTGAATCGGATCTGGGCGGCAGACAGCAGGTACAGGTTGGTTTCTCTGTGGTTATCAGGGAGGCCTTCTGATGCGCTTGAAAGAGATGGCGGAACAGCTGTGGAAATCTCAGCGTGGCTTGTTGATTCTGCTTGGAGTACTGCTGGCTTTGAATGTTCTGTTGATTGTTGCGCTTGAACAGCTGATGGCGCCCCGGGTAGCAGAGCAGGAAAGACGTTTTCTGCAACGGCAGGCCGAAGTTCGGCAGATGCTGCATCACCAGAGTCGTGCGGCAATAACTCCGGAACAGCTTTATGCTTTGGCCAGCCAGGACGTCGTCAAGTTTCATCAGGCTGTACCGGAGTACCAGGAATTCACCGCCCTGATAGAGGAGTTGTTGATCCTTTCCAATCGGGCGCGCTTGAACATTGCCCAGATCAACTATTCCTCGGAGAAGCTGAAAACCAGCCCTCTGTTGAAATTCAGTCTGAACTTCAATGTCGCGGGAGATTATGGGCAGGTTAAGAAATTTATTCACTCCCTGGAACAATCGGTACGCCTGATTACGATCAGGCAAATCAGTCTGCAAGGTGAAAATGAGAATGATGTCAATCTGCGCTTGAGTCTGGAAACATTTTTCAGACCGGAGGGGCAAGAATCATGAATCGCAAACGCGTCATTCTTGCAGTACTGCTGGGAGTGCTGGCTCTATGTGTTCTCTACGCATATTTTTCAACTCCCCGGCTTGAAAAGGTCCTTCCCAAAGTGGCAAGTCCAAGACC
>JBPPMD010000310.1:0-6965 GCA_051305875.1 Desulfuromonadales bacterium | reverse complement strand
CCCTGCCGGCCAACCTGATCGAAAGCGAGCTGTTTGGGCGGGAAAAGGGGGCCTTCACCGGGGCGCATGCCCGGCAGATGGGGCGCTTTGAACTGGCCGACGGCGGCACCATCTTTCTTGACGAAATCGGCGAGATGCCGCTGGAACTGCAAAGCAAGCTGCTGCGGGTCATTCAGGACGGCGAGTTCGAGCGACTGGGCAACCCCCGCACCATCAAGGTCAATGTCCGGATTATCGCGGCCAGCAACCGCAATCTGGAGGAAGAGATCCGCAGCGGCCGGTTCCGGGAAGACCTGTTCTACCGGCTCAGTGTTTTCCCCATCACCATCTCGCCCCTGCGGCAGCGCAAGGAAGACATCCCGTTGCTCGTCCAGTATTTTGTCGCCAAATACAACAAGAAAATCGGCAGGAAGATCGAGACCGTGTCAAAAGAAACCCTGAACGCCCTGCAAAAATACCACTGGCCCGGTAACGTGCGGGAGCTGGAAAATGTCATTGAGCGGGCGGTCATCACCAGCCAGGGGGCCGTGCTCCAGGTCCTGGACCGGTTCGATACCTTCCGGGATCCGGGGGGTGAGCAGGATATCAAAGCCCTCGCCGATCTGGAACGCGACCACATCCTCCAGGTGCTGAAGAAAACCGGTTGGCGCATCGAGGGGGAAAAAGGGGCGGCGACTATCCTTGGCCTCAATCCCAGTACTCTTCGCGCCCGCATGCGGAAATACGGCCTCCGCCGTCAATAGCTGAAATCGTGTTTATTCAGTACTGTTCGACCGCATTATTGCTGCGGCGATTAAACATTGAAATGTAGGGGCGGCGCTTGCTCCGCCCTAGGGCGCGGCAAGCAGCGCCCCTACCGAAACCAGGATTCTGATATTTAGCCACCGGTGCAATGAACAAAAGTATTTAATGAATAGGCCATCAACGCTCCCGCCAGCGACTGCTTGAGATGCCCTGAAGAAATGGCCGCAAAGGGAGAGTGGCCCCTCACTACAGCCTTCGCACAGGCGACCCGGTCACGAGCGCGTTGAATCAAATCAAGAGCGTACTGAAGGGCTTGATCGCCGCGTTGAGTCGCAGCTTTACATTGCTGAGTATATGCCTATAATGGACCATCGTTTTTGCAGTGGAGGGGAGATGGCGCAGGAGGTGTCACCACGGGTACTGGTCACGGGCGGAACCGGTTTTGTGGGAAGTCATCTTGTAGAACGGCTCCTCCGGAACGGTTATTCCGTAACCTGCCTGGTGAGGGATCTGCGGCATCTGCGCTGGCTTGAGGGCATGGAGGTGCAACTCATACAGGGCGACTGTACTCAGCTCGAATCGCTCGCTGCCGCTGTCCAGGGAGTCTCGCTCGTATTCCATTGCGCCGGACTCACCAAAGCCATACATGCCCGCGACTATTACCTCGTGAACCATCTTGGCACGAAGAATCTTTTGGCTGCGTGCGCGCGCTACAATCCCGGCCTGGACAAATTCATACAGGTGTCCAGCCAGGCGGCGGCAGGTCCAAGCCTGGACGGGCGACCGGTGGGCGACGGCAATGCTCCCCACCCCGTGTCCGATTACGGCAGGAGCAAACTGCTTGCCGAAGAGGAGGTACACGCTTGCAAAGATCGTCTACCTGTGGTGATTCTCCGTCCGACGAGCGTCTACGGTCCGCGGGATGTGGACGTATTCGAACTGTTCCGCTGGTCAAGTCGCGGCCTGACTCTCGAGATGACCGGCGGAGACCGGTATCTCAATCTGTGCTACATCGAAGACCTCACAGCGGCGCTGCTGCTCGCAGCCGAACGCAAAACGCAGAGCGGCAGTGCCTATTTTGTTGCGGAGAACAGGTCCTACTCGTGGTCGGAATTCAGGTTCTTGCTGCTCTCTACGGGCGGGGTGAAGGCGCGCGCGATCAAGATCCCTTACGGAGCAGCCTACCTGATCGGCCTCGTTTCCGAAATCGGCAGCCTGTTCACCAAAAGGCCGGCACTTGCGAACCGACAGAAGGTGCGGGAAGCCGTGCAGCGCTACTGGCTGTGCGACGTGAGCAAAATCGAAAATGACCTCTGCTTCCGGGCGGAGTATCCCCTCCAGAAAGGGCTGGAACTTACATGGCAGTGGTACAGAAAAAACCAATGGCTGTAGTGGAGGCACCGGATTCGCGGCTGGCTCTTGAGACAAAAAAGCCGGATTTATTTGACAAATGCCGGAAGTACACGACCGCCAAAGAGGTTATGGCCGCCGGGCTGTATCCCTATTTTCACGTTGTGGAATCTGAGCAGAACCCCGAGGTGATTGTCGAGGGCAGAAAAATGCTCATGCTCGGGTCGAACAATTATCTCGGGCTCACCAGCCATCCGCTGGTGAAAGAGGCGGCCATCGCGGCCGTGCAGCAGTACGGCAGTGGCTGCGCAGGATCTCGCTTTCTCAACGGAACTCTAGACATCCATGTGCAACTCGAGGAGAAGCTTGCCGCGTTTTTCCGCAAGGAGGCGGCGCTCACTTTTTCCTCGGGATATCAAACCAATCTCGGCATCATCTCATCCCTCGCCGGCAAGCACGATGTGGTCATCATCGATAAGCAAGACCACGCCAGCATCATCGACGCCTGCAGGCTATCCTTTGCCGAGGTCAAAAAGTTCAAGCATGACGACATGGGAAACCTCGAATACCTTCTCAAGGAAAGCGCCAACCATGGCAAACTCGTGGTCGTGGACGGCGTCTACAGCATGGAAGGGGATATAGCGCCGCTCCCCGACATCGTCACGCTGTGCAGGAAATACGGGGCGCGGCTTATGGTGGACGACGCTCACGGCATCGGGGTGCTTGGCAAGACCGGACGCGGCACGGTGCAACACTTCGGGCTGGAGCAGGAAGTCGACATCATCATGGGCACCTACAGCAAGTCTCTGGCTTCCATCGGCGGCTTCGTCGCGGCCAGCGAAGAGGTGATTCATTACATGAAGCACACCTCGCGGCCTCTCATGTTCTCCGCCAGCCCGCCGCCTGCGTCGGTAGCGTCCGTCGTCGCGGCGCTGGATATCCTCGACCGGGAACCGGAGCGGCGGGAGCGGCTCTGGCACAACACGAACAAGATGATGCAGGCCTTCAAACAGATGGGCTACGATACGGGGACCGCAGAAACGCCTATCATTCCGCTCGTCATCGGTGAGATGGAGCGAACGTTCCTTATGTGGAAGACCTTGTATGACGCCGGGGTGTTCGTGAACCCCGTCATCCCGCCGGCGACGACGCCCGGCAGATGCCTCATCCGCACGAGCTACATGGCAACCCATACCGACGAGATGCTCGACCGGGCGCTCGACATGATCGAGAAGGCCGGCAGAGAACTCGGCGTTATCCCTTAGCCGGGCAATGGGTGAGACAGTGGACATCGAAGAGGTCAACGGCACGGCCGGCATGCACGAATTCATCCGCTTCCCGTGGAAAGTGTACCAGGGCAACCCCAACTGGGTACCGCCGCTCAGGAACGAGGTAGAATCCCTCCTGAGCGAAAAGAGAAACCCTTTTTTCCATCACGCCGAAGCCGCCTGTTTCCTCGCGCGCAAGAACGGCGAAACAGTCGGCAGGATCGCCGCGATCATCGACCGTAACCACATCCAATTCCATAATGAGCGGACCGGATTTTTCGGTTTCTTCGAATGCCTTCCCGATTGCGCCGTCGCCCGGGAACTTCTGGATACGGCGGCGAAATGGCTCAAAGCGCGCGATATCGAGATCATGCGGGGCCCGATGAACCCGTCGACCAACGACGAGTGCGGGTTTCTTCTCGAAGGCTTCGATTCCCCACCGATGATCATGATGACCTACACGCCGGCATACTACCTCGACTACATGGAGCGCTGCGGTATGACCACGGCGCGCAACCTCTACGCCTACATAACCGTCATCCGGGACGTCGCTGCGGGTGGCAGGCTGGAGAGACTGGCAGCGGCCGTCAAGGCGCGCGTCCCGGGGCTCACCGTGCGACCGGCGAACATGAGACAGTTCCCGCGAGAGGTGGAAGCGGTAAAAGAGATATACAACTCCGCCTGGAACCATAACTGGGGCTTTGTGCCCATGACCGACGCGGAGACCGGAGCCCTGGCGAAAAGGCTCAAACCTCTCATCGTGCCGGAACTGATGATCATGGCCGAGGTCAACGGGAAGCCGGCGGCGTTCTTCGTTGCCGTGCCAGATTACAACCAGGTCCTGGGGAAGATGAACGGCGCTCTCGGACCCGTGGGAATAGCGAAATTCCTGTGGTATTCCCGAAAGATCAACGCCATTCGCGTGATGGCCATGGGCGTGTCGGAGGAGTTTCGAAAAAAAGGGATCGAGGGCCTGCTCTATCTCGAATCCTTCAAGGCGGCCGTGAAGAAAGGCTACGAACGGGCGGAGTTTTCGTGGATTCTCGAGGACAACATCCTGATGCAGCGCGGCTGTGAGCTCATGGGCGGCAAGCTCTATAAAAAATACCGTATCTATGAAAAGAAAATTTCATGAATCATCCTGGCAGGACGTTTTATCGTCTCGCGGGCGGACTGGGGCTGATTTTTTCATCGCCCGGATAGCCGGTGCTTTTGCGAGCAGACGCAGCAGGCCCGGTGCCAGCGCTATGGTCAAGACCGTCAAGGCAATCCCCGCGATCACGTCGATGACGTAGTGATACCGGAGATAGACCGTCGAGATGAGCAGTCCCGTTACCACTGGAACAAAAACCGCAAAAAGCTTTTTCTCCCGTTCTTTCCATGCTAAATAGAGGCACATGAGCGAAACTGCTGTATGGCCGCTCGGAAAGGCATCGGTCTTGTTTTTTTCGAGAGCGTTCAGCGCCGCCTGAATGGTTTCAATCAACGGGTACAGCTGCAGGTTCCCGGTCTGCAGGTGGCTGAGCGTAAAGCGGGGGCCGATGGCCGGGACGAGCAGATAGCCGACGTATGAGAGATAGAAGCAGAGCAGGATGCAGAACAAGACCTCTTCGAACGCCCCGAATCTGCCCTTGACAATGAGTACGATTCCGAGCGAGAGGGGGATGAAATAGTAACTGATGTAGGCGAACTGGAGGAGAGCCGAAAGAGTCGGCCTGATCCACCGTTCCATCCAGACCGTCGGGTGAACGCCGAACATCGCATGATCGACGGCGATAAGGACGTCATCGAAGGTCGTCGCATGAAGGCTGGCGATGAGCTCCCCCAGACTGTTGAAAACAATGGAGACTGTCATCACCGTGCAGATTACGGACAGGTAGAACCCCCTCTTTGCCGGACTCACGCGCGTGCGATACGCGGCAGCCGCCAGGATGGCAACCGCCAGCGCCGCGTAGGTAGCGAAAAGTCCGGCCCACGCCGAGTTCACCGGCGCGGAGAAAACCGCAAGGCCGGAGAGCAGGGCAAGAAAAAAAATGGTCAGTAGATCGGAGGGGCTCAGGACAGATCGCATAGTGGTTGACATTTACACTCCCTTCAGCAAAATTGCAATTGCATCATTCATTTTCGGGGGTTCTCTGTCCTGGCAGTCTGTCGGACTATACGGGTCGAAGTGAACATTTGGATGTTTGAGAACAGATTTTAGCTCTTTTGCAGGTTCATAGCTGTAGCTATGGACCAAAAAGGAGCTGAAATATGGGCCAAACAGCCGGATTTGCAGCCGGCTCATGGATAGTCAGACAGGCACCTGAAATGGGGTTAACAGCTCGCTGGGAAGGATTATGGCCGGAATAGAGATTATTGCTGTGGAAGGGAAATCGGCACTGAAGGGCTTCATTGACCTGCCATGGAGTATCTATACTGCCTACCCCAAGTGGATTCCTCCCCTGAAGAAAGAGGTCCGCCGGATTCTGGACCCCCACAGTCACCCTTTCTGGGAGTTTTCCGAGCGCATCCTTTTTCTTGCGCGACGCGGTTCGGAGACGGTAGGCCGAATCGCCGGCATCATTGATCGCCACTCCAATCAGGTTCACAATGAAAAGGTGGGTGTCTGGGGATTTTTCGAATGCGCTGACGATCCGGAGGCTGCGGCAGCGCTTTTCACTTCCGTGGAGACCTGGGCTCGCCAGAAAGGGATGACCTTCCTGCGAGGGCCGCTCAGCCCGTCGATGAATTACGAGTCAGGCCTGCTCATCGAGGGCTTCAATTATCCGCCGGTTGTGGGGATGGCTTATAACCCGCCGTATTACCTGCAGTTGGTCGAGTCGTGCGGCTTCACCAAGGAGAAGGACCTGCTGGCCTTCCTGATTGATGGCGAGTACCGGCTGCCGGACTGGATGGAGCGTCTTGCACAGCGGACCGCGCAGAAAAAGGGTGTCCGCATCAGGCAAGTCGATCCGAAGCGTTTGGATGACGAGTTCGCCCTGATCAGGGAAATTTACAATGACTCCTGGTCCGGTAATTGGGGTTTCGTGCCTCTGACCGCGAACGAGATGCGGGGCATCCAGAAAAGCGTGCAACTCTTTGCCGACCCGGAGCTGGTGTTCTTCATGTATTATGATGATGAACCGGCGGCGGTCTGCGTGATCTTTCCTGACGTCAACACGTTGCTCAAACGCCTCAACGGTCGGATCGGCCTGTCGGGTCT
Organism: Desulfuromonadales bacterium; assembly: GCA_051305875.1. Classification (GTDB taxonomy): domain Bacteria; phylum Desulfobacterota; class Desulfuromonadia; order Desulfuromonadales; family BM103; genus M0040. The sequence goes on along the minus strand of JBPPMD010000310.1, from coordinate 398 downwards.
GCTCAAGGCGCTCCTCTATCGGCGGGAAATCAAGGGACTAAGATTGCTGATGTTCGGGATCAAGGAGAAATATCGACAGCTTGGGCTCCCCATGCTGGCCTTCCACCATATCTATGCGGTTGCCAGGGAAAACAAGAACTATCGGAATCTGGAGATGGGCTGGACCCTGGAGGATAACGAATCGATCAACACCCTGATTGAGGAAACAGGCGCCAGAAGATACAAGAAATATCGAATTTTCAGAAAGCCCCTATGAAGAGAAAAGCCTCCGAGGAAGAGGGCCAAGGGCCTCTGCTCACCGTGATGCGGTGGCTGGCGGGGATTGCGATCAAATGCTCCCGCCGCAAGCCCAGGCTCTTCGCGCCGACACAACCCGATGGCTGGAGTGCGCAGCCGAT
>JBPPMD010000304.1:0-6283 GCA_051305875.1 Desulfuromonadales bacterium | reverse complement strand
CTCTATGTGCCGTTGGCCTTCCTGGAAAAAGGCCAGGCAGCGATCCAGATTTACGACAGCATGCTTTCCGAAGCTGCGGTTTTAGGTTTTGAATACGGGTATTCACTGGAAACACCGTATGGCCTGACGATCTGGGAAGCCCAGTTCGGTGACTTTGCCAACGGCGCCCAGGTGATCATCGATCAGTTCATCGGCACCAGCGGCAGCAAATGGGACCGTTCCAGTGGCCTGGTCCTGTTCCTGCCGCACGGCTACGAAGGTCAAGGTCCGGAGCACTCGAACGCTCGCATCGAGCGCTTCATGAATCTCTGTGCCGACAACAACATGCAAGTCGTTTATCCGAGCACACCGGCGCAGTTTTTTCATCTCCTGCGCCGTCAGTGCAAACTGCCCTATCGCCGGCCACTGATCATTTTCACACCAAAAAGTCTCCTGCGCCTGCCAGCCTGCAGCAGCACTCTTGAGGATCTGAGCGAAGGTTCTTTTCAGGCGATTCTCCCCTGCGCCATACCGGCGGAGCAGGTCGAGACACTGCTTATCTGCAGCGGTAAAATCTATTATGAGTTACAGGCTGCGCTTGAAGATGAGGGCAGAAAGAACGTCGGCTTGCTGCGGGTTGAACAACTCTACCCCCTGCATCACGAACGTCTGCAGGAAGAGCTGGCCCGCTACGGCAATGTCGGACGCATCGTCTGGGTACAGGAAGAGCCAAAGAACATGGGACCCTGGCCACATCTGCAATACAGTCTGGCCCGTGCCCTCGGCAGAAACCTGGAATATTGCGGCCGTCGCGCTGCCGCCGCGCCCGCTGTCGGCTCACATCGTCGTCACCGTGAAGAACAGCAACAGATTATTGACTCAGCCCTGCGCAGCAAGGATGCATAATGGACATAAAAATACCTGAAGTAGGTGAATCGATTCTCGAAGCCCTGGTCGCCAACTGGTTGAAAGAGGACGGCGCTGCTGTCGTTAAGGATGATATCATTTGCGAACTGGAAACCGACAAGGTCAACGTCGAATTAACCGCGGAAGCTTCCGGTCGCCTGCATATTGTCGTTCCGGAAGGAAAGACCGTACCTGTCGGCACGCTGATCGCCACGATTGAAGAGGGTGATGTCTCGCAAGAGCAGGAGACTGCCGCGCAGACTCCGCCGCCGCAGAAGGCGGCAGCAGCGGCTGAGACGACCTCTCCGCCTGCCACGGAAATATCCGGGGAGCCGCCGTCATCTCAACCTCCCGTGAATCCCGCGGCCCGCCAACATGCGCAAGAACGTGGCGTCAACCTTGAGGAGGTCTCCGGAAGCGGGCGGGCAGGCAGGATCCTCCTCGACGATGTCCTGGCCCACGAGAAGACCCCGTCCCCGGGCGTTAAAGCCGAGGTCACCAAACCCGCAACAGTGGAGACCGAGACTGCGGTCGATGGTCGCCCGGTCACCCGACAGGCCATGACACCGATTCGACAGCGCATTGCCGAGCGCCTGCTTCAGGCCCGTCAGCAGACCGCCATGCTGACCACGTTCAATGAAGCGGACATGTCGAGGATCAAAAAAATACGCAGCCAGCACCAGGAACATTTCATAGAGAAACACGGCATCAAGCTTGGCTTGATGTCATTCTTCATCAAAGCCAGCATCGTGGCCCTCAAGGAATTCCCAGCGGTCAACGCGCGGATTGAAGGCACCGACATCGTCTATCACAACTATTACGACATCGGCATTGCTGTTGGTACCGATCGAGGCCTGGTGGTCCCGGTCCTGCGCGATGCCGACCAGATGACCTTTGCCGGAATGGAACAGCGGATTGCCGACCTCGCCGTCAAAGCCAATGCCCGCAAATTGACACTGGCTGAACTCGAAGGCGGTACCTTCACCATTACCAACGGTGGCGTCTACGGCTCGCTGCTGAGCACGCCGATTATTAACCCACCGCAATGCGGGGTGCTTGGCATGCACGCGATCCAGGACCGTCCGGTTGCCAGAAATGGCGAGATCGTCATTCGTCCGATCATGAATCTGGCCTTAAGCTATGACCATCGCCTTATCGACGGGCGCGAGGCCGTCGGCTTTCTCAAACTGATCAAAGAGTACATTGAGGATCCCTCGGAACTTTTTTTGGAACTATAGGCCGCCGTGAAGGGTGAGGCGCACCTCTCAATTTCAGGAGCACTAAATGAGTAAGATCTTCGATTTGATCATCATCGGTGGCGGCCCCGGGGGCTACGTTGCCGCAATTCGTGCTGCCCAGCTCGGTTCAACTGTTGCTGTCATCGAAAAACGCAAAGCTCTCGGCGGCACGTGTCTCAACGAAGGATGTATTCCGAGCAAGGCATTGCTCGACTCAAGTGAACTTTTCGTTCAGGCTCGCGATAAGTTTGCCGGACACGGCATTCTGGTCGAGCCTCCTTCGCTCGACCTCGGCAAGATGATGAAGCGCAAGGAAGACGTCGTCACGCGTCTGACCCGCGGCATCGCCAGCCTGTTCAAAAAGAACCAGATCACCTTGATCACAGGCACTGGCCGTCTCGGTCCGATTGATGCTGAAGGTTCATTGCAGGTTATTGCAGCAACGGATGATGGCGAACAGATGGTCCAGGGCAAGCGCGTGCTACTGGCCACGGGCAGTGTTGCCGTTGACATCCCCGGCTTGCCTCAGGATGGTGAACGGGTCGGACAGGCCCGTGATGCTCTTGAGTATACGGTCGTCCCCGAGCACCTGGCGGTGATTGGCGGCGGCTACATTGGTTTGGAACTCGGTTCCGTCTGGCTGAGGCTCGGCGCCAAAGTCACCGTCGTCGAGATGCTCGAGCAGATGCTGCCGAGTACCGACAAGGAGGTGACAACAGCCCTGCTGAAAAGCCTGCAGAAGCAGGGGATGACGATTCATACCGGAACGAAAGTTGCCGGAATGGAACAGACCGATCAGGGTGTTACCCTCAAGCTTGAAGGCAAGGAGGAGCAGACCTTAACCTGCGACAAGGTGTTGGTTGCCGTTGGTCGCAAGCCATGTATTGACGGGCTCGGTCTCGATGAAGCAGGAATTAAACTTAGCGAAACCGGCCGCATCGTGATCGATGATAATTATCAGACCAACGTGGCGAATATCTATGCCCTTGGTGACCTGATTCACGGTCCGATGCTGGCACACAAGGCTATGGATGAAGGGATCGTGTTCGCTGAACGGCTGGCAGGTGAGCACCCTGCCGTCGATTACGACCTGATTCCCGGGGTTGTCTACACTCATCCTGAAGCTGCATCTATCGGCGCAACCGAAGAGCAGCTTAAATCACAGGAGACACCCTATAAGGTTGGTCGTTACTCTTTCATGGCCAGCGGCCGTGCTCGTGCTATGGACAACGTTGACGGCTTTGTCAAAGTCCTGGCCAGCCCGGAAAGCGGGCGAATCCTCGGTGTACATATTATTGGGCCCAGCGCTTCTGAATTGATCAACGAGGCGGTCACCGTTATGGCCTTCGGTGGCAGTGTCGAGGATGTCGCTCTGACCATGCATGCCCACCCGACACTGAGCGAAGCATTCAAGGAAGCGGCTCTCGGCGCTTTCGGCAAAGCGGTACACGGCTGACATTGCGCAGAAAACTCTCCCAAAAAGGCCAGGGGCAGCAAAAAATTGCTGCCCCTGGCCTTTTTGGTGTTCAGTGCTCTACTCAAAGATAAAACTACTTGAGCCAGTCGCAGACCAGATCAATCGCCTCGACCATCTTGAAGCAATGCGTATTGAGAAAATCGGCGGGAAGGGGTTCGTGCAATGAGGTACGCTCGGCTGCGGACAGCGTCTTGGCACCATCGAAATCGACCAGTGCAATACGCGCTGTCAACTCCTCCTCAGGACGACCGAAGGCGCTGCCCGGCAGGAAGGCTACGCCGATCTCTTCCAGAACCCGCTGACACAGTTCTGTCCCCGTGGTGATCCCGCGAGACTGCAGAACGTCGCGGTAGGCGGAGAAATCCGGGAGCATGTAAAAAGCACCCTGGGGGGGAGCAACGAAGACGTCGGCTGCGGTAAACCGTGCCAGGATATGATCGTTAAGTGTCTTCAGGATACGCCGCGACTGGCTCAGGTATGATTCGATGCGTGGCCCACCCCGGAAGGCCCGCACAGCTGCGTACTGGATCGGAGCGCTGGTTGCAGTGAAGGTCTCACTCGCCACAACAGCCATACCATCCGCCAACCAATCGAGTTCTGCAGGGAACGCAAAAGTCCCGAGACGCCAGCCGCCGGCGCCACACCACTTGCTCAAGCCGCTGCTGATGATCGTCCCTTCAGGATAATGGCGGGCGATGGAGGTATGCTCCCCTTCAAAGTGAAGCTCACCATAGATTTCATCGGAGAGCATGATGACATGGTACTTGCGCGCCACTTCGGCCAGAGCGGCGAGTTCCGCGTCAGTGTAGCTGCAGCCGGTCGGGTTGTTTGGATAATTCAGGATGACGATGCGCGGCTTGCTCGGATCTTTGCGGCACAGCTTGTCGAGTTCACCCGGCGTTAACAACCAGCGATTATCACGGCTGGTCGGTATCCAGTGCACGTGCCGGCCGGCGATCTGTGCCTGGGGAGCATAGGAGACCCAGCTCGGCGTCGGTATTACGAGATCGCCGTAGTAGACCAGCTGCAGGATAAACATCAGTTCTTTCGAACCCGGTCCAACCAGAATATGGTCTGCGTGGAAACTGAGATTCTGGGTGCGCTGATAGTAGTCGGCGACCGCCTCCCGCAAGGCCGGCAGGCCGCGTACCGGCAGGTAGTCCTTCTGGTGGGCGTTGGCCTGCAGTGCCTCGACCACCGGCAGGGGAACCGGGAAGGGCGACTGGCCGAGTCCGAGCTTGTAGACCTTGCGTCCCTCGGCAATCAGCCTATTGCTCAGTTCGTTGATGCCGAGGGTCGCCGAAACCGGCAGCCCCCGAACGTTCAGGTTCAGGCAAATCTGGTGTACCATAGGGTTTACTCCTTGGACGAAATAAACAGACGAACATCTTCCCGCTGGCGGACCTGGCAGCGAACGGGACTCTCAGCCAAAGACCCGCTGCAGATGAGCTTGCAACATCGCACGGAAGGCTGCCTCGCTATCCCCACGATAGACCAGAGAGGAAGCGATTTCAGCGGCGAGCATGGCAGAGCGGTACTTGGGCGGCAAATTACGGATGCGGCGCCGGTAACGCTGATTATCGCGCAACAGGCGCGGCAGGTGCGCCTCGATCGCCTTCCGGAACAACGGTTGTTCGCAGAGGTCCTGGTTAGCCTGGAAGAAATTAAACAGCCGTGCATAGTGGGCGTTAATCTCGCTGCTGACTGCCGCCGAGATCTCTGTGCACAGCAGGCTGTTGCCCGGCTCGCGCCGTCGTTTCAAAATCAGTCTCGCCTCGTCACCGGAACGCTGCTCGAGGATCTCCAGAACATCGGCAACATAGCGTTGCTTGTGCGCCAGGAACTCTTTATCAGTGAGCAGCAGGTTGGCAATAATTTCGTAGGAGGAGGAGATTACGCCGCACTTGTTGGCCGAAGCATCACGCATGATCAGCACCCCGCGACGCTGTAATTCAATCCGCGCGTCAGGCGTCAGGAAGGAATTGGCTCCTTCAACGATCACACGCACCGTTGCTTGACCGTCATCGTCAAGCAGCCGCTGCCAGTTGCTGCCATCGATCGTCTCGGGGCGGCCACCGGCCGGGATGAAGAGATCTGCAGGGACCGTGAAGGCCAGGCCATTGAACTCCCGGTAGAAGTCGTCGACCGTGACCCATTCCTCGATCAACACGCCATCCTTACGGGACACTCTGCGGTAGAGCTGTCGCAGTCCCTCTGTACGCCGCTGGTTGCGAAACAATATAAAGCCGCCATCGTGCAGGGCTTGCGGATCAAAGCCATCGACATCCTGCGCCAGGACAACCTTGCGCAGCGCTGCATGATCGGCACCGGCCGGATCGTGCAGGGCACCGGAGCCATCGATGATCAGGTTGATGCTGACCGCAGGGCAACGGTCAAGAAGCAGTCTCATGGCATTACCGGCCACATCGCCATTCGGTCCACCGGTGAACTTGACGGAAAAGGCCTCCTTGTGGATGTCTATGCCGAGTTCCGCCATGGTAATCTCTGCGAACTTGACCACCCCCGCCGAGGTCACGCCATACTCCTTGTGGTTGATTCCCACCTGTTTGCTCGAAATGACGCCGATACCGAGCAGGTATCCGCGCCGAACCGACTGGCGGGCGATCAGTTCGACCATGGAGTCGTGCATGTTCTCGTCGGGCCCGAGCTCGATTGCCTCATC
>JBPPMD010000315.1:0-19172 GCA_051305875.1 Desulfuromonadales bacterium | reverse complement strand
TTTCTATCATAAAACATTGTTTTGTTGTACTTGCCTTCAGCGGGCAATTGATTATAATTAATTGCAGGTTCTGCTGCAGACGTCGCGGTCGTTCGAGAGGTTGGTGTCATGAATGCACATATTGTCTTCGGACTTTTTGCCCTCTATGTTGCTGCCATATCGCTATACCTGGTTCTCGTCGGACGGCAGGATGACGCCCTTGCACTACTGAGACGCATCTGGGGCCGTAAGGTTGGTCATTCTCTGTATTTTATTGCAAGTGTCGCTCTTCCCATGCTGATTTGCGTTGTATGTCTTGGCTGGGGCGTTCGTCAGTATGATGCAAGCGTCAAGTTTTATGACTTTGATGCACCTTTGCAGCTGAACGTTGAATATTACCGTGATCTCAGAGTGATATTGCAGCCAGAGAAGGGTCCGGATCCGATCGGGGTTGTCTACGGGGCCTGATGTAAATGCCTTCCTTGACATTCTGTTCCATCATAACTATCTTCCTCACGAACATTAAAAGTATTCGGGAGGTTTTTTTATGAAAGATCAAAGTTTAAAAGAACAAGGGACAATCTCCATACACACGGAAAATATTTTTCCGATCATTAAAAAATGGCTCTACAGCGAGAAAGAGATCTTTCTTCGTGAACTTGTTTCCAACGCGGTTGATGCCATACACAAGATGCAACATGTCAATCTGGTTGAAGGCTTGCAGAATGAGGATGAATACCGGATTGATGTACTGCTGGACAAAGACGGCAAGACTTTAACGGTCAAAGATAATGGTATCGGTATGACTGCCGATGAAATACGCCGTTATATTAATCAGATTGCATTTTCTTCTGCTGAGGAGTTTGTTCAGAAGTTCAAGGACCTGGAAGACAAAAGTCAGATCATAGGTCATTTCGGCCTGGGTTTTTATTCGACTTTCATGGTGGCCAGGAAGGTTGAAATTCGTTCGCTCAGTTACCAGGAAGGTGCTTCGGGAGCTCATTGGACGTGTGACGGTTCGACCAGTTATGAACTCTCTGAGATTGAAAAAAAAGATCGTGGCACCGAAATTATCCTGTTCCTGGATGATGATGAACTCGAGTTTCTCAAGCCTGCCCGAGTACGTGAAGTTCTTACCCGGTACTGTAACTTTCTTCCGGTGGCAATCCACCTGGAGGGGGACGTGGTCAATGACCGGAATCCCCTCTGGACACGCATGGCCACAGAGCTTGACGATGATGATTACAAGGCGTTCTATCGTAAACTTTATCCGTTCTCGGATGATCCGCTTTTCTGGATTCATCTCAACATAGATTTTCCTTTTAACCTGAAAGGAATTCTCTATTTTCCCAAGTTAACCAATGAGTTTGATGTTACAAAAAGCCATATCAAGCTCTTTTGTAACCAGGTCTTTGTCAGTGACAACTGCGCAGAAGTGATTCCGGAGTTTCTCTCACCCCTGCAGGGTTGTCTGGACGCTCCCGATCTGCCATTGAACGTGTCGCGTAGCTATTTGCAGAACGACCCGCAGGTTCGCAAGATTCGTGACGTGATCACCAGCCGTGTTGCCGGCAAACTGGTTGAGCTTGACAAACAGGATCGCAAGGCCTTCTCCGCAATTTGGGCAGATATTCATACCTTCATCAAATTCGGCATGATGAAAGACGACAAGTATTATGAAAAGCTCAAGGACCATACTCTTTTTGCCTTGAGCGGTTCTGATGAGTGGACCACCCTGCCTGAGTATCTTGAAAACACTTCAGCGGCCAAAGCGACTACGGTTTATTACACCAATGATGAAGTCGCCCAGTCGACTTATCTTAAATTGTTCAAAGCACAGGGTATTGACGTGCTGGTGCTTGATGCCCAGATCGACTCGCATTTTATTCAGTTTCTGGAGATGAAAAACTCGGAAATTCACTTTGCCCGGGTGGACGCAGATGTTACGGAAAACCTGATACAGCAAGACGTGGCCAGTGAACTGGTTGATGCCAAAGATGGCAAGACACGTGATGAAAGAATTGCCGACCTGTTCAAGCAGTGCCTCAAGGATGAGGCACTGGAGGTCCGTGTGGAAAGACTCAAGGATGAATCGGTGCCGGCTATGGCGCTGTTTTCCGAGCAGGATCGTCGCTTCCAGGAAATGACCCGCACTCTTGGCAAAGAAATACGGATTCCGGAGAAAGGTCCCTCTCTGTTAGTCAACGCTTCAAGTCCGGTTGTGCAGAACATCCTTGATCTGCATGCAAAACAGAAAACTGAAGACGTTGAATTGCTGGTTGCTCAGGTGTTTGATCTGGCAATGCTGACATGCCGGGCTTTTGATCAGGACCGAATGACCCGTTTTCTCGATCGAAGCAATCAATTGCTGGCCAGAATGAATAGTGAGGTTGCTAAAGACTGATAGCAACAGGACGACATAGCGAAACAGGAGAGGAGCCGGACATTGCGGCTCCTCTCCTGTTTGGTCAGGATCAAAGCTTAAGAACGGTGAATTGTAACCGTGCCATGCTGGACCTGTCTCTGCAGCCAGGCAGTCAGTCCTTGTCGCCAGAGGTTTCGCGTTGCAGGAACCAGAAAGCTGAAGCCGAGAACATCTGTAAAAAAACCGGGAGTCAATAACAGCAGGCCACCGACAAGGACCAGCGCGCCATCAATTAATGTGGTGGCTGGCATTTGCCCGCGTGCCGTTTCATCCTGTATCCTGCGCAGAATCTCCAGCCCCTGGCTGCGAGCCAGCCAGGCACCGGCAACTCCGGTCAATATGACGAGGCTGACAGTTGGCCAGATCCCGATAATTTGTCCGGCTGTAACCAGTATGTAGAGTTCCATAAGTGGTACAAATATGAAGATTGTAAGTAGTCTTATAAACATGCAGCCTCGATTAATGGGATGTTGCAGGTAAAATTGTCACGAAGATACTCTATGCCAAGTTTATCTTGTCAAGCATCTATAAGTACATGAATTTGTTCAATAAATAAACTGCTCAAATATTGTGCAGACAGTAAGAGTGGTTGTCGTGTGGTTTGGAAACTGGTTTGTGCACATGCTTTTCAACACCTTGTCCACATATTTTGTGGACAAGGCGGGAAGATGCCCGAAACACTTTGTTTTTTTCGAATCCAGCATGACACCACAACAAAAGTTTCAGGTTCAATAATGACTAAGAAACTATAAAATTATCGTCAATCCATGTCTAATCGTTTAAGAGCTTCCCGGGAAATTTTGCGCAGGGCCGCTTCAGCATCCAGATTGGCTTCGTGAGCCAGTCTGACGAGTTGGAATAAAATCTGTCCTAGCGCCTCCTCATCAAGTTGCCATCCTTCAGGACTGTTTTTTGAATCGCTCATCTGTTGCAGCAGATCTTGAGGTAAAGCCGGCAGCTCTTCTTGACGGCCAACCTGGTAAGTTTTGACTATCAGCTTCTGGGCACGTTGCAGTGCCGGCAGCTTGCTCGGCAGATGGTCTGCAAGGCAGCTTTTGTTATGAGTTGCCTCAGAGCGCTTGATCTCATCCCACTGCCTGTCGAGTTCGGATACGTGAACTTTAGGAATATCCTGGGCAAAGACGTGGGGATGGCGTCGCACCAGTTTTTCGGCAATGCCGGTGGCAACATCATAGAAATCAAATTGCTGCTGCTCTTTAAAGATCTGTGCTTGAAAAACGACCTGCAGAAGCAAGTCGCCGAGTTCGTCGAGGATAAGCTCTGTCGAGCCTTCTTCAATTGCATCAATCAGTTCGCAAGCTTCTTCCAGAATGAAAGGTGTCAGACTTTCGGACGTCTGCTTTGTATCCCAGGGACAACCATTCGGTGCTCTGAGAGACTGCATGATATTCAGTAGTGAATCTAAACTATTGCAAGTATTATTATGAGCCATTGTTTAACTTTCCCCAGGCAGTGATGACTCCTTCTACCGCAGCTCTTGCAAGATTGCAAGAGACCCTTGAGAGTGAACTACTAAACTCTTGCAAATTTATTCTTAATACGTTAATAGAAGGGACTTAATTTCGGCCACATGCGAAAACTTCTTGACTGTTTCCGGTTGGTTCCTATACTGGCGGCTTGCCTGATTTGCCATGAGATAGATTGACGTGCTGATACAGATCGACAAACTTAAAAGGCGACCACGCCAGGTCAATCTCAATGAGCAGGCAACAGACTTCCCTGTCCTGCGGGAGCTTATCGAACAGGGAACCGTCGCTTTTAATGAAGCAATCAATGGCACCTTGGAGGTGACCTGGGCTGGGGATGTCATCGAAGTGGCGGGCTTGCTGACGACGCAAGTTACTTCTCCCTGCAGTCGATGCCTGATGCCGGTAGTAAGTCAACTGGAAATTCAGGTCATGCTCTGTTATGCCGGCAAAGAGGATAGTGAAGAAACTGCTCCCGGCGAAGACATTGAAATACAGAGTGAAGAACTCGGGTTGATTCCGTTCTCCGGCCCTGAAATTGATTTACGTCCAGACCTCGACCAGGAAATCATCATGGCCTTGCCACAACAGCCGTTGTGTCAGGAAGCTTGTAAGGGGCTCTGCCCTGTATGTGGCTGTAATCTTAATCAGGTCAGTTGTGATTGTGAACCACCGGTTTTTCATGCCGGATTGGATGCTTTGAAAAATTTTAAAGTCAAACAGTGAATATCAAAGGGCTTTAGCCCTGCTCTAATATAACAAAAAACCGGTTCTTCCGGTATTCAAGGAGACACTCAGACAATGGCAGTACCAAAGAAAAAGACCTCGAAATCCAAGCGCGATATGCGCCGTTCCCATGATGCCCTTAAAGCTCCCGGAATCTCTCTCTGTCCGCAATGCAAAGAGCCGAAACAGTCTCATCGCGCTTGTCCTTCCTGTGGCAGTTATAAGGGCAAGGATGTTCTTGGTACCAAAGAGTAGGGACGTTTCTTTTGAGTAACAGCCCCATAGTCGCCGTTGATGTCATGGGAGGAGACCATGCGCCCGCTCATGAGATTGCCGGTGCCGTTATGGCTGCCAGGCAATGGCAGATCCCTATTGTACTTGTTGGCCAGGCCGAATCAGTTAAAGCTGAGCTGCTGCGCCATGATGTTACGGGCCTGGATATCAGCGTTGTGCATGCAAGTGAAATTGTCGGCATGCAAGACCCTGCTTCTGATGCGGTACGCAAAAAGAAGAACTCTTCTATTCGCGTTGCATTTGATCTTATCAAGCAAGGGACAGCCAATGCTGTGGTCAGCACCGGTAATTCCGGTGCCACAATGGCGGCAGGCATGTTTGTCCTTAAGCGTATCCCCGGTATAGACCGCCCGGCTATCGCGACGGTCGTTCCAAATCTCAAAGACCAGACGCTTATCCTGGATGTAGGTGGCAATGTTGACTGTAAACCTCCACATCTTGTTCAGTTTGCCTTGATGGGCAGTGTATACGCTTCCCAGATGCTTGGCAAAAGTAAGCCGCGTGTCGGTCTTTTGTCTAATGGCGAAGAGGAGTCCAAGGGGAATGACTTGACTCGTGAAGCCAGCCTTGCCCTTAAAAAAACCTCGCTGAATTATGTCGGCTATACCGAAGGTCGTGACATCTATAATGGTCATATAGATGTTGTTGTTTGTGATGGTTTCGTCGGTAATGTCGTCCTGAAGGTTTCAGAAGGACTTGCAGAGGCTATGAGCCTTATGCTGCGTGAAGAGTTGAGCTCGAGGCTGTTGTCCAGGCTTGGATACCTGCTGGTCAGGCCCGCCCTCAAAGCTTTCCGCAAGAAAATCGACTATGCAGAATATGGCGGTGCGCCCTTGTTGGGGATTCAGGGAACAGCAATGATCTGTCACGGCAGTTCCAGTCCCCGGGCTATCATGAACGCCATCAAAATGGCCTATGACAGCGAGACCAGTCAGGTCAACAGGAAGTTGAACGAACGTCTTGAAGAAATCCGTACAGAAAACCATGGTGGCTCCGGCTCTGACGTTAGCTCAACGAATACTGTGCAAGGAGCAGAATTGTGATTAGAGCAAGAATCACCGGTACGGGATCCTATGTTCCCGAAAAAGTTCTGACCAACCTGGATATAGAGAAATTTCTCGATACGAGCGACGAATGGATCAGGTCGCGTACCGGAATTAATGAGCGTCATATTGTTGCTGATGGCGAAAATACCTCGGATCTGGCAACGCGAGCTGCAGAACGTGCGATGGAGATGGCAGGTGTCAGTGCCGAGGACATCGACCTGATCGTCGTCGGCACAATTACCGGTGATTATCCATGGCCGGCAACTGCATGTATCGTCCAAAGCAACCTTGGCGCGATCAATGCCGGTGCTTTCGATGTGTCTGCCGCCTGCAGTGGTTTTTTATACGCCTTGTCCTGTGCGGTCGATCGCGTCGAAGCAGGTCGCAGCAAAAAAGCGCTGGTTATCGGTGCTGAAGCTCTGAGCAGGATTGTCAACTGGGAGGACCGTAACACCTGCATACTGTTTGGAGATGCTGCCGGTGCCGTTGTTCTTGAAGCCTGTGAAGGGGAACACGGGGTTCTTTCCACGCATCTGCATGCAGATGGAACCCAGCTCGAGCTTCTTTACCAGCCCGGATTTGGTACCAGGCTGCAGCCGAGCGAGCAAGCACTGAAGGATCGAAACTACTTCTTGCAAATGCAGGGCAACGAAGTTTTCAAGGTCGCCGTGCGTTCGATGACCGATGTGGCCAATATCGCTCTGAAAGCAAACAATATGTCTGTAGAAGATGTCGATTTGTTTATTCCTCATCAGGCCAATATCCGTATTCTGAATGCTACGGCGAAAAAAATTGGTTTCAGAGATGATCAGGTCTATATCAATGTCGAGCGTTTCGGCAATACTTCGGGCGCAACGATTCCACTTGCCATGGACGAAGCAAACCGTGCTGGCCGCATCAAGGAAGGCGATATCCTGTTGCTCGATGCTTTCGGTGGCGGTTTTACCTGGGCCTCGGCTATAGTGCGTTGGTAATCTGAACTTTCAGCGGTTTAAGGTGTCTGACTACGATGATTGCTTTTTTATTTCCCGGCCAGGGTTCACAGCATGCCGGTATGGGCAAAGAGCTCGCCGAGAACTTTTCTGTTGCCCGTCGAACCTTTGAGGAAGCAAACGACGCTATCGGTTTCGACCTCGCTTCACTCTGCTATTATGGCCCGGAAGATGACCTCAGGTTGACTGCCAATACGCAGCCGGCAATACTCGCTGCCAGTGTGGCTGCCTTGCGAGTCCTTGAAGCCGAAACCGGCCTTGTTCCTGCGTTCGCAGCCGGGCATTCACTTGGTGAATACAGTGCCCTTGTTTGTAGCGGTGGTCTGAAGTTCGCTGATGCTGTCCGAACGGTTCGTCAACGCGGGATCTTCATGCAGGAAGCCGTTCCGGTTGGCACCGGTTCAATGGCTGCGATTCTTGGTCTTGACCTTGAATCTCTGGATGTTGTTTGTCGCGACGCAGCGCAGGGCCAGGTCGTGTCACCGGCCAATTATAACAGCGACGGACAAGTGGTTATTGCCGGTCATACCGATGCTGTCTCGCGCGCAATTGATCTGGCCAAGGAAAAAGGTGCGAAGAGGGCGATGCTCTTGCCGGTCAGTGCGCCTTTCCATTGCAGCCTGATGGTCCCTGCCGGTGAGCGTTTGGATGCTGTCCTGGCCGACATTATTATTGATAAGATGCAGTTACCGGTTATAACTAACGTGGAAGCGACACCGAATCAGGATGACTATCGAGTGCGTGGCCTGCTGGTACGCCAAGTCAGTGCGCCGGTACGCTGGCAAGAGTCGATTGCCTGCATGGTCAACCTTGATGTCGAACGTTACATTGAGGTCGGTCCGGGCAAGGTCCTTTCCGGCCTGGTGAAACGTATGGCGAAAGAAAGCACCGTTCAAAACGTGCAGAATGTGGCTGATATCAAAGCCTTGTTAAAATGACTGCTGGAGGCTTGAGAAATGCTGTCTGATAAAGTTGCCATTGTTACCGGAGCGTCGCGTGGCATCGGCCGATTCATTGCTGTTGCACTTGCTGCTAAGGGCGCTAAAGTTGTTGCGTCGGCCCGCAATGTTGAGGCTCTTGAGAGCCTTGTTGCTGAAATCAGGACGCAAGGTGGAGAAGCTGTGGCCGTGGTTACGGATGTGGCTGTGGAAGCTGAAGCAAACAACCTCATCGAGCAGACGGTCGCAACATATGGAAGGGTTGATATCCTGGTCAACAACGCCGGAATAACGCGTGACGGTTTGTTGCTGCGCATGAAAAATGACGACTGGGATGCTGTTCTTGATACGAACCTGAAAGGTGCGTTCCTCTGCACCCGTGCTGCGGCTAAATTTATGAGCAAGCAAAGAAATGGGCGTATTATTAATATATCCTCGGTGGTGGGGGAAATGGGCAATGCCGGTCAGGTTAACTACTCCGCCAGCAAAGCCGGACTGCTTGGATTGACCAAGTCTGTCGCGCGCGAGCTGGCCCGCCGCAATGTGACAGTGAATGCTGTAACACCAGGTTTCATCGTTACTGAAATGACTGAAAAAATGACTGAAAAAGCCCGCGAAGCCATGACCGAACAAATTCCACTGGGTCGTCTTGGTGAAGCGGAAGACGTTGCCAATGCCGTACTTTTCCTGGCTTCTGACCAGTCATCCTATATTACTGGACAGGTGCTTGGCGTTAATGGCGGCATGTACATGTAAGCTCATCGGGGTTATTATAACAAAGCAAAATGAGACGGTCATAGATCGGATCGAAACCAAGAAGGAGGAAAATAAAATGGCAAGTGTTGCAGAGCGTATCAAGCAGATCGTTGCAGAGCAGTTGGGTGTTGATGAGGATCAGGTCACGACAGAAGCGTCTTTCATGGACGATCTGGGCGCTGATTCCCTGGATACCGTAGAGCTGGTTATGGCTCTTGAGGAAGAATTCGACATCGAGATTTCTGATGAAGATGCCGAAAAAATCCAGACAGTTCAGAATGCCATCGATTATATCGGCGAAAATTCCTAAACCTTTGACAGCCTTGGCTTACCACTGAGGTTGTCGCTTATAACAGAACCTGCCCCGGTAGCCCGATTGGGTTGCCGGTGGCCGGCTTTGTGTTGGGAGGACAATAGCCTCATGCGCAGAGTTGTTGTAACCGGCCTGGGGATCACTTCCCCTTTGGGTACCGGAATTGAAAAGAACTGGGACGCCCTGATAAATGGCCGCTCCGGTATCGGTCCGATCACCCGTTTTGATGCTTCGGATTTCCCGGTCAAATTCGCCGGCGAGGTCACGGATTTCCCCGAAGAAGAGTTTTTCGACAAAAAAGAGGCCCGTAAGATGGACCTCTTTATCCACTATGCTCTTGGCGCGGCGGCCATGGCCCTGGCTGATTCCGGTCTGGAGATCAATGCCGGCAATGCCGAGCGTGTCGGTGTTGTGGTCGGCTCCGGAATGGGCGGTCTCCCTGCTATCGAAAAGTATCATGAAGCCATGTCTACTGGCGGATACCGCAAGATCAGCCCGTTTTTTATCCCGATGACGATTATCAATCTGGCTGCTGGCCAGATTTCCATAAAAAGCGGTGCCAAAGGTCCCAACCTTGCACCGGTGTCTGCTTGTGCTACAGGCACTCATTCGATAGGCGATGCCTTTCGCATCATTCAACGCGGTGATGCAGATGCTGTTATTGCCGGTGGGACAGAGTCGACAATATGCCCGCTCGGCATGGGGGGGTTCGCGGTCATGAAAGCCCTCTCAACGCGTAACGATGACCCGCAGTCGGCAAGCCGTCCCTTCGAGAAAAACCGTGACGGTTTCGTTATGGGCGAGGGCGCCGGTATTGTTATCCTTGAAGAATATGAGTCTGCCAAACAGCGTGGGGCTAAAATTTATGGAGAAGTTGCCGGTTATGGTCTGACCGGTGATGCTTACCACCTGACGGCCCCGTCTCCTGGCGGTGAGGGTGCGGCGCGTTGCATGAAGATGGCTTTGGATACGGCTGGCGTCAACCCTGAAGAGGTTGATTACATCAATGCCCATGGGACCTCGACACCGTTTAATGATCTCTACGAGACCCTGGCGATAAAGTCTGTCTTCGGAGAATATGCCAAGCGCTTGATGGTCAGCTCTACCAAAAGTATGACGGGCCATCTCCTTGGCGCAGCCGGTGGTGTCGAAGCCATTTATACGCTTCTGGCGATGGAACGCGGTGTCGTGCCTCCGACCATCAATTATACTGAACCGGATCCTGAATGTGATCTCGATTACGTTCCGAACGAGGCGCGCAAGGCTGATGTGAAGGTCGCGCTCTCGAATTCGCTTGGGTTTGGTGGCACCAACGCAACCTTATTGTTCCGCAAGGTATAACCAACATGTTTGTTATTGGCAGTGATCATGGTGGTTTGGAGTTGAAAGAGGCTGTCAAGGCCGTACTTACCTCCCGTGGAATGAACGTGACTGATTTCGGTACTGACAACTGCGGGTCTGTTGATTATCCCGATTTTGCTGAAAAGGTTGCCGGCGCTGTTTCTCGTGGCGAAGCCGCACGTGGAATCCTGGTCTGCGGAACCGGAATCGGCATGTCGATTGTGGCCAATAAATTTCCTGGAGTACGCGCTGCGTTAGTGACCGATGAGTTCATGGCGCAGATGGCCAAGGAGCATAATAACGCCAATGTTCTCGTTCTGGGTGGGCGAGTGCTGTCAGTGGATCTGGCTGCAAAAATGGTGAATGTCTGGCTTGATGCAACCTTTGAAGGCGGGCGTCACCAACTGCGTCTCGACAAGATTGCCAAGCTGGAAGCAGCAGTTCGTGCCGGTGAGTTATAACTCAGTTCCCTCCGGGCAGGCCATTCGCCTGCCCGTTTCACTTCTTGACTCGCGATATTTATAAAAAAATCTGGAGGCCAATTGCCATGTTCGATAAACTCGCCGAATTCGATCCGGAAATCACTGCAGCGATTCGCAAGGAAACGGAACGTCAGGAATACAGCCTGGAATTCATTGCATCGGAGAACTTTGTCAGTGAGGAAGTCCTCGCCGCTCAAGGCTCTGTGCTTACCAATAAATATGCCGAAGGGTATCCAGGCAAAAGATATTATGGCGGCTGCGAATTTGTCGATGTTGCCGAACAGCTGGCTATCGATCGTGCCAAGCAGCTCTTCGGTGCTGAGCATGCTAATGTTCAGGCTCATTCCGGTTCGCAGGCTAACATGGCCGTCTACTTTGCTGCCTGCAAGCCCGGAGATACTGTGCTTGGTATGAATCTCGCGCATGGCGGGCACCTGACGCACGGCTCTCCGGTGAACTTTTCCGGAAAGCTGTTCAATTTCATACCTTATGGTCTTCGCAAAGAAACCGGTAGAATTGATTACGACGAAGTGGAGCGATTGGCTAAAGAGCATCAGCCGAAATTGATCGTGGTGGGTGCCAGCGCTTATCCCCGTACCCTGGATTTCGAAGCCTTCCGGCAGATTGCCGATATGGTTGGTGCACCGGTCATGGTCGATATGGCACATATCGCCGGGCTGGTTGCCGCTGGGGTCCATCCGACACCGGTTCCGCATGCGGAGTATATTACAACCACGACACACAAAACCCTGCGAGGTCCGCGTGGAGGTATGATCCTTTGCCGTGAAGAGTTTGCCAAGACATTGAACAGCAACATCTTCCCGGGGATTCAGGGCGGGCCTTTGATGCATGTGATCGCCGCCAAGGCTGTCGCCTTCAAGGAAGCCCTCGCCCCTGAATTCAAGACTTATGCCGAGCAGGTGGTAAAAAACGCCCAGGCCCTTGCAGAGGAGCTTGTTTCCCGCGGTTACAATCTGGTCTCGGGCGGCACCGACAACCATCTGATGCTGCTTGATTTCACCGGAACCGAGTTGACTGGCAAGGTTGCAGAGGCAGTCCTTGAAGAGGCCGGGATTACGGTCAACAAGAATGCGGTTCCTTTTGATACCCGCTCGCCATTTGTCACCAGCGGAGTCCGAATCGGCACCCCGGCAAGCACAACACGTGGACTTAAAGAGAAGGAAATGCGTCAAATCGGCGCCTGGATTGATGAAGCACTGCAGAATCTCGAAAATGAGAAAGTGCTTGCCAGAATCCGTGGCGAAATCAGGGAACTCTGCCAACAATTTCCTCTGTACGCGCACAGGCTCGTTTAGATGGAGAGACCGTCCTGGGACGAGTACTTCATGGATATCACCCGCCAGGTGGCGCGACGTT
The DNA here is from genome assembly GCA_051305875.1 of Desulfuromonadales bacterium. Classification (GTDB taxonomy): domain Bacteria; phylum Desulfobacterota; class Desulfuromonadia; order Desulfuromonadales; family BM103; genus M0040. Next base: position 7,016 of record JBPPMD010000315.1, on the reverse strand, counting down.
CAACCTGCATGCGTCGCCAGGTTGGTGCCGTGATGGTCAAGGATAAGAATATTCTTGCGACCGGTTATAATGGAACACCCAGCGGCATCACACACTGTGACGTAGCCGGCTGTCTCCGTGAACAACTGAACGTACCTTCCGGTGAACGGCATGAGCTCTGCCGAGGTCTGCATGCCGAGCAGAATGCCATTATTCAGGCGGCCCGACATGGCGTTAATATTGAGAATGCTGTGCTTTACTGTACCGACTCGCCTTGTATTATCTGCACGAAAATGTTGATTAATGCAGGAATTGACAAAGTCATTTATCTAAAGGGCTATGCAGATACACTCTCCATGGAGATGCTGGAAGAGTCAGGTATCAAGGCGTGCCTCTTTGAACATGTAATCCCCGGAGGCTGTTGATGAAATGCCCATTCTGTACCCACGATGACACGCGTGTCGTCGATTCCCGTCTTGGCAAAGAAGGGAACAATATTCGCAGACGCCGGGAATGTGTTGAGTGTGAGCGCCGTTTCACCACCTATGAACGTGTAGAGGAAACTTTGCCATTGGTCATCAAGAAGGATGGTCGACGCGAAGTCTTTGATCGCCATAAGATTATCTCCGGAATTCAGCGGGCCTGTGAAAAACGACCGGTTCCAATCGCCACCATTGAAAAGGTTGCCGACCAGATGGAAGTTTCCCTCCAGGAAAGTGGTGAAAAAGAAATTGACTCCAGCCGCATTGGTGAAGCGATTATGGAAGCCCTGCAGTCGCTTGATGAAGTCGCCTATGTCCGATTCGCTTCTGTCTATCGCCAGTTCCGCGATATAAACGAATTCATGTCCGAGTTAACCGAAATACTGGCCAAAGGTTCACCCAAGTAATGTCAATCCTGGAATCCCGGGTGGACATGGCAGTACTCAAAAAAACTCGGTGATACTGCGACCCGCCTCCCGGTGACACAATGCGAGTCGAGATGACAATCCAGGCAGAACAATTTATGCAGAGAGCCATTGAACTGGCCAAACGGGGTCTGGGGCGAACAGCGCCCAACCCTCCGGTTGGTGCCATTCTGGTGCGTGACGGCAAGGTCGTTGGCGAGGGTTTTCACCCTGCGGCGGGCCAACCGCACGCAGAAGTGTTCGCCTTGCGTGATGCCGGTGCCAAGGCTCGTAACGCCGATCTCTATGTCACCCTGGAGCCCTGCTGCCATCAGGGTCGTACCGGGCCCTGCACCACGGCGGTGATTGATGCCGGCATCGCCAGAGTTTTTGTTGGAACTCAGGATCCGAATCCGCAAGTTGCAGGCAAAGGGATGCAGCGTTTGCGCGACGCTGGCATCGACGTTATTTGCGATCTGCTCAAAACAGAATGCCAGCAGTTGATTGCCCCGTTCGCCAAGTATACAGCCAGCGGTTTGCCGTATGTAGTCTTCAAGGCGGCAATGACTTTGGATGGTCAGACTGCCACTGCAAATGGTGATTCTCGATGGATCTCCTGTGCCGCGAGTCGTGAGGCTGTGCATCAACTGAGAAATCAGGTTGACGGCATCATGGTTGGATCCGGAACAGTGAAAACAGATGATCCCCGACTGACTGCCAGGCTTGAAGAGAATCATCGTGACCCGGTTCGCATTGTTTTTGATGGCAAACTTGAAACGTCTCCACAAGCAATTGTCTATACCCAGTCATCAGATGCAAAAACCATACTGGTAACGGCCTCTGGCCACAGTGAGGCAGCCTTGCAGCCATATCGTGTCAGTGGCGTTGAGATCCTTCAGGTTGCACGGAATGCCGCTGCTCTGGATTTGCCTGCTGCTCTTGCTGAACTTGCCAAAAGGAGCCTGCACTATCTTTTGCTGGAAGGTGGCAGTGTTTTAGGCGGAGCCATGATGCGGGCCGGGCTGGTGGATCGCATGATGATTTTTGTCGCGCCGAAACTTCTTGGTGGCGTTGGTCGCAATCTGTTGGCCGGTGAAGGAGTTGCCCGCATCAGTGAGGCCTTCTCGCTGAAGGACTTGCGCGCACGTCAGATCGACACGGACATCCTGATAGAAGGGGAGGTGCAACATGTTCACCGGTCTGATTGAGGATCTCGGCACGTTGCTCGATATCCGTACCGGTACAAACCAGGCATGCTTGACTGTTGAGACTAAGTTGCCGATGGCGGAGTTTTCGCTTGGAGATAGTATCGCTGTCAATGGCGCCTGCCTGACAGTGACATCCTTCGGCGACGGCGCCTTCTCGGCTGACGTCTCTCCGGAAACCTTGAAATGCACCACACTGGGGCACTTGACGCGTGGCGTTCGTGTCAATCTTGAGCGCGCCATGCGCCTCTCCGATCGCCTGGGAGGGCACCTGGTGACCGGACACATCGACGGCCGGGCACGTATCATTGAACGGCGTCTGGATGGTAACGCATGGCGTTTCAAATTTCTGACCGATTCAGCCGTCAATGCCTTTCTGGTTACAAAAGGAAGTGTCAGCGTCGATGGCATCAGCCTCACAGTGAATGAAGTTTTCGAGAATACGTTCTCGCTGGTCATCATTCCTCTCACTCTGGCCAAGACCACGCTGCAGGATCGCAAGGTCGGTGATGATGTGAATGTGGAAACTGACCTGATCGGTAAATATGTTGCCCGATTTCTTCGCAATGGAGCCGCCGGTGAGCCTCAAGGCGTGACGATGGATCTGCTTGCCAAGAATGGTTTTTTGTGAGATGTTTTAAAGTCTTTCTGAACACACAGCCCGTTAGGAAATAATATGCCGTTAGACCGCGTTAAAGATGCACTTGAAGATATACGCCAGGGTAAAATGGTCATTCTGGTTGATGACGAAGACCGTGAGAATGAAGGCGATCTTTGTATGGCCGCAGAAATGGTCACCCCCGAAGCTGTGAATTTTATGGCCAAGGAAGGTCGTGGCCTGATCTGTCTGACTTTGACTGAGGATCGCGCCGACTACCTCGGCCTGCCGCTGATGGTCCAGGAAAATTCTTCCTCTTTCGGTACAGCTTTTACCGTTTCCATCGAAGCGCGTCGCGGAGTGACCACCGGTATTTCTGCTGCTGATCGTGCCCATACGATCCAGGTTGCCATCGGCGACGATACTGTCGCGCTGGATCTGGCCCGTCCCGGGCATGTCTTTCCGCTCCGCGCCAAGAAGGGCGGGGTCATGGTGCGTGCCGGTCAGACGGAGGGCTCTGTTGACCTTGCGAGAATGGCCGGTTTGAAGCCGGCCGGTATGATCTGCGAGATCATGAATGACGACGGGACCATGGCGCGCATGCCGGAACTGCATAAATTTGCAAAAAAACACCAATTACGCATTGTCGCAATCGCCGATCTGGTCGCCTACCGGATGCGCAAGGAGTTGCTGATTACACGTGCTGCAGTCACCCGTTTGCCGACCCATTCAGGCGGTGAATTTCAGGCCGTTGTCTACGATAACGAGGTTGACAAGTGCCAGCATCTTGCGCTCTACAAAGGTGACATCAGCCCTGACAAGCCGGTTCTGGTCAGGGTCCACTCCGAATGCCTGACCGGCGACGTGTTCGGTTCAGAGCGCTGTGACTGCGGTGAGCAGTTGCACGCCTCAATGCGCATGATCGCCGAGGAGGGGACTGGCGTGGTTCTGTACATGCGTCAGGAAGGACGCGGTATCGGTCTCGTCAATAAACTCAAAGCGTATAACCTGCAGGATGATGGACATGACACCGTAGAAGCCAATGAGGCCCTCGGCTTCAAGGCTGATTTGCGTGACTATGGCATCGGTGCCCAGATCCTGAATGAGCTGGGTGTACGCAAAATTCGCCTGCTGACCAATAACCCGCGCAAGATTATCGGTCTGGAAGGTTATGGCCTGGAAATCGTCGAACGGGTGTCGATCGAGATGCCGGCCACCAAGAGCAATCTGAAATACCTCAAGACCAAACAGGAAAAGCTCGGCCACCTGCTTGAAAATTTATAGTTTCGGAGCCGATCGTTCCGGACCATGTTTTACGGGAGATGAAAGATGCCCAAGATTATCGAAGGAAAACTTGACGCCAAAGGACTGCGCGTCGGTCTGCTGGTAAGCCGATTCAACAGCTTTATCAGCGATCGTCTCGTCGAAGGCGCCATTGATGCCTTGCTGCGTCACGGTGCCGAGAAAGAGGATATCAATATCGTGCGGGTTCCCGGTGCTTATGAAATTCCGCCTGCTGCCAAAAAGATGGCCGCTTCAGGCCGTTATGATGCCATAGTCTGTCTCGGTGCGGTTATTCGAGGCGCGACGCCCCATTTTGATTACGTAAGTGCCGAAGTCACCAAGGGGATTGCCAGCGTTTCTCTCGATTCCGGTATTCCAGTGGCCTTTGGTGTGCTGACCACTGATTCGATAGAGCAAGCGATCGAACGGGCCGGCAGCAAGGCCGGCAACAAAGGATTTGATGCTGCCATGGCTGCGGTTGAAATGGCCAACCTCTATAAGGCGTTATAAGCCGAGATGTCACGAGGTATCAGACGCCAGGGGCGCGAAATGGCCCTGAAAGTACTTTACAGCCTGGCTGACCATGAAGGCGGAACTCTCGATCATGTGCTCGGGGATTTCTGGAAAAACTTCCAGTTCCGCAATGATGTACTGGGTGAAGCTGTTGTCGATGAGGTGGCGCCACAGCAAGCGGAGATCAGGCATTTTGCTGAACAACTGGTTTGCGGTGTTGCAGAGAATCTTGAACATATCGATCGGGAAATCCGCTCATACTCGACCAACTGGGCTCTTGATCGTATGGCGAGGGTTGACCTGGCTATCCTCAGATTGGCGGCTTTTGAGCTGATCTATTGCCCTGATGTCCCTCACAATGTCGTCATAAATGAGGCCATTGAAATCGGCAAGCGCTTTGGTACCGAAGAGACGCCCTCATTTATTAATGGTGTTCTGGATCATCTCTCACAACAACATCGAATCACTTCATCATGAAGCTGTTGCAGCGAGTGGATCTTCCTGCCGATTCCCTGCCGGGGGAATCAGTCGTAGCGCTCTACTTTACCGATCAGAGGCCACTTGAAGGCCCCGCTGCTTTGCTGGACTGGCGTCTTGACGGCCAGTTGACCAGGATGCTGCTTGATGGAGACGTGCAGGGTCGTGCCGGTGAACATGTCATGCTGCAGAACAATGGCAAGCTTAAGGCGAGCTGGGTCCTTTTTGTCGGCGGCGGCAAATGGCACGGGCTCTGTCAGGAAACCCATGCAGCCCTGGTCAGACACATGCTGAGTGTCGTCCATCAGGCCGGATTCAAGGATGTCTCTTTGACGTTTATGCTGCACGCAGAAGCCGGCCCGGAGGTTTTGCAGCAACAGATAGAAAATGCCCTGACTGTTGAGGGGGCAGGTATTGAAGCGTGTCGCTTTTCCTGTGAATCGATTGTTTCAGATTAGGAGAGCCTCAGTCAAGGTTCTTGCTCTTTCCCTGAGAAGGTAAGTGTTATGCAGAATATTAAAGTTGGCTTGCTCGGTTTCGGCACGATCGGAACCGGCGTTGTAAGGGTTTTTCAGAAAAACCAGGGCATACTGGCCAGTCGTCTTGGTGCCAGGCTTGAATTAGTGCGTATCGCTGATCTTGATACAACCACCGATCGTGGGGTGAAAATTGCCCCTGGTCTGCTGACTGACGATGCTCATGCGTTGTTGAATGATCCGGAAATTCAGATTGTCATCGAGTTGATTGGCGGCTATGAGCCTGCCCGTACATTTGTGCTGCAGGCGATCCGCAACGGCAAGCACATTGTGACTGCCAACAAAGCCCTGCTTGCCAAACATGGCGAAGAAATCTTCCGCGCCGCAGAGGAAACCGGCGTTAATGTCATGTTCGAAGCGGCTGTCGGTGGTGGTATCCCGGTTATATCGGCGATCAAGGAGAATCTCGGTGCCAACAATTTTTCAGCTGTCTACGGCATCCTCAACGGTACCTGCAATTATGTGCTGACCCGCATGGATGAAGATGGTGAAGACTTCGCTGATGTGCTGGTCGAGGCCCAACGGCAGGGTTATGCCGAGGCGGATCCAACCTTTGATGTCGAAGGCATCGACACTGCGCACAAGCTCGCCTTGCTGATCAGCCTCTGCTTTGGCACAAAGGTTGATTTTGATCAGATTTATACCGAAGGCATCAGCAGGGTGACGGCCCTTGATATCGGATATGCGCGAGATTTCGGCTACAAGCTCAAGCTGCTGGCGATTGGCAAGCGCGATGGCGAGCAGGTTGAGGCCAGGGTTCATCCCACCATGATTCCCGCAAATTATTCACTATCGTCAATCAGCGGCGTCTTCAACAGCATTCGTCTGGTAGGGGATTTTTCCGGACCGGTTATGTTGTCCGGATACGGTGCTGGGATGATGGCTACAGCGAGCGCCGTTATGGGCGATGTCCTGGCCGTGGCCCGTGACTTGCAAGCCAATACCAACATCAGGGTTCCAGCCATGGGGTGTCCCCAATCACAGATGCATTCATGCACAATAAAACCAATGGATCAGCTTGTTACCTCTTACTATCTCAGGTTTAACGTGAAGGATCAGCCCGGTGTCCTTGCACAGATAGCAGGGATCCTCGGCAAGTACGAAATCAGTATTGAATCGATGATTCAGCCCCATCGCCATGCAGCGGAAGCTGTGCCGATCGTCTTTATGACGCATGTGGCTGAAGAGCGCAACGTTGCAGCGGCAGTTGCTGAAATCAACCAGTTGGATGTGATTCAGGAGGAGGCTCTGCTGATTCGCATTGAGGAGAACCTGGAGTAACTAGGCTTTCTTACCACTGAGACACTGAGAACACCGCGGAACAACAAACCTCTTATTGTTTCTGACCTAAAACCTAAACAAGGTCACAGCCAACGCAAAGACGCAAAGAAAACCATTATGTTGTTTATGCTTTTGCTTTGCGTCTTTGCGTCTTTGGTACGCCAGGCCAAGTCTGGCTGATCTATCTGACTGAAAGGAGTCAGACATGTGAATTGCTCGTTCAACATGTAGTCGCGGTCTGTCACGAGAGGGTAACC
>JBPPMD010000297.1:0-4832 GCA_051305875.1 Desulfuromonadales bacterium | reverse complement strand
GGGGGAGATTCGAACTCCCGGTGGCTTGCGCCACAACAGATTTCGAGTCTGTCACCTTCGGCCGCTCGGACACCCCTCCGTGTAGTGCTATGGGTGATGAAAAATCCGTGAGAATAAAACCGTTACGATTGCCACGTGATTAGCGGAAGGTCTAGGCTCGTTCATCACGGCTCGTTCATCACGGCTCGTTCATCAAGACCGCTCCCCTTTATAATGTCTTTTGCGATTTTTTTCCAGCTCTTAATTGCCGAAAAAAACTACTGAGCAGCTCACTGCATTCTTCACCAAGCACACCCTCGCTGACTTCGACTTTATGGTTGAAGCGCTCATCGCGGGCAAAATCGTAAATGGACCCGACCGCACCGGCGCGCGGATCACGACAGGCGTAGACCAGGCGCGGAATGCGCGCCAGGATAATGGCCCCCATGCACATCACGCAGGGTTCCAATGTCACATAGAGGGTCGTCTCCAGAAGACGCCAGTGGCCGATATGCCCGGCTGCCTGGCGGATCGCCACCATTTCGGCGTGGCTGGTCGGATCATTGCTGGTCTCACGCAGGTTGTGGCCGCGAGCGACGATTTCGCCATCGAGAACGATCACCGCGCCGATCGGAACTTCGCCCAAATTTCTTGCAACTGCGGCCTCGTCCAGGGCCGCCTGCATGAAGTCCTGGTCCTGCTCCAGCTTATCCATCATGAATTCACCTGCGGTCCGGAGGGCTTGATCCAGGGACTCTCGTCTTTGTAGCCGGTCTGGACCTCCTTGACCATGATTTCGCAGTTGCCAAGTTGCCGTCGCGAGGCGACGATGCCCAGGATCTGTTTCATAGTCTGCTCTCTCTGAATTGCGCACTCGGGAATGACAAGCTTTTTGCATGAGACTCAAGTCCTGGCTTAGTGCCCATCCGGAAACTCCGGACAACACCGGCACAGTTTTCGATCTGGAATCGAGCTTAATTCAAGTTGTCTGCTTTTTACCAGCGAAACTGCGTCTCCATCTGGAAAAGCCCAGCCACTTTAGCCGTGATCCTCGAGGACGACTGACATTGCCCCCCGATATTGAAAGTGCTGTATACTTAGTGTCCATCTGGAAACTCCGGATGGCACGACCGCAGTTTTCGATCTGGAAAGGAGTTGCATCATGAAAACCACCAGCTTGATTGTCAGCACGCTTGTCGTCGGACTGACAGCGGCCATATCGCTGTCCGCCGCAGCCGCAGGAATCAAGGTTTATTCAACAGCAGAAGGGGCATACATTATGACAGAGAACGTTGATAAGAGCGCCGCCGAGTGGCGCGAACTTCTGACTCCTGAGGAGTATCACATCCTTCGCGAAAAGGGCACCGAGCCCGCGTTCACTGGCAAATATGACAAACATTACGCAAAAGGCATCTATCATTGCGTCGGCTGCGCACTCGAGCTGTTCTCTTCCGCAGACAAATTCGATTCCGGGAGCGGCTGGCCGAGCTTCACGGCACCGCTCGCCGCAGAGAACATAGCCACCAAAGATGATTCGAGCTTCTTTATCAGCCGCACCGAGGTGCTTTGCGCCCGCTGTGGCGGCCACCTCGGACACGTATTCAGCGACGGTCCCAAACCGACCGGACTGCGGTACTGCATGAATTCGGCATCACTGGAGTTCGTTGCCAGCAAGTAGTGTCCATCCGCAAATGCCGGCTGCCACAAGCGCTGTTTCCGTGCGGAAAAGGGCCGTTTCCGGACGAAAACTAACTTTCAAACGCTGAACGGATCACGACATGTCCTCAACGACGTTATTTCTGCTGATGGCCTTGCTGGCAGGCATCTCCGTGCCTACCCAGGCCGGTATCAATGCGCAACTCGGTCTCTGGACCCGTTCGCCGGTGCTGGCATCAACCATCTCTTTCATGGTCGGCACGCTGACCCTGATCCTCTACACCGTGATCACCAGAATTCCCATGCCCAGCCTTGCGACAGCAGGCAACCATCCCTGGTGGATCTGGATCGGCGGATCGCTCGGTGCCTTTTTCGTTACGGTCACCATCATCCTCGTAGGCAAACTTGGCGCGACGACCATGATCGCCTCGATCCTGGCCGGACAGATGTTCGCCTCCCTGCTGCTCGATCATTTCGGCTGGCTGGGCTATCCGCTGCAACCGATCAGCCTCGGGCGCATCGTCGGTGTCCTATTGGTTTGCATGGGCGTCTGGCTGATCAAGTTCTTCTGAACTTTCGGAGTCATCTATTTACGATTTTCTTTATGTAGTACCTCTTTGCCTTAAATCGCCGTTTTCATACTGCCGCAAAACTTATCTAAATCCGCGCAACAGCTTGCGGATGTAAATATTTTCACTAGAATCAAGGGAACGTCATCAGTTTTTCACGGCTTTTCAGAGGTGAAATCATGTGGGTTTCCTTATTGTGGCTGGTTCTCGCTATTCTCGGCGGCTGGTTGATCAATTTCCTGCTCTTCAACATCGTTCTGACGCACTCTCGTTTGACCGAAAAACCCTTCGGCAGCGCTTTGCAAAAACGTTTATATCCTGTCATGCGCCTGTTGCTGCCGATGTTTTTGCTCTTGCTGCTCGCACCGTCCCTGAGCATTCCCGCGGGAGTCTCGCTGTTGTTGCGGCGCCTGTTCGGCGTTGTGTTCATTGGCCTGATTGCCTGGTTGTTAGTCACCCTGGTGTTATCCGGCCGCGATGTGATGCTCAGCCGTTACGATATCAACGTCAAAGACAACCTCAAGGCACGCTCGATACATACTCAGGTCGATGTCCTCGTGAAAATCCTGGTGATCATCATCGGCCTCGTGGCGGTCGCTTCGGCCATGATGATTTTCGAGCAAATCCGCCAGGTGGGCACCAGCATCCTGGCCTCGGCCGGGATCATCGGCATTATCGTCGGTTTCGCCGCCCAGCGCAGCATCGCCACCCTGCTGGCCGGCCTGCAGATCGCCATCACCCAGCCGATCCGCATCAATGACGTGGTGATTGTCGAAGGGGAATGGGGGCAGATCGAGGAAATTGCCCTGACTTACGTGGTCGTCCGTATCTGGGACGAGCGCCGCCTGATTGTACCGACCAGTAATTTTCTGGAAAAGCCGTTCCAGAACTGGACCCGGATGTCGGCGGAACTGCTCGGTACGGTCACCTTCCATGTCGACTACAGCCTGCCGGTGGATATCGTCAGAAACCATCTCTACGAGATTCTCAAGGATAATGAATTGTGGGATGGCAGGGTATGGCGCCTGCACGTGATCAACGCTACGGAGAAAACCGTCGAGCTGCGCGCCCTGGTGAGTGCGTCGAACTCGGGCAACGCCTGGGAACTGCGTTGCGACGTGCGGGAAAAGTTGTTGAGCTTTTTGCAGATGAACTATCCACAGTGCCTGCCTAAAGTGCGGGCCGAACTACAAGATCTCAAGTCTTGAATTCAGGCCAGGACCGTTTCGTTATGTTCCCTGCGCACCATCGTCGCTTGCACTAAGCGCCTCGAATCCGGAGATCACGTCGAACAGTTCTTCGGAAATGGTATTCTGACGCATGCTGTGGAACTCCCTGGTCATCTCTTCTGTAGTCTCTTCGATATTTTTTTCAGCCCGCTGCATCGAAGCCAGTCGGGCGGCGTTTTCGGCGGCCATGGAGGCGGCGAAGGCGCGAAACAGGGCGACGAAAAGATATTCGCCGATCAGCGCAGCGAACAGTTCCTCCCAGGGCATGGTATAGAGAGGGATCTGCCGGCTCGGCCACTGCTGTTTGCCGAGGTCTTTAAGCCAGCGCTGATCGGGCGGCAGCAGGTTGACCCGCTGTTGACGATAGGACGAGCCGCCGGCAGGGCGATTGTGAAACAGGATGAGGCGCAGTTCGCCCTCTTTCTCGCGGACCTCGGCAAGGTGCAGGAGTATCTCCTGGACCTTTAACGAAACACCCTCAACCGATGGGGGAAGGGAGATAAACCGGTGAACCTCACCGAAGGTATCCTCCATCAGGCCATGGGCTTTAGCTCCGGCTACCCAGAACAGAGGATGGTCGCGCTTGACCTCCAGCTCACTGCGGGAAACCTGAACAAATTCGATGATGGCCTCGTTGAAACGGCCGGCCATGCCCTGGTCGGAGCCAAAGACCATAATCAGGGTTTTGCGTGGATCTTTCTGGCGGCCTACGAGCGGGTGCCTGCGTAGAGCCGCGAGCAGGCCCATTTCAACCGATTGGAAATATTCATCCAGGGAACGGGTCGCGTCCTCGTATTGGCGAATACTCACTGCGGCCAATGATTTCATGGTCCGCACCACGGTGTGCAGATCGTCGGCGCTCTTGAGTTTGCGTTCCATGTCCTGAAGAGTCTGCATTTTTTCCCCTGCTCCGGAGTATACATTGCCAACGGCCGGCAAAGGTGCAGAGCCACTCTGCTGCCGGCGCCTTGGATGGCACCATCAAGTTTTTGTCTGTTTCTCCTGATTTTCCACAAGACCAGCAACAGCCTCTGCGGCCGTCTGTCGCAGGGCCTCGAAATCATCGTCGTTTAATTCTTCGCCGGTTTCGATTTTTTTTGCGATGCTGTCGACATGACGCAAGCTATCGCGCACCAGTGATTCCGCCTCCACCAGCTTATCTTCCGGGACCGGATCGAAGACACCATCGTTGACTGCGAACAGCACGATGATCTGCTCCGCGGCTGTCAGCAGCGCGTACTGCGACTGTTTCAACACCGAGCGCACCCGCTGGCCCCTTTCCAGAGTCTTGCGGGTGTCCTCGTCGAGCCGGGTGCCGAAACGGGAGAAGGCCTCGAGTTCTTCGAACTGCGAGTAGGTCAGGCGCAGGTCTCCGGCAACCGCTCGATAAGCAGGATAC
>JBPPMD010000254.1:0-9520 GCA_051305875.1 Desulfuromonadales bacterium | reverse complement strand
GATTTCGTGAAGAATCCGGTTGTTGCAGAGCGGCATCAACTTCAGGTAGGCATCACGATCCGACTGGCTCCAGTCGCGACCGAGATCCTCGGTCTCCGACTTGATGGCATAGAAGAGAATCGTCGCCAGCTTGGTGGCAATTTTAACATCCTGAGACTGCAGGTATTCAAACAGGATACTTGCCGATGCGCCGTACTCCGGACGGACATCAACCCATCGGCAGGAGTGGGTCTGTTCCTTGATTTCGTGGTGATCGATGACAAGATCGATTCCTCGCCCGGGCGGATAGGAATTGTTGCCGGTCCCCGGCTGGGTATCGACCATGCAGACTGCGTTAAAAGCGTCGAGATCAAGCGCATCAAGAGATTTCGTCTTGATCTCCAGTTGCTTGACCATCACCAGGTTCTCGCGACGACCGATCATGCCGCCAAAAGCGATGGTCGCTTCCTGTCCAGTCTTGACCAGAATCAGGTGCTGCAAGGCACAGGCAGCTGCAAGCGCATCCGGATCCGGATGATCGTGAGTGACAATAAGGATCGGCACTTTGCCGCGCAGCCATTCGATGATCCCGGTTGAGAATTCTTCGGAATGGCACAGGTTACAATCAGTGGCGTCATTCATGTTTCAGACTTTCGAAAGCAAGGGCAACCGCAGACTCTGCTGAAGCCACGGGAACTGTTCCCGCAATCCGCAGACCGCCTGGCAGCGCAAAAACCTGTTTGCCGAGCTTGAGACCAATGGCTGCTTCCGACAAGGTCCCGTATTCCCCTTCAACGGCAATCAACACGTCTGCGGTATGAGCGATGATCACGTTACGCGCGTGGCCCATGTTGGTCGGCACAGCAAGAGTCACATAAGGATTTGCCGACAGTCTGTCAGGGCCTGGCAGAATACCGAGGACCGTGCCGCCGGCTTCACTTGCACCCTTCGCTGCCGCTTCCATGACCCCACCCAGACCGCCACAGACCAGTACAGCACCGCGAACGGCAATCGCACGACCGACAGCTTCGGCCATGCGCAGCCCGTCAGACGTGGGCTGCGAGGCGCCGATGACGCCGATGATTGGTTTGTGAGTCGACATAAATTCCGCTACAGACACTCAGATTTTCATTTCGCCCCGGATTGTCCGACAGGCTCCCGGTATTAAACCCTAAAAAGGCAAAATGACAAAGCAGAAGATAACAAAACATCCTGTCGGCTGCCAGTTCATTCTGAAACCCGAGCGTCCACGAACTGCAAAACGTCCTTGAACGGAAATCTATCGTAGGCTGCAAACATGCCATATTTCCGGAGTTTGTCGCGCGTCGTGGCGGGTGACGTGATGCCACAGAGAAACCTCGCAAGTTGTCGCGGGCTTTTGAGTGCAACATGGCCTTCTGCGATCAATGCATGCAAGCGTTTTTCATCCTGTTCATCGAAGCAAGGGCTTTGGCGAGGCTGCAGAGGTGACGCTTTTCTCCCCTGACATCGGCAACAATGACCGCAATCTGCGTGATTTTCACCAAAATATGCCAGCAGATGCCGGGTCAGGCATCCGTCCTGTTGGGCAAAAGCGAGCACTTGTCGGATACGGTCGATGTCATTGACTTCTCTTGTCCGGAATCTCTCGTTGAGTGCGTCGACCAGAGCCTCTAAGTTACCGGGCATCTTTAAACGACGATAGCCCTGCCGAATGCCGGCAACATTGATGGTCACGTCACCTTTCTCTTCCAGGTATCCCAGTGCAGCGACAATGCGGTCCCGGGGCTGGCTGATCGCTTGACTGACTTCGACAGTGTCCAGAGTGAACCAGGTTGTTCCCTTGCGGGCGTGGCGGAAAACGGACTCCAGAAACTCTGCCCGTTCGCCGCTGAAACGGGCAAAGATTTCGGCGGAGGGTTTCAGACATTGAAATTTGTATTCAGTGTAAAACGGACCGGTTGATACCAGATAGCCTTCCAGTTCCAGATAGGTCAAGAGTGTTTTTACCACCAGCGGGCGCACATCAAACTGGTTTGAGAATTGCGACTCGGAAACATCGAATGTCTCTTCAGCTGCAAAAATGTGACGTGTAAAAGCAGCAACGGTTGCCGCTTCGGGCGTATCCCCGTAACTGAAATTTTCCAGGGTGACGACGTCGTCGGCCGAGGCCAGCATTTCACAAACAGAGGGTTCGCCATCCCTGCCGGCACGCCCGATCTCCTGGGAGTAACTCTCGAGACCTTTGGGCAGATTGTAATGGTAGACATAACGAATATCAGCTTTGTCGACGCCCATGCCGAACGCAATGGTTGCCACGATAATGGCATTGCGCGAGTTCATGAAGGCATTCTGGATCGCCGAACGATCCTCATTCTTCAATCCGGCATGGTAAGCCGTCGCTTGCAGCCCGTTGTTTTTAAGATAGTCCGCGACTTCCTCTGCAGTCCGTTGCAGAGTTACATAGACTATCGTTGAACCGGGAGGACGCGTTCTGATCTGAGACAGGAGGACCTGCCTGCGATCGTCCCCGGCAACAGGGAGGACGCTTAGTTCCAGGTTCGGGCGATGAAATCCCGTATGGACATAATCTTCCAGGGTAACACCAAAGGCTTCCCGGACATCCGCAGCAACGGTCGGAGTCGCAGTGGCGGTGAGCGTCAGAGTGCGTTCGACCTTGAGCTCCTTTGCCAGTCGGGCAATCTTCAGATAATCGGGACGAAAGTTATGCCCCCATTCGCTGATGCAATGTGCCTCATCAATGGCCAGCAGGGAAATGCGCTGTTTGGCGATTGACTTGATAAATCGCTCATTGCCCAGGCGTTCCGGGGAGACATAGAGTAATTTCAGATTTCCGGAGTGCAGGTCATTAAAGAGTTTCTGGTTTTCTTCACGCGTCAATGTGGAATCCAGGCGCGCCGCCGGCACCCCTTTACTGAGCAGAAAATCCAGCTGATCTTTCATCAGAGCTATAAGCGGAGAAATCACCAGTGTCAAACCGTCAAGCAACATCGCGGGCAATTGATAGCAAAGGCTCTTGCCGCCACCGGTCGGGAAAACCGCCAGAACCGACTTTCCTGCCAGAAGTCTGGTTATCACCTCTTCCTGTCCTTCTCGAAAGGAGCTGAAACCAAAAGAATGCTGCAGTTTTTTTTGTAAGGTTGGCATAAGTGGTCTCCTTGTTAATAATTACATTCCATTAGATTGACGCAGTTTACGATCCTTGCCTTTATCCGATAATTAATGCACCACAGTAGATAACAATTACAGCCTGTCCAGCGCTGTTCTAACCCATTCAAACCCGACCCGCTCCTGTTCAAGCCGCAGATGCTTGTCAAATCGGTTCTGACGCAAATCGTCGTATAGCTTATGTTCCGATATGCTTAATCTGTACAAATCACGCCGTTCAGGTTGCACCTCCTTCCCCCAATGAAGCTGGTGAGCTAGTAAAGTTTCCTGATCCATCAGAAAAGAGACCGCAGTTGGGAAGTTGGCACGCAACTGGTCAAGAATGGCAAAACCATGAGTATCGATATCCCCCCAGTAGTAGATAGTGCGGCTTTTCATCCACTTCGCCTTTTTCAACACTTCGAAGCCATAGCCGGCACCGAAAATGACCATGCTCTGTGGAACCATGGGGAACGCGAGAAAATTGATTTCGTTCTCTGTGATAAAAACCTTTTTCACCGGCAGATCAAACCTTGCGAAGGTCTCCATTGTGACCGTGACGTCCTGGTCGGTATCGGTGGCGAAGAGCGCAAGATCAGAATCCAGAAGACGGAAGCGTAAACGCAATGGTTTGTCACGAAATCCATAGCGACGGCAGAAACCGGTCAAGCCGAGGACCGTTGCGTCGATTTTATCCTGTGGCAGCACCAGATCAAAAAGCTCTGCCAGCACAGCGCGATGACTCTCGATAAATTTGCTGTGCACTCCGACGATATCGATCTGCCGCAGGTAGATTTCGGGGCGCGGATGATGCTGCAGCCAAGAGAGGATATCCAACAACAGAGGCCACTCAGCGGCGAGCTCAAGGGCACGCAACGGGCGCTTCTCCAGCCAGCACAGCAGTTGCGGCTGGCGCTCCCTGGACAAGGCCACCATAGCTGCAAAACGCTCGGCGGCGTGGCGCTTGCCGATCAGCTCAAGAGCCTCCTCCAAGGAATCAACCCAGATCTCGGATGGTACTGAGTTTGAACCCAGAATGCGGTGATTAACAGTGCGCCAGGCCACACGGTAGTGCTTCGCTTGTCGATCCAGACGGGAGATCCAGACGCGCACATCTGCAAAGCGTTCGACAAGCTCCGTCGAGGTCGGAGCTTTCAATCGTAAACGTCTGGGGAAAAGAGCGGGACCACCCGCAAGTTCGGCCAGCAGCGCACCATTATTCCATAATCTTTGCATCTGGGCAGACAGGTCAGCAGGTGTTGTCCAGTTCATGATAAAACTTTCTGTTTCTCGGCCCGATACTCCTCAATAGAGAGGTTACGCAGGCAGGAAGCACGCCCGTTCTCATTATGCACAAAGCCGACGTTAGCAACATAAGGTTCGATGATGTGAATCTTCTGCAGTGGCGTTATGATCAGCAGCTGCAGGTTCAATTGCGCAAACAGCCTGAGCCCGTATTGGGTTGATTCGTCCGAACCACGGCCAAAGGCTTCATCGATCACTACAAAACGGAACGAGCGTGAGCGAACCGCTCCCCATTCCAGACCAAACTGATAAGCGAGGCTGGCCGCCAGCACCGTGTAAGCAAGCTTCTCTTTTTGCCCTCCTGATTTTCCCCCCGAATCGGCGTAGTGTTCATGCTCGCTGTCATCCTCGCGCCAGCGCTCACTGGCGGCAAAGACAAACCAGTTGCGGACATCGGTCACCCTGGCTGTCCAGCGTCGATCCAGTTCGGTTTGCCCCTCACGACCACGGAAACGTTCGATGATCCGGCGCACCTGTAAAAACTTGGTCTCGGAATACTGGGCATCATCCGAACCGGTTGTCGTACTGTCGGTACATGCGCGTAGATCGGATTGGAAATCGCGGAGGTCGGCATCGGTGGCGATTTGTGCTTCGAGCGCGATGTAACGTCCGGGGTTGTAGTCGATCTGGGTGAGCGATTCATTAATGTGGGCGACCCGTTCTTTGATCGTTTCGCGCTCGCGATGCAACTGAGAGTTGAAATTGGCAATCTCATTGATTGCATTAACGTTGAGTAATTCCTTGAAGCGCGCCTCAAAACGTGGCAGATCGTCGGCACTCAGCTGTTCCAGCATGGCACTGTATTCACCAGCAGCTTCTACCGAAACGTCGATTTCCTGGGTTTCGAGGGGATAGGTCGTACTGTAAGAGCGCATGGCATCGATGATCTTGTCGCGCAGGCGAGCGAGTTTTCTATCCTCGGCGTCGATCCTGGCCTGCAGCCAGTCGCGCATCTCCCGTTCCCGGTTATCGCACGATTCAACTGTAAGTTGATGCTCCCCAAACGCTTCTTCGCGCAATGTAGCAAGTCGAGAGAAATATTCAGCATGACCGGGTTCGGAAGTCTGAAGCAGAAGCAGAGCCTGCTCTCGCAGACTTTCTGCATCAAGTTTTTTCTGCTTCACCCTGGAGCGCTTGTCTTTGCGCTCATCAAGTTGACGTTCAACGTCCGCAAGGGCAACTTCCAGCGCCTCAAGCTGCCCGGCAAGCGTCTTGAGAATGTCGGAAGATGCCTCCATCTGGCGCTTTTCATCTTCCAGACGTGCCATCTCAACAGCCAGAGGTTGCCAGTCCAACTCACGAAAATCATTGTATTCGACCAGCTTCGAAAGTGTTTCCAGTTGCGTATTGTTGGTTTTCTGCTCGCACTCCAAATTGGCGATATGACTGCCTATCTCACCAAGTTGAGTCTCCAGCAGTTGAGCCTTCTCCTGCAGTGCCGTGATCTTGGCTTCGTTGCTCCAACCGAGCACATAGCGACTGCGGTCATTTAGGCGGTGACGGTCATCCTTCTCATGACGTTCACCCGGCGCTTTGATCTGACCAGCCAGAGTAATAGCCTTGCCGGCGCGACGAAACTGCTCCTGGTCTGTGCAGCAAACCACATCAAAGCGATGAGCGATCTCGCATTCCAGCCAGTCATAACAAAGAGAATCAGGCTTAATCGAGATTTTGCGCGCCAGCGAATCAGCTTGCAGTGAGGGCAAATCCCCCCGATTCTTCGCTCGTACCCGAAAATAGACCAGACGCCCTTTGAGGTGAGTACGGTCAACCCATTCTGCCACCTGGGCATAATGCTTGTCCGGCACCAGCAGTGACAAAGCAAAATTGTGCAGCATACGTTCGATAGCTCCCTCCCAGGACTGCTCCTCTTCGCGCACCTTAATCAGCTCGCCGGCAAAAGGCATAATCTCTTCCTGCAGGTTGAGTGCTTTGCACAAGGCACGACGCATGGCGATCTGCCTCTCATCAATATTGCTACGACGAGCCTTCAAACCGTTGATTTCAATGCTCAGTTCGCTATGCTCACGCCGACCCTGGGCAAAGAAAACACCCGCCTCATTACGCTCATTCTGGATTCTGGCTTCGTTCTGTTCCAGCTCTTCCCGCAGAACCACACATTGCTGGTGCTGAGTGAGGAAGGTCTGTTCATTGGCGGCTGGATGGAGATCCAGTTTTTGCACCAGTTCGGCGTAACGGCTTGCTTTTTTTCGTCGCCGCAACTGTTCATCTTCCATAACACGCAGCTCTTCATCGAGGCGCTCGAGTCGATCACCGCCATTCTCCGCAATGGTGAGCCGTAGTTCCCGTTCGCGACCCTTGTGAGAGGATTTCTCTTCATCAAGACGTTCGATACGCGTGTTGTGACGAATGAGTTCCTCGGTGAGTGTGGTCAGACGCTTCTCCAGTAATTCAAGTTTGTGACCGGAGAACCATGGCCTGAGAGCTTCACGACAAATGCGCAACTGCTCGGTCGCTGTCAGCAGTTCACTATACCGGCCGCAGTCGGATACCAGAGGATCAAGCATCTCCACCTGTCTTTTGGCCTTGAGCACGGCCTCATGGGCACGATTGAGATCGTCAAAATGACCGATCAGAGCTGCGATACGTGACGCGACATCAAAGGGTTCGAGCATGTGGGTGCGAACGAAGTCAGTGAGATTCCCCACCGACTTCAGGGACACGGTCTGATGAAAAAGTTCCAGTGCCTGTTCATTGTCGATGCCGAAACGACGTCGGAACCATGCCCCATAGGGTGGAAAGCTGTCAAACAAGGTGACACCGGCACCGCGCAACTGCTTGCGCAAGCCGCCAATCTCGGTTCCAAAGCGGGCAAAATCGGCGGCAATGCCAAGATCCTGCTCGGCTGCAACGAAGAAGCGTGCCGGTTGCCCTTGCGCCTCCTTCATCCAGAAGACCTGGGCCAGCGTCACCGTCTTGTTATATCCAGCATTGTGAAAGACACCCAGAATCACCGAATAGCTATTTTGATCGCGCAGGGCGACCGGCTTTGCACTGCCACTTATCTCGTTGCGTTCGGACTTGTAGTAACCAAGCACATAGGAGCGCAGGGTGCGCTCCCGGGCATCTGCCCCGGCCGCCTTGTTGTATGAGACGCGCTGAGCTGGCACCAGCAAGGTAGTCACCGCATCGACCATGGTGGACTTACCCGAACCTATGTCGCCGGTGAGCAAGGCGTTCTTGCCATCGAGCGCCAGCGTCCACACCCGACTGTCAAAGGTCCCCCAATTGAAAACTTCCAGGCGCTGCAGGCGAAAGCCGGCCAATTGATCGTCGCCGATGAACTCGAGCTCCAGGGTCTCATTCATCGCTTGCCTCTCCTGATCCTGTCAACTGGTTCTGATAGCTGGCCAGGCGCTGATCGAACTCCGCCAGCCACTGGGCATCGATGAAGGCTTTGAGAATTCGTCGGACCTCGAACATCCGCTCCTGTCCACGCAAACGACGGACAAATCCAAGTTCCGCAACCTTGTTCAGGTGGGTGTCAACCTGATCTATAAGCCGGGTTTCATTACTCCCCGCAGGTAAAAAGACACGTATAAGTTCAACCACTTCGTCGCGTGAGATGATCAATCTTGTATCGCCGCCACCAGCGTCAGACTCGGCCAGCTTCTTGCGCAACAGAGCCAGCAGCAGACTGACCGGAAAGGAGAGCTGACGACGCGTCACCAGGCGCGGTAATTTGATGTGTGAATCCTGGTGGTCAGAGTCAGGGCGTGAACAGAGGAAAGCATAACCTTCAGATTCATCGAGCACCAGTTCCAGACCGAGCACAACGACATAATCACGCACTTGGGCCTGCAAACAGAGCAAACTGTGCCACTGACCCGGATTGTCCTCTTGATAGACGACGCCCTTGAGTAGCGGCACCACGATCGCAGATAGATCGTAATCTGCAGGGTGAGGAGCCATTATCTGACTGTCTGTAATATCCATCATCAATCCCTCACGAAAAGGACCCGGGGTAAACGGGCCCGTCGAACTGTCCCGACCTGGGTTTGCCATTCGATAGTATCGATGGTCTCCTCGTCCACCACCGTGTGCGGACAATCGCCTGCCAAATGCAGATAGGTCACAAGTTCGGCCAACCCCTGTCGTAACGGATGTCTAGAGACCAGTTCACCCAGGCTTATTTGCGCACGGGTCTGCAGCGACTGGCGAATGCGGCTGGACAGTTCCGACCTGTCGATGACCACCTGCCCATAAAGAACCGTTGCATCGAACTCTTCATCGCCTGCCTGTAACACCACATCATCGATCAACGGTTTAACCGGTAGCCTGTAGAGCGGTCGTTCCATCGGCAGATCGATGGCAACAGCGGTATCGTTCAGCGGCATGAAATCACCGGAAGGGGGCGCTTCACGCAGGGCCAGCACCCGGGCTTCGATTGTGTGCAGGATATCCATGATCCGGCGATTCTCCAGCCAGGCTTGATCGTCGAGAAACCGCCTGAGCTGTTGTGAAAGACGGGCGACTGTGCGCTGGGTATTTTCGCCGGCTTCGAGCCAATCATAGTGGACACGTCGCAAACGAGGTTCCGGCTGCATCTCGACGACCGGCGGCAGAGCCAACACCTGGTCAAGCAGCTGAGTCAACTCCTCCTGGCGTGTCTGCGACATAAGGAAATCCCAGAAAGCACGAAAACTTTTGCCCTGATCTGAATCGGCAATCAAATCGCGCTCCCCCATGATCTCTTCGAGCAACGCCCCTTTGGCTCCATCCCAGAGCGCGATACGCTCGCGTACACGCCGATCCAGAGTCCGAAAATTTTGTTCCACCTCACGAAAGTCAGTCAGGAGTTCGCGTGCCAGCTGCAGGAACTGCTGAAAGCGGTCTTTCAGCGCTGTGTCGTCGAGCAGGGGGATATCGCCGGTGCGAATCCGATCGATGTCGGCATCAATCTCGGCTCGACGTCTGTTCAACTCGGCAATGCGCACCTGCGGATCCGTCTCGCTCCCTGCGCTCATCTGCCTGAGCAATTCGAACAGCGTCAACAGTCGCGATTCGGTACCGACAAAGCTGCGCGCGGTAAGGGTCTCAAGCCAGGCAATCGCCTTCTCTGTCGCCG
>JBPPMD010000246.1:0-7737 GCA_051305875.1 Desulfuromonadales bacterium | reverse complement strand
CATTGCTTTATCAATAAATTCTCTCCGCTGTGAACAGAACTGTGAACAGAATTTGACTTGGTTTCATAATTGTCGATATCGACAGATAACAATGTTTAGCTTCATAGAAATTCGGTCGTTGGTTACCAACGACGTAACCCTTTTTGTTAAGAGTGTAGGGATTACTCACGATAGAGGTCTGGGGAAGAGAGCCCAGTTGCCACCATTAAGATAATTTTCAATATTAACGCGTTGTGCATCGAGACCGAGGCCACTTAGCCCCTGCCGGGCAGTTGAGACTCGCAGATAGCTTATGAATTTACCGTCGGACATGTACCCTCCCGAATCTGTGTACAACCAGTGAACGAGCGTTTACTGGTTTTGCACAACCAGAGAATGCTCGTCAACAACTAATATTCGGCTCTTGTTCTGCTCAATAGTCTTAACGCTACGTAACAGGAAAAAGAAGTGTGATCGCCTTGCCAACTTTGAATACAAAGTTAGCGAGTCTTATAAATCAGGGTCAGCAAGAATTTCGCATTTAGACCAATTTCATTCTCTCCAGACAATGTAGTAGCATAAATGAGACACCAGAACTTACATTGGACTGAATAAAAAACCGCTCCTTTTCAGAGGCGGCTTGAGGTATATCGGGAACTCTTTAATACATGGAAGCGGGTTGTCCAAGCCCGAGCCCGGACCTTATGAACGTCTCCCTGCTCATCTCCCTGTTTCCTGTGCCCCCAGCGCCTGGCCCGCTGGTTCGTGAACCGACATCTGATGCTGTCGAACAGGGGAGGTCTCACGCAGGCAGAAATAGTCCTGTGGTGTGTTGATGTTGTGGAACGAGCGTCCTTCGGCATCGTATTTTTGCCAGGTGTCGGCGCAGAGTTCGGTGACAAGGACCGCCTTGAAAAAATCGGTGATACGCCTTCCATTGTTTTTCAATAGTCTGTCGATAGCCGACAGGCAGGTCTTGCGGTAACAGCTGTGTAACGGCTCCAGACCTGAATCGGTGCGTGGAATATGCACATCGGCTTGACCATTCTCACAGCAGAGATGACGGATCAGATCGGGTTGCAAAAACGGCATGTCGCAGGCCACAACAAAAATCTGCGCATGACTGGCGTGGTGCAGCCCTGAGTGGATGCCGGCCAAGGCGCCTTGACCGCGATAAATATCCGTCACCTTACGACAGGGGATATCGACGTAAAGATCGGGTGAATTGGTGACGATCAGCACCTCGTCGAAGAGACTCGCCATCAGATGATAACTGCGTTCGATAAAGCGTTCGCCATCCAGCGCCAGCAACGATTTATCGCTGCCCATGCGCCGGCTTTCACCTCCGGCCAGAATGACACCGGTGGTTTTGGGAATAATGCCGGAGTCGGTCGCCAGTGCAAGTTGCACCGGATGGGTATAAATCTCGAAGTTGTTGCCGCGCAGATACCCGATCAGAGTGATTCCTGCCTGGCGCGCCAGTTTAACCGCTGCCTCGGTCGCTGAGGAGCGCGAGGCGATCAGGCCGATGCCGAGCCGCGCGGACTTTGCGACCATCTCAGTCGAAATGCGTCCGGAAGTGACCAGCATGCAGCCCTTCAGATCAATGCCTTTAAAGAGCGCCTCTCCGGCGATCCGGTCGGGGGTGTTGTGGCGTCCCAGGTCCTCGGCATGGATGAGCAGACCTGTCGCATTGCCAACCGCCGCTGAATGCACGCCACCGTGGCGGGCGTAGAGTTCGGCGCGCCGGGCGAGCTGGCGCATCAGTTCCAGTACGGCTTCGGCCGGATAAGCTGCGGGCCGGGGTTGATGCGGTTCGCCCCGCAGTTCGAGATCAAAACTGATCCCGGTCCCGCAACCGGAGGTCAGGGTCGGACGCAAGCCTTGCGGTGCTTCGCCACGAATTTCTACCCGCGCGGCGCCCTGCTCACTGCAGACGCCGAGGCAACGGATATCGTCCAGGGTATCAATGATTCCTTGCAACTTGAGAAAACCGATCACCAGAAAGTTAAGCTGGTGTGGCGAAGCGATCAGGGTCGCCAGAGGCCGGTTATTGATGGTCAGTTGCAGCGGATATTCGGCGACCAGTGGGCGCGCCGCTGGTTGTAACTTTCCGTCTTGATAGCGGTGGATGACTAAGGGCTGCTGTTCGCTCATGCGTCTTCTCCTTCAGGTGTCAAGAGTCTCTTTCTTGCCGCGGCTGAACCCCTCTTTGGCTGCGAGCAGATCCAGATGCAGGGTGGCAACATCCTCGATCTCCAGCGGCAGATCCTCCCCCTTTTTACGGCTGTCGACGACCTTGAGATAGCCGCTGCATTTGCGACAGATATCCACCCGGTAGCCTGGTTCCCCTTCGGCGGTGAAATAGCCGAGGCTGTCGTGATCGGTGTTGCCACAGTGAGTGCAGGTCATGCGGTGGAACCCCCAACTGTTGCCGCACTGCCCACACTGCAGTTTCTTCTTCCCTTCCTCACCGCTCAGTTCCGCGATCGCGGGGAGGCCACCACAAATCGGGCAGTAACCATGATCCCACTCTTTAATCTCGGATTTGAGCCCTTGCTCACAGCAGCGTTGCAAGCCAGCGCCCAGCGCGGTCGCGAGGGTGTATTCCAGAAGTGCGGGCTGAATGCCGATGCTGTCAGCCGCGGAGCTGATCGGGTCGCGATTGCGCTCAAAAACGGCATGTAACAGATTGCACAGTTCCAGTTTGTGCATCTCAAAAGCATCCTGCAGGAGTTTCAATTCCCCTTGTCCCTGCTGGCCATGCTGGTGAAGGGTCATCAACAGCTGGGCAAAAAATGTCTCGGCCCGCGCTTCATCAAACGTCAGCATCTCGCTGGTGAGCAGCGGAAAGCCCAGCTGCTGGCGTGGACCGGCCGTCGCCAGATCAACCTCGACCTGTAAAAAAGGATCGGCGCTGGCGAACAGTTGATAGAGGCAGGTATAGAATTGACAGATTTCAGTGAGCGCCGGTTTGGCTGTGGCCAGTTCGTTCAGGCGATTAAGGCGTTTTTGCAGCATTATATTTTCTCCTGTAATAGCAAAAGAGCGATGGTTTGTGCATCGAATCAGTCTCCCGGAAGCAGAGGTTGGCGAAATTCTGGAACTGTCCCCGAAAGACTTTGCAGAAATGCGACCAGGGCCGCTTGTTCATCTTGATTGAAATTCAGGTTTTTTAACAGTGGCGTCTTATGCGCCGAGTTTCCGCCGCCCTGACTGAAAAAAGTAATCACGTCGGATAGCGTCTTCAAGCTGCCGTTGTGCATATAAGGCCCGGTCTGCGCCACATGACGCAGCGGTGACGTGCGAAATGCGCCCATCTCCAACGAATTTTTGCTCAGGCGATAACGACCAGGGTCGCTCTCTTGCATCGGCAGCCCCTGACTGGCCAACATGTAGCGTCGGGTGCTGCGCTGTTGAGGGCCCCTGAGTAGAGTTTCGCTCTCGGCAACACCGAGATTGTAAAATTTCTGATCGCTTAACAGCGGACCGGAGTGGCATTGGCTGCAGCCACCGCGGGGACCGAAAAAAATCTTCATTCCGGCCAGCGCCCTGTCATCCAGCGCCTGATTTTCTCCGGCGAGATAACGGTCAAAAGGGCTGTCGTGCATAATCAAAGTCTGCTCGAAGGCGGCCAGTGCGGCCTGAATCAGATCGGGACTGACCTCTGCCCCGTAGGCTTCCTGAAAGAGCGCCTGATATCCAGGAATCTCTGCCAGTTTGGCAGTGATAAAGCTCAGCTTTGAATTCATTTCAAAAGGCGATTCAAGGGGACCTTGCGCCTGATGTTCCAGGCTGTCGCTCCGCCCATCCCATAAAAGAACCCTTAAATATGCCGCGTTGAGCAGTCCCTGGGTATTGCGCCAGTGTTTGTTGGTCGGGTAGGCCCCGGAAATATCCCGGCCGTCGCTGTAAGCTTGGTCGGGGATATGGCAGGCGGCACAACTCATGGTGCCATCCCCGGAGAGCCGCCGGTCAAAAAAGAGCATCTGGCCCAGTTCTATTCTGGCTGAACTCTGCAGCTCGAGCTGAGCCAGCGGTTCAGGAAGTAGCAGCTCTGACTGCGCCGAACTCTGAGATGCAACCAGCAGGATGATCAAACAGGTCAGCTGGCAGAGTATCCCCTGCCTGATATATGACCACAGTCGCTCAGTCATTGATTTACCGTCTTGTTCAGCGCCTGATCGATTAACTCACGGAACAGATCAATCGGCCGTTCACCGACCAGCACCTGGCCGTTGATGACAAAGGTCGGTGTCTGGAAAAAATCAAGTTTACGGGCCAGAGCAAAATCGGCTTCCACAAGCGGCAGATAGCTCTTGTCATCGAGTTCGCGCTGAAACCGCGCGACATCGAGTTTGAGTTCACGGGCATAGCCAAGCAAGCTGTCACGGTCGAGTTGTTTACGTTCGAGCATCAGATCGTGCATTTCCCAGAACCTTCCCTGAACTTTGGCCGCCTCGGACGCCTGAGCCGCCAATGAGGAATAATCCCGGTAGCGATAAGGGTAATGTTTGATCACCAGTCTGAGCTTCCCGGCATATTCTGTCATCAATTGGGTGACGATCGGACCGATCGCCTGACAGTGAGGTCATTGAAAGTCGATGAATTCAACCATCACCACCGGCGCATCAAGAGCGCCACGCGAGGGGGAATCCCCCAGCGGGACAACAACTGGCGCTTGAGCCAGGGCGGGGAGGGTGTTGAGCAAGAGCACGACCAGACAGATCAGAATGCGCATATTAAAGGCCTTTTGAAATGGAACAACCCCCGCTGCGGCTTTTAGTCTGGCCGCAGCGGGAGAGGTGTCAGCTCTTGACGATCTTGGCGTACCATTTGCTGGCGTGTTTCCTTGCCCAGCTTTTTCTCACCTGACCGTAAAGCATCCCTTCAAGGGTGCCGGGGTTGCCGATGGTGGCCAGATAGACATGGACGATCATTCCGACCATGGAGAGGGTGAAGAAGAAAGCGTGCAGCAGCAGCGATAACTGGGTCAGGATCCGCCCGTAGGCGGTCGGGTCCCAGATGATCAGACCGGTTACGCCCATGACCAGTGCAGCGATGATGGCGAAGATGCCGAACATTTTCTGCCCGGCGTTGAATTTGCCCTGTGGAATCTCCAGGTGCTTGCGCGATAAATAGCCGCCCAGCCTGGCAATCCATTTTCGGTCGTCGGCGTCAAAGTGGCAGGTATCACCGACATGCCGCAGAAAGAGCAGCACCGAGCAGATAAAGAAGAACACTCCGGCGTATTTATGCGCCAGAATCCCTTGTTGTGGCCCGCCTATAAGATCGAAGTAACCGAAGAAGGTATGGGCATAGAGGCCGAGTGCTGTGAGTACGAGCACAAAGAAGGAGATGGCAACCACCCAGTGCAGGATGCGGTCGATGGCGTTAAAACGATCAACGTAGTTGGGCATGATCATTCACCTCCTTGGTTCGGTTGGTCATCTGACTCGTCGATTTTCTTCGGTCCGACAGTCACGTAGTGCAGGGCCGCAACCCCGATAGCGCCCCAGAAACCGAGGATACCGAGGGGTTTGACCACATCTTTCCAGAAGAAGATCGAGGCTGGAATCGCCGGATTCTTCGGTAAACGATAGGTGTTTGGCTCATCGTCAAGCACGTAGAGAACCCCGAGACCACCGAGATCATTTTCGCCATAAAGCTTTTTCCCGGCCGCTTTGGCTGCGGCGATCAACTGATCGCGATCACCAAACTGCAGAGTCTTGGTCGGGCAGGCTTTGACACAGGCCGGCAAGATGCCGTTTTGTACCCGATCAATACAGGCGTGGCACTTGGTGACCTTCTTTTTTGCATCGTAGCGCGGTACGTCGAAGGGGCAACCGTTGACGCAGTAATGACATTCGATGCACTTGTCCTGGTTGTAGGCGACCAACCCGTCTTTGGTGTGGTAAAGAGCGCCTGCCGAAGGGCAGACCTTGACACAGCCGGCATCGGCGCAGTGCATGCAGCGGCGATTGATGAAGAGCCAGCGAAAGTCGTTACCCTTGTCCTGCTCGATGAAATGAATCTGGTTATAAAGCTGCGGGGTCAGATCCGGCGGATTTTCA
This sequence comes from Desulfuromonadales bacterium, assembly GCA_051305875.1. Taxonomy (GTDB): domain Bacteria; phylum Desulfobacterota; class Desulfuromonadia; order Desulfuromonadales; family BM103; genus M0040. The sequence goes on along the minus strand of JBPPMD010000246.1, from coordinate 1,684 downwards.
TAGCTTCCGCGGTTAACCGTGGCTTCGGCGTCAAGTTTGTTCCACTGCTTGCAGGCGACCTGGCAACTGCGGCAGGCTGTGCAGAGAGTGGTATCGATTAGAAATGCTTTCCGTTTCATAGCGTCCTCACCCCCTCAACTTTTCGACGTTGACCATGAATGCCTTGGTTTCAGGGATCATGGTGTTCGCATCGCCGGCGGTTGGGGTCAGCAGGTTCGCACTGTCACCGACGTTCGGAGTATTCCAGCCATAGCACCAGGGGAGACCGATCTGATGAATCGTCGTTCCCTGAACTTTGAAGGGGCGGAACCTTTTGGTTACGACTGCCACCGCTTCGACGCTGCCTCGACCCGAGCTGACCTTGACCACTTCACCTTGCGCAATGTTGCGGTCTTTGGCCAATTCGGGACTCATTTCAATAAACATACGTGGCTGGAGTTCCAGCAGCCATGGGGTGTTGCGCGTCATGACCCCGGTTTGCCAGTGCTCAGTCACCCGGTAGGTGGTGGCGACAAAGGGATAGCGCTGGTCGCAGGAGTAATAAACGTCCTCCGGCAGTTTCTCTTCCCCCTCGAAGAAAAGTTTCATCGCCGGGTTGTTCTTGGTCCCGGAGAGCGGGTTCTTTTCGATCGGGCACTCCAAGGGTTCGTAGTGCTCGGGGAATGGACCTTCCTTCATCCCTGCGGCAAAGATTGAGGCGACACCATCGGGGAGCATGATGAACGATTTCTTCGTTCCCTCCTGTGATAATGGCTTCCAGCCGCCGTCGGGGACATCCCCTTTCCATTTGGCACCGTCCCACCAGATGACAGGTTTCTTCTTGTCCCAGGGCTGACCGTTGGCGTCGACCGAGGCACGGTTGTAGAGAATGCGCCGATTGACCGGCCAGCACCACGACCACTCGGGGTAAAGACCGATGCCGCTCGGATCGCTGTGGCTGCGGCGGGCCATGTTGTTCCCATTTTCGGTGTAGCTGTTGCAATAGAGCCAGTTGCCCGAAGAGGTTGAGCCGTCATCCTGTAAAAAGGCGAAGGAGGGAACCAGATCTCCCTTCTTGTAGAGCTTGCCTTTGATCTCCTTGTCTTCAAGGAAGTAACCGTTGATCTCTTTGGCGACCGCATGGATATCCAATTTGCGGACCTTGCCGTCCAGTAGCTTGGCGCCGTAATCCCAGCTCAGCTTCATGATCGGCGCGGGGAAGGCACCGCCTTGAGCAGCATAACGCTGGCGCACCCGGTGTTGCAGCTCATTCATCAATTCTGAATCATGCATACAGTTGCCGAGAGGCTCGACCGCCTTGTAACGCCACTGCGCCCAGCGGCCCGAGTTGGTGACGCTTCCCTCTTTTTCGAAAGAGGCGGCGACGGGCAGGAAGAAGACCTCGGTGTCGATTTTCGCCGGGTCCATATTCGGGCCCTTCCAGAAGGAGGCGGTTTCGTTGTCGAAGAGATTGACCGCGACCATCCAGTCAAGCTTGGAGAGCGCTTCGCGGACCTTGTTGGCGTTGCTGCCGCTGCAGGCCGGGTTCTGGCCCCAGGCGAAGAAACCGTTGATATTGCCGCGGAACATCTTGTCGAACAACATCAGCCAGGACGCGTTCTGCGCGTCATCCAGCTTCGGCAAGAGCTGATAGCCGAATTCATCTTCAGCGGTCAGCTTGGTGTCAAAATGGGCACGCAGCAGC
>JBPPMD010000237.1:0-8322 GCA_051305875.1 Desulfuromonadales bacterium | reverse complement strand
GTGCCCTGGCAGGAGAATTCTTTCCCGGGTCTGCTGGGCAACGTGGTCGCCGGACGGATCAGCAAGCATTTTGATTTCGGCGGTACCAACTGCGTGGTTGACGCAGCTTGCGGCAGTTCCTTGAGTGCCCTCAATCTGGCCGCTCTGGAGTTGGCCGCCGGCAAGTCCGACATGGTGGTGACCGGCGGCATCGACACCTTCAACGACATCTTCATGTACACCTGCTTCAGCAAGACGCCGGCGCTCTCGCCATCCGGACACGCCAGGCCGTTTGCCGACGATGCCGACGGCACCACTCTGGGCGAGGGCCTGGGGATTCTCGTCATCAAGCGCCTGGCTGATGCTGAACGCGATGGCGATAAGATCTACGCTGTCATCAAGGGCATCGGCGCGTCGAGTGACGGCCGTGGTTCGGCCATTTACGAGCCGAGTGCAGCCGGTCAGCAGAAAGCGCTGCGGCGGGCCTACCAGCAAGGCGGGGTTGACCCCCGGACCGTCGAATTGATCGAAGCTCACGGCACCGGCACCAAGGTCGGTGATGCCGTCGAGGTGTCTGCTCTGCAGGCGGTTTTCGGCGACGCTGAGGTTCCCTGGTGTGCGATCGGTTCGATCAAGTCGCAGATAGGCCATACCAAGGCCGCCGCCGGTTCTGCCGGTCTGATCAAAGCGGCCATGGCGCTCTACAACAAGACCCTGCCGCCGACCATCAAGGTCAAAAAGCCACAGGCAACCGTGACCTCGGCAAGCTCGGCATTCTACGTCAACACCGAGGCGCGACCATGGATCCCCCGCGGAGATCATCCCCGCCGGGCCGGTATCAGCGCGCTCGGTTTCGGCGGCAGCAATTTCCACTGCCTGCTCGAAGAATATCAGCCGCTCAAGGCTGCTGCCGACTGGCAGGGTGATGTCCAGATCGTGGCATTCAGTGCTGCTGACGAGAGCGGCCTGGCAGCCGCGCTGGAAGCTTTTCCTGCAGAAGAACCGTGGCACGTACTGCGTCTGGCTGCCGGTCAGAGCCGCAGCAGCTTCGACGCACAGCAAACGTGTCGACTGGCGCTGGTCCTGGAAAAAGACAAGTCCAGACTTGCCGCCCAGATACAAGGTGCCTTGAGCATGCTGCGCAACAACTGTGACCAGAGCTCTTGGAGCACTCCGGACGGCAGCTTCTTTGCCAGGGGTGAATCCAATGGCAGGCTGGCGATGCTCTTCCCCGGCCAGGGAGCCCAGTACCCGGGGATGCTCAGAGATCTGGCGATCCAGTTCCCGCAGTTTCTTGAGACATTCACAAGCGCAGATCGTGCCTTTTTGGCCAACACCGGCGGCGGACATGGTCGCCTGGGCGAGCTTGTCTACCCCCGTCCCGGCTTTGATCAGGCCACCAGGGACAGTGATGCAGCCAGCCTGCAGGCGACGGACGTCGCCCAGCCAGCCCTCGGCGCGGTCAGCCTCGGGGCGCATGCAGTGCTCGCTGCCTTCGGTGTCACTGCCGAGGCCTATGCCGGCCACAGTTATGGCGAACTGCCGGCACTCTGTTGCGGCGGTTATTTTGATGCCGCCGCTCTGCACGCGCTCTCCCGGCTGCGTGGCGAATTGATGGCCGCCGGCCCGGGCGACCGCGGCTCGATGCTGGCAGTCTCGGCGCCGCTTGATCAGGTTGAAGCGTTCCTCAAGGATTCCGGCCTGCAACTGGTTCTGGCCAACCGCAACACCCCGGAGCAGGGAGTCCTTTCCGGAGCGACCGCCGAGATCCAAAAAGCCGCAAACTTGCTTGATGCGCAGGGTCTGCGTTACAAGCAGCTTGCCGTGGCAGCAGCCTTCCACAGCGAGTTGGTCGCCGATGCCAGCGGGCCGTTCGCAGAGCGTCTGCAGGCGATTGCTTTCAATAAACCGACCGCTTGTGTATTTGCCAACACGACCGGCGCGGCGTATCCCGAGTCAGCCAGGAAGTCCCGTGAAATTCTCGCCGCTCAGCTGGCGTGTCCGGTCGACTTCGTGGCTGAAATCGAGGCGATGTACGCTGCCGGAATGCGCACCTTTCTCGAAGTTGGCCCCGGTTCACGTTTGACCGGAATGGTCAAGGCCATCCTCGGCGAGCGTGGTCATCAGGCCATTGCCATCGACGCTTCCAACGGCAAGCGCTCGGGAATCCTCGACCTGGGCCGTGCTCTGGCGCAGCTGACGGTGATCGGCTGTCCGGTCGATCTGACCTGCTGGGATGAAGGCTATACCGCTTCCCGCAATTCGACGCAGGGCAAAAAGCCCGGAATGACGATTTCGTTGACCGGTGCCAACCATTTCAAGCGCCCGCAGAAGCGTCCTCCTGTGCAGCCGCAAGTCGCCGCAAATCCTGCAACCATGCCTGCCGCCCAGCCGAATCCGGTCACCCCGGCAACAGGTGCCTTCGTCGCCGCTAACGGTTCTTTGCAGGAAGCGCTGCAGATCACCCGACAGAGCATGCAGGCATTGCAGAATCTGCAGGAGCAGACCTCACGTCTGCATCAGCAGTTTCTGGCCGGGCAGGAGTCAGCCACGCGATCCTTCCTCAACCTGGTCGAGCAGCAGAACCGCTTGCTGCAGGGGCAGACGCAGACCACTGCTGCCGCACCTTTCACCCGGGCACCATCCGTTGCCGCAGCTACGATTCAGCCAGAGGTTGCCCCGAGCCAACCGATTCAGGCACCTGCTGTTGAGGTTGTTGCCGATATTGACAGCCACCGGATTTCCAGTGTGCTGCTGGCCGTGATTGCCGAGAAGACCGGTTACCCGCAAGAGATGCTGGAGCTGGAAATGACTCTCGACACCGATCTCGGCATCGATTCGATCAAGCGCGTGGAAATCCTTTCTGCCCTGCAGGAAAGATTGCCCGAGGCGCCGTCGGTCAAACCCGAAGACCTGGGTGTATTGCAGACTCTTGTGCAGATTGTCGAATACCTGGCCGCTGGCATCCCCGCTGTATCGGACCTCGCACCTCTCGCCGCTACAGGTCCTGCAGCTATTGACAGCAGTCGCGTCGCCAGCGTGCTGCTTGAAGTGATTGCCGAGAAGACCGGTTACCCGCAAGAGATGCTGGAGCTGGAGATGGCGCTGGATACCGATCTCGGCATCGATTCGATCAAGCGCGTGGAAATTCTCTCCGCCCTGCAGGAAAAATTGCCGGAAGCGCCGGCGGTCAAGCCGGAGGACCTCGGCGTTTTACAGACCCTCGGCCAAATCGTCAATTATCTTGCTGCAAGCGGTGTCAAGAGCATTTCGCCGGCAACACCAGTGGTCACAGCGCGTCCGTTTGATCGCAATGCCGTGGCAACCACCCTGCTTGAGGTGATCGCCGACAAGACCGGTTACCCGATTGAAATGCTCGAGTTGGAAATGGCGCTGGATACCGATCTCGGCATCGATTCGATCAAGCGGGTCGAAATCCTTTCTGTTCTGCAGGACAAGCTGCCGGGTGCACCGGCGATCAAACCGGAGCACCTCGGCACACTGCAGACCGTAGGCCAGATCGTTGATTTTCTGGCCAGCGTTTCCGGTGCCTCGGAACCTGTGGCGAAAGCGGAGACTCCGTTCGAACTGCCTTCAGTGGGCAGCGGAGTTGAACGGAAAGTTCTGAAGGCGGTTCCGCTGCATATGTCAAAAAACCGCATCCCGCTCAACCTGTCGAAAGACGCGGTGATCTGGGTCAGCGATGACGGTTCAGCCCTGGCTGATGCCCTTTGCCAAACGTTGGCGGCACAAAATCTGGCCGCTGAAAAAATCAACCTCGAACAACTCCATGATCTTGTCCCGGCAGAGAAATTGTCCGGACTTGTTCTGCTGGCCCCGCAGGCTGGAGCTGATGATCTGTTCTTGCAGAACGCTTTTCGCCTCTTGCAGCTGGCGGAGCCGGCCCTTAACGCTGCCGCTGAAAAGGCCGGGGCTGTCCTGGCGACGGTCTCGCGTTTGAATGGTCGCTTTGCTTTGCCGGAAGGCGGACCGGTCCAGGATGTCCTCTCGGGTGGACTGGCCGGATTGTCCAAAACGGCCGGGCACGAATGGCCTGAAGTCACTTGCAGGGCTTTCGATCTTTCGGCAGACCTGGATGATATCGACAAGGCTGCTGCAATGCTGGTTACTGAACTCCTCGTCGATGGTGAGCAGGAAGTCGGTTTCTCGCGTGAGGGATTGTATACCCTCAGTCTGGTTGATGAGTCGCTGGCCGGCGAACCGCTTGATTCGCCGGTAAGCTATGGTGATGTCGTGGTGATCAGTGGCGGCGCCCGCGGTGTAACGGCTGAGGTTGCGATTGCCCTGGCGGCTTCGAGCCGGGCGACGCTGCTGCTGCTCGGCCGCAGCGAAGCTCCACAGGCGGAGCCGGCATGGCTTAACGGCCTGACCAGTGAAGCCGAAATCAAAAAAGCTGTGATCGCCCATAGCGGCGGGCCTGTTAAGCCGAGAGAAGTCGGCCAGAAGTGCCATGAGATTTTAGGTAATCGTGAGATCCGCAACACCTTGCAACGCATCAAGGCGGTGGGCGGTCAGGGACTTTATCGTTCCGTCGACCTGCGTGACGGCGATGCCGTTGCGACGATCATCCAAGATATCCGTGAAGAGTATGGCCCGATCAAAGGCTTGATCCACGGAGCCGGTGTGCTGGCGGACCGTTTGATCAAGGACAAGACGGCAGAACAGTTCGCGCTGGTTTATAGTACCAAGGTCGCTGGTCTGCGCAATCTGCTGGCGGCGTTGGACAAGGGTGAACCGCGTTTCATGGTGATGTTCTCGTCGTCGACCGGGCGCTACGGGCGGACCGGGCAGGTCGATTACGCCGTGGCCAACGAAATTCTCAATAAGATGGCCCAGGAGCAGGCAGGGATGCGTTCCGACTGCCGTGTGCTTTCCCTGAACTGGGGCCCGTGGGATGGCGGCATGGTGACTGCCGCTCTGAAAAAAGTCTTCACGGAGGAAGGCGTTGCCGTCATCGACCTCAAGGCCGGTGCTGATTACCTTATCGAGGAAATGGCCACGCCTTGCGGTGGACCGGTGGAGCTGGTCATCCTCGGCGGTCGGGAAACCGCAGCGAGTGAAAGCCCGTCACAGGCTCATGAGAACATTTACGTCTCCAAGGCGTTTGATCTGGAAATTTCCATAGAGCAGTATCCGTTTCTTAAATCCCATGTCATCGACGGCAAGGCGGTTCTGCCGATGGCCGTTATCATCGAATGGATGGCGCACGCTGCGATCCATAATAATCCGGGATTGCGATTCCACGGGTTCAATGATCTGCGCGTTCTTAAAGGCATCACCCTTGAGCAGGGGCAGACACATACGCTGCAGGCCATGACCGGCAAAGCGTTCAAAAGCGGTGGAGTCCATGTCGTGCCGGTGGAACTTTCCGGAATAACGGCCGGTGGCCAGCAGTTTGTCCACACACGCGCGCGAATGGTGCTGGCGGCCAAACTGCCGGAAAGCAAGCTGGCCATGGCGCGTCCGGATCTGCCGGCTTATAGCCGCTCCGTTGAGGAGATCTACCAGCCGGACCGGCTTTTCCACGGCCCGGACTTTCACGGTATACGCGAAGTTATCGGCTGCTCCGCAGACGGTATCACCTCGGTGGTCCGCCCGGCACCGAGCCCTGCGGAATGGATCAACCAGCCGTTGCGCAGCTCATGGCTGGCCGATCCGCTGGCCTTGGACAGCAGCTTCCAGATGATGATTCTCTGGAGCTTTGAGCGCTACCACTCCGGCTCTTTGCCGGTTTTTGCCGGCCGCTACCGTCAGTACCAGAACAAATTCCCTGAATCCGGCGTGGAGATCAGGGTGCGTGTGACCAGTCAGAGTGCCAGCAGGGCGGCAGCGGAAATCGACTTTGTCGACCCGGTCAGCGGTACTCTGATCGCCCGTATCGAAGATTACGAATGTGTGATTGATGCCTCGCTGAATGCGAGCTTTCAGCGCAATAAACTGCAGGGAGCTGCCTGAGCATGAAGCACGGCAAATCGGTAGCAATTGTCGGGGTCGGCGGCGTGTTTCCCATGTCACCGACCCTCGACCGTTTCTGGGAAACGATTACCGGCAATGTTGACACCTCGCGTCAGCCACCGCAGGGGCGCTGGCTGCTCGATCCTGACGAAGCTTTCGATCCGACGGTCGGCTGCGCGGACAGAATCTATTCGAAAAAAGGCTGTTTTATCGATGATGAGACCGATCCGTCATCAATTGAGGGCCTCGACATCAACGCAGATTTCCTGGCAGGTCTCGACCCGATGTTTCGCCTGCTGCTGCGCACCGGTTACCAGGCTTTCAGTGATGGCCGCATCGACCAGCTCAATCGCGATCGGGTCGGCGTCATCATCGGCAATCTGGCCTTGCCCAGTGAATACTCCTCAACCATGGCCCGGGATTATCTCGGCCGCACTTTCGAAGAGAAACTTCTCGGCGCGGAGCACAAATCGGCGCTGCCGTCAGTCGCGCCGCTGAATCGCTATGTAGCCGGTCTGCCCGCCGGACTTCTGGCCAAAGCCCTCGGCCTCGGCGGCACCTGCTACACCCTGGATGCCGCCTGTGCTTCCTCTCTGTACGCCATCAAGCTGGCAGCCGACGAACTGCTGACCGGACGGGCTGATGCCATGCTGACCGGCGGCCTGTCGCGCCCCGACTCGCTCTATACCCAAATGGGTTTTTCCCAGCTGCATGCTCTCTCACCCTCGGGATGCTGTTCCCCTTTCGATGCCAACGGCGATGGTCTGGTGGTCGGCGAAGGGAGCGGTATGTTCTTGCTGAAGCGGACTGAAGATGCGGTCTATGCCGGTGACCATATCTATGCCGTGATTCGCGGCATCGGTCTTTGCAACGACCTTGGCGGAAGCCTGCTGGCACCGGCTTCCGAGGGACAGCTGCGGGCGATGCGCTCTGCCTATGAGCAGGCCGGCTGGGAACCGTCTGATGTTGATATGATCGAGTGTCATGCCACCGGGACCCCTGTGGGAGATGTTGTCGAATTCAGCAGCCTGAAAAGCCTCTGGGGTGACGATGGCTGGCAGCCGGGGCAGTGCGTGATCGGTTCGGTGAAATCGAATATTGGCCACCTGCTGACCGCAGCCGGTTCCGCCGCCCTGATGAAAACCCTGCTGGCAATGAAAACACGCACCCTGCCGCCGACCGCCAATTTTTCGAGGCCGGCCAATGGCATCGATCTGAAAGCCAGTCCGTTTCGCATCCTGCAGCACTCGAAGCCCTGGAAATCCCGTAAGAAGGGACAACCGCGGCGAGCAGCGGTCAGTGCCTTCGGCTTTGGCGGCATCAACGCCCACTTGCTGGTCGAGGAATGGATCCCGCAAAAACCGTCTAAAAGTTGCGTTGCTTATCATCCGTCGTTCAAGAAGAAGAGTCAGCCGGTCGCTATTGTCGGCATCGGTGCACATTTCGGTCACTGGGATTCGCTCGCAGCTCTGCGCAGCCGGATGCTTGGCGGGGAGCCCGAGGTGCAACCCGCGCGTCCCGCCCACTGGTGGGGTGCAGAACAGAGCCGCTGGTTCCAGGAAAACGGTCTGCATAAAACCGACTTCAGAGGATTTTTTATTGACGATGTGCATGCAGCCCCCGGCTCCTTTCGCATCCCGCCAAAAGAGATCGAAGAGATGCTTCCCCGTCAGCTGTTGATGCTCAAGGTCGCCGACGAAGCGCTGCAAGATGCCGGGCTGAAGCATGAGGAGCTGCTCTTTACCGGGGTCTTCATCGGTGCCGGTCTCGACCTCAACGCGACCAACTTCAGCTTTCGCTGGGGGGTTCAGAAATTTGCCCGGCAGTGGGCACAGCAGCTTGGCCGTGATCTGTCTGCGGAGGAACTCAAGGCATGGATTGCCGAGCTGCGCGATTCGGTCGGACCGGCCCTGAACGCCAACCGGGTTATGGGTGCGCTCGGCAGCATCGTCGCCAGCCGGGTCGCCAAGGCGTTCCGGATTGGCGGTCCCAGTTTTACCCTGTCCAGTGAAGAGAACTCCGGTCTGAGAGCTCTCGAAGTTGGCGTGCGTGCCCTGCAGGAGGGTTCCATCAACCGGGCGATTGTCGGTGCTGCCGATATGGCCGGAGACCTGCGTGCAGTGCTTGGCCAGCACGCGACCCGGCCGTTTTCCAGGAGCGGTACGGTGCGTCCCTTTGACAAACACGCCGATGGTACGGTGGCCGGTGAAGGCGCAGCGGCAGTCATCCTTAAACGTCTCGACGATGCCAAGCAGGACGGTGACCGGATCTATGCAATTATCAGGGGCATGGGTACAGCAACCGGTGGTCTGGTCGAGTCGGCAATGCCCGACAGCAGTGCCTACACCCGCTCCGTTGAGCGTGCCA
>JBPPMD010000213.1:0-13819 GCA_051305875.1 Desulfuromonadales bacterium | reverse complement strand
GTGTATAAGAGACAGATGATACGACCATCAAGCATTCGTAGCAGGATCCGCTTCCACCGGCTTCTTTTTGACAGCTCTGGTTCGTTTTGATTTGTCTTTCTCTTCCAAAGGACTCTCGGAAGAGCTGACCTTTACTGCCGTTGCTTCAGCTGTCTTGTCGGTTGCCGTGGTTTTTCTGGCAGGTGCCTTTCGGGCAGGCTTCTTCTCTGCAGGTTTGGCTACTGTTGCTGCCGGTGTTTCGTTTTCTTCCCCGGTCGTTGCCGGTTTTACCTTTCCTCGACTGGCTTGGCGGCGCTTCGGCTTCTCTGTCGACAAGGCTGCAGGCTGGGATGCTTGCGCGACGTCTGGTGTGGTTTCCGTAACGACTTTATCTTGTGCCATCTCCGGCATTTCGATAATCGATTCAGGCTTTTTGGTGGTGCGGCGAGGACGCTTTGGTTCAGGCCCGGCTTCTGCCGTGGTCTTTTCTTCTGCAATCGGCTCTGCCCCGGGCTTTTCATCTGGCTTGGTTATCGTGTCGGCTTGAGCTTGCTCCGTTGTGTCTGCCAGTGTATCTGTTTGTGCTGTGTCACCGGTAGACCTGGCCTTGCGGCGACTTCTGCGGCGCTTCGGTTTTGTTACCACAACGTCTTGTCCCACCGCTGTTGCTTCTTCTGCTTCGCCTGCTGCTGCAGGGACAACTGTCAGAGGAACTTCTACAATTGTTTCGAGTGTTTCGCTACTCTTCGCGGCGGTCTTTGCCCTGCTGCCAGAGCGACGACGTTTTTGCGGTTTCTTCGCCGAAGACCCGTTGTCTGTTTGTTCTGCTGTTGTCTCGTCAGGAGCATCAGCTGGATCAGTATTGCCGGCTTCAAATATTGATTCCTGAGATTCTGCGGGGCTCTGTTCAGACAACTGTGACGCCTCCGAAGCCTCCGCTGCTACAGGTTTGCGCCGTCTCCTGCGACGACGCTTTTTGCCCGGTTCGGCTTCGGTTGCCACTGTATCAAGCTGTTCAGGTACGATGTCCACTTCCATGACGGCCTCTTCAATGGCCATTGGCAGGGTACCGGCTTCTACATATTCAAGTTGAGGCGCTTTTTCTTTCTCTTTCTTCTGGATTTCTATCTCGACCTGATCAGCCAGGAAATCCCGGTTGCCGTGGATATGAATCTGAAGTTGGTAGCGTCGCTCCATGTCAACGAGTTCTTCACGGTTGTTGTTCAGCAGATAGGCTGCAACTTCCATGGGCAACTTGGCATTGATCCGGCTGACTTGCCCCTTGGCGGCGCTGGAGTGAATTTTTCTCAATAGAGAGACAGCCTGACTCTCCGGACTTTTCAGGTGACCGGACCCATGACAGTGCGGGCATGGCAGGTAGGAGCCTTGAGTCAAGGCAGCTTTGATCCGTTGGCGACTCAACTCCAGCAGCCCGAACTTGCTGATACGTCCGACGTTAACCCGCGCTTTGTCGTTTTCCAGAGATTTCTTGACCTGGTTCTCGACCTGGCGCATATTTTTGCGTTCGCGCATATCGATGAAGTCAATGACGATCAGCCCGCCGAGGTCCCGGAGGCGCAGTTGTCGTCCGATTTCCGTAGCGGCTTCCAGGTTGGTTTTGGTCGCCGTGGCTTCAACCCCCTGTTCAGAAGCCATCTTGCCGCTGTTGACGTCTATGGCAACCAAGGCTTCTGTCGGATCGATAACAATCGAACCACCCGAGGGAAGGTTCACCTTGTTGTGGTTCAAGGTTTCGATCTGATCTTCAATCTGGTAACGGGAGAAGATTGGTCGGCGTTCCTGATGGAGTTTGACCAGTTTAACCTGATCAGGCATGACCATCTGAAAGAAATCTTTGGCTTCCTTGAATACCAGAGGATCATCGATCATGACTTCATCCATGTCTGTGGTGAAGTAATCCCGAATCGACCGGATCATCAGGTTGGATTCCTTATAGATCAGGGCAGGGGCTCTGGATTTCTGTTCAAGTTCTTTGATGCTTTCATAGAGGCGGATCAGATAGAGATAGTCGCGCTCCAACTCCTCGCGGGTTTGGTCAAGAGCGGCCGTTCGAACGATATAGCCGATGCCTTCAGCCAGATCGAGCGATGACATCGCCTTTTTCAGTTCTTTACGCTGCGAATCGCTCTCGGCTTTGCGGGAGACACCACGTGTCTGACTGCCGGGCATGAGGACCATGTAGCGACCGGCCAGTGAGAGGTAGGTGGTCAGGGCAGCACCCTTGGTGCCGCGCTCTTCCTTGGTGATCTGCACCAGAAGTTCCTGACCGCGGTGCAACAGGTCGTTGATGCGTGGCCTGCGGACATCTTCCGCTGGTTTGTAGCCAGGCTTGACAGTGGTGTAATTGATCTCGTCGATCTGCAAAAAGCCAAGTCTTTCAGCCCCGTAATCGACGAAAGCGGCCTGCAGACCGGTCTCAACCCGGACGACAACCGCTTTGTAGATGTTCCCTTTAGAGGGTTCCCTGCCGGCGACCTCGATATCAAGCTCAGTGAGGATACCGTCTTCTACAATAGCCACCCGGTTTTCCTCTGGAAGGGTGGCGTTAACCAGCATCTTTTTAGACATGTAAATCTTTCCGGTTGTCGTTCACGACAACCTTGATCTGTTGGGGGCATATATCCTGACCCGAGTTTTTGGCTCAACCGGAATTGGGAGCTCACTCAGGGGAAGAACAAATGCCGAAACTGTATATCCACGGGGTCATCATGACCCTTAAGATCGAAAAAGCCTTTTTAAAAAAGGTATATAGACAAACTATAGCAAAAACAGCAAGGTTTGCACAGAAAAATACCACGAGGCCACTTTTCAGGAGCGCGTAGTATTTGACGAAGCTTAGCGAGACAGTAGCGTTAAGTCCGACAGGCAGCTAGTACCCTGTAACCTATAGGATTTCGATGGATTGCGTAGGGATTTGCCGTGTCAGCAAGGCGCGATTTCTGGTGCCTAGCCGTAGCTAATCAGCTGAAATCGGAACGTAGCTGACGCGGCAAAGAACAAGCAAGGTACGAAAGATTATGGGTTACAGGGTACTAGTCCAGCATGCTGTCGATCAGGTCAAAATCGAGATCCTGTTCGGCAAGTTCTTTGACCAGATTGATCTTCTCCTGATCATCAGCAGTAATCTTGGAAACATCCCGCGTAACCGTCTGAAAAACTGTCGATGTCAGCTGTGCGGTTCGTATGAATGGCAGCTCGCTGTCATCAAGGACCTGCTGGGTCAGTCTCGCGATCGGGTTGACACCGGAGATCAGAACCCCGGAGAGCTTTTCACGATACTCGTGGATATGGTAGAGCGAAGCGAGCATGACCAGAAGTTCGTCCCGGCTGCTGTTGACCAGCAGGAGGGTCGAGTCCTTGAGATATTCGACAACCTTTTCGGTGGATGCTGCTGCAAGCTGAATGTGCTTGATAATGTGCATCGCCTGATCAAGGGTTGCCCGTAGCGGCTGGTCGAAGAGCTTGGCGATGTGCAGCAGGGTAGGACCTGCGAGGATCGGTGAATAGTTGAAGCCGCCATGAACGATGAAGTCCTGTCCGGCAAAGGCTTTGGTCATATAACCGAGAGTTTGAGCGCGCTTTTCGGCAATCAGCTTGTTCGGCATGACGATGCGTACGTCCGCCCCTTCCATCTTGTACAGGGCAAGATTCATACTTACGTCGTCAATCACGTGACCGATGCCGCCACCACTGACCATCAATACCGGAGCATCAAGCAGCTTTGCCACCCGGGCGTTGCTCAGGCCGAGTACAGACCCGACACCACTGTGCCCGGCACCTTCGATGACCAGGAAATCGCAACATTTATCGAGCTCTCGGCAGGCTTCGAGCAGCTGCTCTTCCAGTTGTGTTCGGGTTATCACGCCATCGAGAACCTTGCGTGTATCCCCGGGTTGTACTACTACCGGCGACATCAGCCGGAGATTGTCTTCAAGATCGAAGACCCTGGCGACCAGTGCAGCGTCCTTGTCGATCCAGAAGTCTTCATGACGGGTAGGTTTCGGACCAACCGGCTTGATAAATCCAACCCGGCGATATTTTTTGCGTGCGAGGTGGAGAAGGGAGAGGCTGGTGGTCGTTTTGCCGCAATCCTGGCCGGTTGCTGCAATAAATACTTTTCGTGCCATTTTAAACTCCATTATGCTTGCCTGCTGCTGGCCTTCTTCCGGATGAACGCACACTCATTCTGCAAGTGTTGGCTGCTTCTGTCAATGATGAAGGTGATATCAATAATGGAGATTCTCGCAGTCATACAGATGTGCTATAACAGCCCCATGTTGCAACTTAAAGATGTTATCAAACAGTTCGCCGACCAGGTGGTTTTGCGTCACGTTGACTGGCATGTCCGTCCGACAGACCGCATCGGCCTTTGTGGTGAGAATGGTGCCGGCAAGACCACCCTGTTGCGCTTGCTGGCCGGGCAATCAGAGGTTGATGCCGGCAAGGTCCAGATTGCACGCGGAACCACTATCGGCTATCTGCCCCAGGAAGGCCTGGTGCACCACGGCAGGAGCCTGTTTTCCGAGGTGCGTTCGGCGCTCGCGGAACTTCTTGCCGTTGAAGCTGAATTGCAGCAGCTCGAAGGGCAGATCAGCCGCTCAGCAGAACAGACCGATCTCGATCGCTACTCCGAGTTGCAGGAAATTTTCCGTCAGCGCGGTGGCTATACCATCGAGGCTGAAATCGGCCGTGTCCTTAAAGGCCTGGGTTTTGAGGAACAGGACTGGCACAAACCGTGTGAACAGTTTTCCGGCGGCTGGCAGATGCGTATCGCCCTGGCCAAGCTGTTGTTGCAAAAACCAAACCTGCTGCTCCTTGATGAGCCGACCAACCACCTTGATCTGCCGGCCCGTGACTGGCTTGAAAGTTACCTGGCTGCCTATCCGCATGCCGTAGTGCTGGTTTCCCATGACCGTTTCTTCCTGGATCAGGTGGTGACACGCATTGTCGAAATCTGGCATGCCAAACTCACGGATTATCCCGGCAACTATTCTCGATACCTGATCGCCCGCGATGAACGCGTCACGGCTTTGCGGGAGCTCAAAAGTCGTCAGGACGAAGAAATCGCCCGCCTTGAAGCGTTCATCAACAAGTTTCGCTACAATGCCAACAAGGCGTCTCTGGTGCAGAGCCGGGTCAAACAGTTGGAAAAAATCGAACGCATTGAACTTCCGCCGGAACGTAAAAAGATCGGGTTCTCTTTCCCGATCCCACCCAAAAGCGGGCGTCTCTCGCTCAGCCTCTCCGGGGTGTCACATGGCTACGGTGACGTGTCAGTCATCGAAGAGGTTGATCTTGTCATCGAGCGGGGGGAACGCATCGCTCTGGTCGGCGCCAATGGCGCCGGTAAGTCGACCATGATGCGCCTGTTGGCCGGTGTGGAGGACCCTCTCAAAGGTGTCCGTGAGGAAGGGCATAACCTGATCATGGCCTATTTTGCTCAGGACCAGGCGCGTACGTTGGACTCGAGTCTGACGGTCCTTGAGCAGATCACCCGGGCAGCGCCTTACGATATGGTACCTAAAGTCCGCAACCTGCTCGGTGCCTTCCTGTTTCATGGTGATGATGTACACAAGCAGGTTGCAGTCCTCTCTGGAGGTGAACGCAACCGGCTGGCCCTGGCGATTCTGCTGCTAAAACCGGCCAACCTGTTGTTGCTGGATGAGCCGACCAACCATCTTGACCTTGCTTCCAAGGAAGTTCTCCTGCAGGCATTGAAAGGTTATCAGGGGACCCTGGTGTTCGTTTCTCACGATCGTTATTTTGTCGATGCACTGGCCAGTCGGGTTGTTGAGGTCGCTGCACACCGGGCGACTTCTTATCTCGGCAATTACGCTGATTTTCTACGGTCCAAAAGTGGCGAAGGCGATGCCAGCCACTCGTCGTTGAGAGTTGAGCAAGTTAACGCGAAGACGTCTTCTGCAAAGGTAAATGACAAAAACTCCCGCAGTATCTCCCATGCGGAACGCAAGGCGGAACGAAGGGAAGAGCAAAAACGGCAAAAGCAGCTGGCCGAGGTTGAAAAACGCATTGAGGATCTTGAACAGGCGCTGGCTGTTCTGACAAACGAAATGCAGGACCCGGCTATGGCTGTCGATCATAGCCGTCTCGGCAAGCTGATCGACCAGCATACCAACCTGCAGACGGAGCTGGATGACTGTCTGGAACGCTGGGAGGTCCTGCAGGAGTTACTGACTGAGGATGATGCCTCGTGAACCGTCCGTTTGTGGTGACCATCGCCAGCGAAAAAGGCGGGGTGGGAAAGACGACGATCGCCACCAACCTGGCGGTTTACCTTAAGGCTTTGCGTGAAGACCTGCCGGTAACGATAGCTTCCTTCGACAACCACTTTAGTGTCGACCAGATGTTTGCTCTTGGCCCACGTCCAAAAAACAGCGTTGCTGGTCTCCTCGCAGGAGATTCTGCTGATGAACTCGCTGTTCTCGGTCAGTACGGTGTGCAATATATCGCCTCATCCCGTCGGATGCAGGCACCATCGCATTCTCCGGGCTGGTTAAGTCAGCAATTACACGCAGCTGCACTCCCCGGCATCTTGATCCTTGATACGCGGCCGATTCTCGATTGGTTTACCGAAGCGGCGTTGCTGGCCGCTGACCTGGTGCTGGTGCCGGTCAAGGATCGTGCGTCGCTGGTCAACGCGGACGCTTTGCGGCAGGTCCTGACCGCGGTCGATCGCTGCGACCGGCTCTGGTTGCTTCCCAGCCTGGTTGACTCCCGCGCCCGGCTAAACGCTGAAGTGCGTGTCCATGAATTTCTTATCTATGCTGCTCGAGAACGCGATTATCAGGTTCTGGATTTCTGCATCAGTAAAAGCCCCAAGGTGGAGAGTCTGTCCTCCGGTTTCTCCAGTAGTATCCGGCCGGTTCTCACCCATGCCCGCAATACCGTCGTGCATGGCCAGTTAAAACAACTGGCAGAATTTGCCCTGTCCCGATCTGAAGTAATGCCCAGTCATGGAAGTGGCTTCCGGTCCGGATCGATGCCGGCCGATCTCAATGAAATGTCAGACGGGCATCGCCGTCGCCTGGTTCTTGAGTGCCCACTCTGCTGTCGTCAGTCCCTGCCGGATGCCGGCCATTTTTACTTCGATCTGCGCAGTCGCAGACGAGGCTTCATTCACCCGGGCTGTTTCGAGCAGATATCCGATGATCTTAACCTGGGTGATACTGATGATCCGGATCATCTGTTTGCTTTGACGATTGATGGGCCGGGACTGGTTGCACCTGAATGTCGACTGACGGCTCACATGTTTGACAGCGAAGGAAGATTGATTGACAGCGAGGAAGTAGACCTCAGCGGCCGGCAGTCTCTGGCCGACTTATTGTCGATGATAACCGGTCAGTCGCTGGATGTGGCTTACCGTGAATTCATTCTGGTGGACCGTGTCGCCCAGACTGCCGCTGCCCAGTTGGCTGATGGTGCTTATCGTCGCTTTGCGCTTCGGCGCCGACAGATTGCGAGAGAACTTCGCGATGCAGGATTATTCTAGATGTTGGACTATACGGGCCGAAGCGAAAATCTGGATGTTTGAGAACAGATTTTAGCTCGTGTTCATCCGGAAACGCCGGATGAACACATAACAGCAACGCTCCCGTTATATGTTTTTCTAACGGTCTTTGGTTGCAGTCAGTACAATCTGGATGCGGCGGTTCTGGGCGCGATCTTCTGGTGTACTGTTGGTAGCGATGGGCCGGTACTCGCCATAGCCGACAGCTGAGAGCCGTTCGCCAGGGATGCCGACTTCACCCTGGAGAAAGTGCAGAACTGTGGTCGCCCGTGCAGTTGAGAGCTCCCAGTTAGTCGGGTATTTTTCGGTAAGCGTACCCCGAATAGGCACATTATCGGTGTGCCCTTCGACCTGAATGTCCTTGTCGGCTGTTGACTTGAGAATGTCGCCGATCTGTTGCAAAACCCTGATACCTGCCGGCTTGAGAACGGCTTTGCCGGAGTCGAAGAGGATTTTGTCGACAACGTTCACTGTCAGCTTTCCTTTGAGATCTGATATCTTTATCTCACCCCGTTGAATCTCCTCCTCAAGCTTGCCGACCAGCTCATCATATGTACCCTGAACTTCTGCGAGGCGAGCTTCACGCGCCTGACGTTCAACCTCCAGCTGCTGTTCCAGCAGGTTGCTCTCTGTCGTGAGGCGATCAACCTCCTGACGCATTTCAGTCATGGCGGCACCGGTCTCGGCGCTGCGGTCAGCAAGGACTTTCTCTACCCGATCCAGATCTGCCCGGGCACGCATGAGATCCTCTTGCAGCTGTTTGTTGCGATCAATCGCTTCGAGCAGGCGCTGGTTGAGGCTGTCGTTGCGTTCTGCTAACTGGTTTTTGTCTGCTTTCAAGCGTTCGTAATCGTTCTTGAGACCATTGATGACAGATTGGAGGTGCTGGTTTTCATCGAGTTTCAGCTGGTGCGCAGATTTGCTGACGCAAGCGGACAGTGCCGTCGTTACCATGAGAATCAGACAGAATTTGATGTAGGATTTCACAAGGAGCTCCTTGATAGAAAGAGAAATTGAGGATGCGTGTCAACAGCTATTGTTGGTGATCTTAGCACAAATGTATTGGTACTGAAATAGGCATGGTTACAGGGTTTTCAGTTGCTTGTCTAAGTTTCGATATGTTATAAAAAATCACTTTAAACGTGTCAGCGTCCATTCGAAGATCATTAGATGGTCACAATGAAGTCACCATTCGGAAGCCAGCCGGAATCTAATACTATGAACCCGTTTATCCTTGACCCCATTCTGCGCCGTGCCCTTGAAGAGGATATCGGCACCGGCGATGTGACCACTATGGCAACTATCGAGCCCGGTACCCAGGCAGGTGCCGAGTTGGTGGCCAAGGAAGATTTTGTCCTGGCCGGTATCAATGTTGCCCGGCGTGTCTTTCAATTGCTTTCTGCAGAAACCGCTTTCGAAAAACTTATCTCTGACGGCCAGGCCGCTAAACGCGGTGATGTAATCGCCTGGATCAAAGGTGATGCTGCCGCATTGCTTCAGGGTGAACGAGTGGCCTTGAATCTATTGCAGCGGATGTGTGGTGTCGCCACTCTCACATCGACTTTTGTGCTGGAAGTTGCAGGTACCCGTGCCGTTATTGTTGATACCCGTAAAACGACTCCGGGGTTGCGCGTTCTGGAAAAGTATGCAGTGCGCATGGGGGGTGGTGGCAACCACCGCATGGCCCTGTATGATGCTGTCTTGATCAAGGAAAACCACGTTGCTGCAGCCGGCGGGATTACGGCGGCTGTCAGTCGTGCCAGACAACGTGTCCCACATACTCAGAAAATAGAAGTCGAGGTCCGCAATCAGGATGAGGTCGCAGAAGCTCTTGCTGCCGGCGCCGATATTCTGCTTCTCGACAACATGACATTGACAGAATTGACTGCAGCGGTTGAACTGGTTGGCGATCAGGCAATTACGGAAGCTTCCGGCGGCGTTAACCTTGAAACTGTTCGTGAAATCGCCGAAACAGGTGTCCAGCTGATTTCTGTCGGTGCACTGACCCACTCCTGTCGCGCTGTTGATATCTCAATGCTGTTTACTTAGCCACCAGCCGGAAACACCGGACAAACACTCATTAGTTTTGTATGGGAAACGACTCAAGGAGTTGCAATCTGTAACTGATGAAGAATCCCGCGCCGCGTGAAACCATACTGTCTCTTTTCAGCCAGACTCCTGACGGCTTTGTCTCCGGCGAACGCATCAGTACAACCTTGGGGATATCACGGGCAGCGGTCTGGAAACATATTCGCAATCTGCGTCAAGCCGGTTATCTGATTGAAGCGATACCTTCACGAGGTTATCAATTACTCCGGTCACCTGATGTCCTGATGCCGGAATCTATTCAGGCCGGCCTTGACAGCCGATTGGTTGGCTCCCGGGTGCGTTGCTTCGATGAGACCGATTCCACCAACATGCAAGCCTGTCGTATGGGTGATGAGGGAGGCGTTGATGGCCTGGTGGTGATTGCGGACCGTCAAACTTCAGGTAAAGGTCGGATGGGGCGCCAATGGGAGTCTCCCGGCGGTGTCAATCTTTATGCTTCGATCCTTTTGCGCCCACCTGTCCTTCCTTTTGAAGCACCGAAGCTGACATTCCTTTCGGCCGTTGCTGTTTGCCGTGCCATCATTCGTTGCACCGGACTGCAACCGACAGTCAAATGGCCCAATGACATTCTCTTGCATGGAGCTAAAGTTGCCGGACTTCTTAATGAGATGAGTTCGGAAACCGATCAGGTCCATTATGTTGTCCTGGGGATTGGCGTTAACCTGAATATGCGCCAGGAACAGTTTCCTGATGATCTGCGCTACCCGGCAACATCGCTTTTTATGGTTTCAGGTCAGATCGTTTCACGGCTTGATTTTACCCGAACCCTTTTGCAGGAAATTGATGCCTTGTACCAAACTTACCTGGAACAGGGCAGCGCACCGATCATGTCCGCCTGGGCGGAGTTCTGTGATTTGACCGGTAAGACAGTGCAGGTGGATTGCAATGAACGGCAGATCAGCGGGACCATGATCGGACTTGCCGAAGACGGGGCCCTGCTGGTCAAGACTGCGACCGGTAAGGTAGAGAACATTTATGCCGGCGATGTGCGGCCGATCTCGGTTGAGAAAGATGAGGTCTGAGGTGAGAAAAACCAGAGCCATCTTGCTCGTTTGCAGGGAATTTAATAATGTTGCTTACTGCATATAGAGTGTTCACACCTCAGGACCCACGCCTCAGGACTCACGGATTTTTATGCTTTTAGTCATAGATGTCGGCAATACCAATACGGTACTCGGCTTGTATCGGGGCAAAGAACTTGTGCGCAGTTGGCGACTGACGACAGACAAGGCTCGTACCACGGATGAATGGGCGCTTGTGACTCATGAATTGTTCAGTATCAGCGGGTTGCATTTCCCTGATATTGACAACGTGATCATTTCCTGTGTCGTACCTCCATTGCTGAACACTCTGGAGTCCCTCTGTGACACATATTTCAAGTTGCGACCTCTCGTAGTTGGTCCGGGGATCAAAACCGGTATGCCGATCTTGTATGACAATCCCCGCGAGGTGGGCGCCGACCGCATCGTCAATGCCGTGGCTGCTTATGCCAAGAAGCCCTCCAGTCTGATCGTAGTGGACTTCGGAACGGCCACAACCTTCGATTATCTTTCGAAGCGTGGTGAATACCTGGGCGGCGCCATTGCACCGGGGTTAAGCATCTCTGCTGAGGCTCTCTATGAACGGGCCAGCAAACTGCCCAGAGTCGAGATCTGCTGTCCGCCACAGGTGGTTGCCAAGAATACGGTCAACAGTATGCAGTCCGGACTGTTTTACGGTTATGTCGGCCTGGTTGACGGCATCGTCGGCCGCATGAAGCAGGAAACGCGGGAGAACCCCTATGTCATTGCCACAGGGGGGTTGGCCAGCCTGATTGCACCATACAGCCAGTCTATCGATGAAGTTGATAATTGTCTCACACTGGAAGGTTTGCGAATCATCTATGAGCGCAATGTGGTGATTCAATAAACACATAATTCATTGTGATCAACTGACTATCGGAAATCATGTGGAGCACTGAAAGGAGAGATCATGGCAAAGTTCGAAACTGAAAAGTTGCGGAATCTGGGCATCGTTGGACAAGGGGATGCAGGGAAAACCTCTCTGGTCGAAGCGATACTGTTTAACACCGGCATGACCGATCGACTCGGCAAGGTTGACGATGGCTCGTCCAACATGGACTTTGAGCCCGAAGAGACCAAGCGCAAAATCACGATTTCCTCAAAACTGCATCACTGCGAGTGGAACGACCATGAACTGCATATCGTTGATACTCCCGGTTACACCAATTTCCTGCATGACACCCGTGGCTGCATGCGCGTGCTCGGTGGTGTCGTGCTGCTGGTCTCAGCCGTAGATGGTGTCAAGGCCCAGACCCAGACTCTCTGGAAATGGGCTGATGAATTCGAAGTGCCGCGCATCGCCTTTATCAATAAAATTGATCGTGAGCGTGCTGACTATCTTAAGGCTGTCGACGACATGGAAACTTCCCTGGGATGTCTCCCGGTGGCGGTCAATATGCCTATCGGTCAGGAGGAGAATTTTAAAGGGGTCATCGATCTGATTACGATGAAGGCCCGGCTCTTCACATTTGATGATAAGGGCACTTATGACGAAACCGAAATCCCTGAAGAGTACCGCTCTGAGGCTGATCGGCTGCATATGATGCTGATGGAAGCCTGTGCGGAAGCTGATGACGAGCTGATGGAAAAGTATCTTGAAACCGAAGAATTATCCCAGGAGGAGATTTTGCGTGGTTTGCGCGAGGGAACTCTGACGGGAGTCTTTACCCCAGTTTTCTGCGGCAGCGCCACCGCCAATATCGGCATTCGCCAACTGCTTGATTACATCGTTATCTGTATGCCATCACCGATCGACAAAGGTATTCAATACGGAACCAATCCCAAGACCGATGAAGCCGAAGAACGTCGTCCCGATCCGAAAGAACCCTTTTCGGCGATGGTTTTCAAGACTGTCAGTGACCCTTTTACCGGGAGGTTGAGTCTCTTCAGGGTCTATTCCGGGACCGTCAAGTCGGATTCCACCGTTTATAATCCCAATAAAGGCTGTAGCGAAAGGATTGGCCAGATCCTGTTGCCGGAAGGCAAAAAACAGAAGGCAGTCACCGAAGCCGTGGCTGGAGACATTGTTGCGGTTGCCAAGTTGAAAGAGACGACGACTGGCGATACTCTGTGCGATGCGGGCAAGCCGATCATCTACGAATGTCCAATGACCATGAAGCCGGTTATCTCCTTTGCTCTGGAGCCAAAAAGCAAAGGCGATGAAGAAAAAATCTTCAGCGGACTTTCACGATTGACAGAAGAAGATCCGGCTCTGCATATCCAGCGGGATGAAGAAACCAAAGAGATGATTATTTCGGGCATGGGCCAGGTCCATGTTGAGGTTGCTATTGAAAAGCTGAAGCGCAAGTTTGGTGCTGATGTCATTCTCAAGGAGCCGAAGGTCCCTTATCGCGAAGCAATCAAAAAGAGTGTCGACCAGCACTATCGTCACAAAAAGCAGTCGGGCGGCCGCGGTCAGTTTGCCGACGTGCATATTCGTCTGGAGCCCAGAAAACGCGGTGAAGGGTATCTTTTTATAGACAAGGTTGTCGGCGGAGTGGTGCCTCGCCAATATATTCCTGCGGTCGACAAAGGTATTCAGGAGACAATGCATAAGGGCACTCTGGCAGGTTTCCCTGTTCAGGACTTCAGTGTTACGCTCTATGACGGGTCCCATCACTCTGTTGACTCGTCGGAGATGGCCTTCAAAATTGCCGGCTCCATGGCTTTCAAAAAAGCGTGTGAGGCAGCTAGTCCGGTCTTGCTTGAGCCGGTGATGGAAATGGCAATCACCATCCCTGACGAATGCGTTGGTGATGTCATCGGAGATATGAACTCGCGCCGCGGCAAAGTCCTTGGTATGGAGCCGCAAGCAGGCAGCCAGGTGGTCAAGTCGCAGGTGCCGATGTCTGAAGTACTTAAATATGCTCCTGAACTCCGTTCCATGACATCTGACCGTGGGCTCTTTACCATGGAATTCTCACATTACGAAGAAGTCCCTTCGCATATGATGGCGAAATTGCTGGAGCAGTTTAAAAAGAACGACGAATAGTTGCCGAGCCAGGGTCCACCCGGATATCCCGGGTGAACCTTCTGCTATTTGTATTTTTGCAAGTGAGTTGCAAATTCATTGGCCTCTCAGGGGTTGTTGCATAGTAGTACGGGCTGTCTCTTATACACA